>CAYVQK010000064.1:0-14861 GCA_964454145.1 uncultured Oceanicola sp. | reverse complement strand
CCAGGTCGAGGCCGGCGCCGCGCTGTCCGCCTCCGAGGCCCCGGTGGACGAGGCCAACGGCCTCACCCGTGACGGGTTCATCGACGGCACGCCGCCGGCGCTGATCACGACCGCCTTCGAGCTCGAAGAGGGCGGCCTCGCCATCCTCGAGGGCTTCGGCAACGTCTACCTCGTGCAACTGGGCAGCATCGAAGCACCCGACCCCGAGAACGAGCGCATCGCCCTGCTCTCGCAGCTCCTGTCGCAGCAGGCCACCCAGTCTATCTCCGTCGATCTCTACTCCTACTTCGCCGAGGCCCTCGCCGACCAGGCCGGGGTGAGCATCGACAACGGCGCGCTGGCCCAGGTTCACGCCCAGATCGCCACGCAGTAATCCGCCCGCAGCAGAAGCCCGACCCAATGAGCAGCATCGCCCCAAGCTTTGACGATTTCGCCCGCGCCTGGGAGGCCGGTGAAAACCAGGTCGTCTACACCCGCCTCGCGGCCGACCTCGACACGCCGGTGTCGCTCATGCTCAAGCTCGCCGGCGCCCGCGAAGACAGCTTCATGCTGGAGTCAGTCACCGGCGGCGAGGTCCGCGGCCGCTACTCCATCGTCGGCCTCAAGCCCGACCTGATCTGGCAGTGCCACGGCGAGAGCGCCCGGATCAACCGCCAGGCCCGTTTCGACGGCCAGGCCTGGGAGGACGACGCGCGCGCGCCGCTCGACAGCCTCCGCGCCCTGCTCGCCGAATGCCGGATGGAGCTGCCCGACGATCTGCCCTCGGCCGCCGCCGGCCTCTTCGGCTACCTCGGCTACGACATGATCCGCCTCGTCGAGCACCTGCCCGACGTGAACCCCGATCCCCTCGGCCTGCCCGACGCGGTGATGATGCGCCCCACCGTGGTCGCCGTGCTCGACGGCGTGAAGGGCGAGGTCACCCTCGTCTCGCCCGCCTTCACCAGCTCGGGCCTCTCCGCCCGCGCCGCCTATGCCCAAGCCGCCGAGCGGGTGAT
This sequence comes from uncultured Oceanicola sp., assembly GCA_964454145.1. GTDB lineage: Bacteria > Pseudomonadota > Alphaproteobacteria > Rhodobacterales > Rhodobacteraceae > Vannielia. Next base: position 13,866 of record CAYVQK010000064.1, on the reverse strand, counting down.
GGACGCGCTCCGCGACCTCGACCGTGGCCTCTCAGGCGAAAGCCGCGAGCTCGAGGCCGCGCATGAAACGCCCGAGCCCGTCTCCAACTTCACCCGCGAGGGCTACAAGGCCGCGATCGAGAAGGCCAAGGACTATATCCGCGCGGGTGACATCTTCCAGGTCGTACCCTCGCAGCGCTGGTCGCAGAAATTCTCCCTGCCGCCCTTCGCGCTCTACCGCTCGCTTCGCCGCACCAACCCCTCGCCGTTCATGTTCTTCTTCAACTTCGGCGGCTTCCAGGTCATCGGCGCCTCGCCCGAGATCCTGGTGCGCCTGCGCGAGGGCGAGGTCACCATCCGCCCCATCGCCGGCACCCGCAAGCGCGGCGCCAACGAGGAAGAGGACCGCGCGCTCGAGGCCGACCTGCTGTCGGACGAGAAGGAACTGGCCGAGCACCTCATGCTGCTCGACCTAGGCCGCAACGACGTGGGCCGCGTGGCGAAGATCGGCACCGTCCGCCCGACAGAGGAATTCATCGTCGAGCGCTACAGCCACGTCATGCACATCGTCTCCAACGTGGTCGGCCAGCTGAATGACGGCGAGGATGCCCTCTCCGCCCTGCTCGCGGGCCTGCCCGCCGGCACGGTCTCCGGCGCCCCCAAGGTGCGTGCGATGGAGATCATCGACGAGCTCGAACCCGAAAAGCGCGGCGTCTACGGTGGCGGCGTGGGCTACTTCTCAGCCGACGGCGACATGGACATGTGCATCGCCCTCCGTACCGCCGTCCTGAAGGACGAGACCCTCTACATCCAGGCCGGAGGCGGCGTGGTCTTCGACAGCGACCCCGAGGCCGAGTTCATGGAAACGGTGAACAAGTCCAAGGCGATCAAGGCCGCCGCCGACGACGCCGCCCGCTTCACCCGCCGCGGCAACGCGTAAGCGCTAGGCTTCCGCCGGCCTCGAAACACCCCGTAGGGTGGGCAATCCTGCCCACCAACCGGCGCCCTACCGCATCAACACCGCCGACACCGGCGCCAGCGCCACGCCCTGCCCCTTGGTTCCTGCGGCCCAGTCGAGCAGGCTCGTCACCGTCTGGCTCCGGGTGCTGCCCATCACCACGACCTCGCCCTCCTGCCCGGCGCGGAAGGCCGCGCGGTCCAGCGCCCGGCCGATCCCGCCCGCGTCCTCGCCCGCGGCGTCCAGCTGCTTCCAGACCAGCGTCGAGGGCAGCCCCGCGCTCTCCGCGCCCCGCAGAGCCGAATTGAGCCCGCTGTCGAGAAACACCAGCCCATGCCCGCTGTCGCCGGCGATGGCCAGCAGCTGCCGTGCCAGCGCCGGGTTCCGCGTCACCCCGTCGTCATCGCTGGCCAGCAGGCCCGCCGCGCCGGGGAAACGCCCGAAGTAGCTCTGAAGTGTCGTCTCGAGATCCTGCGGTGTGGCGCCCTGCGGCAATCCCGTGGGCAGGATCAGAACCTCGAAGCCCGCATCGCGGTAGCCACGGGCGATCTCCGCCGCGCCCGGGTCCGTCGGGTCCACCGCGAAGGTGACGGGAAAGTTGATCGCCGTCAGCGCAGCCCGGTCGAGCCCCTGGTCGCCCACGTCGAGCAGGATGACAGAGACGAGCGGCCGCGCCTCCGGGTTGGTGAAGGGCGCCGCATTCGCCGCCAGCGCCGAGAGCGCCGGGGCCTCGGCCTCGGCCTCTGCGCTGGCGCCGACCACGGGCAGGCGGCCCGGCTTGTTGCGCTCGGTCAGCGGCACCACCCGCTTGCCGACGCCGCCGCCGCTCTCGCCCGCCGTGACGATCTTGCGCGGCAAGCCGTCGCCCGTCCCGGTGCGGGGCTCGCGCTCGGTGATCGGCACGCTGGCAGGCGGCGCCGAGGGCTGGGCCGGAAGCTCGGTCTCCCGCCGCGCGCCGGGCAGCTCCGCCTCGGGCGCGGCCGGGGCCTCGGCCACCTGGCTCGGGCTTTCGCGCTCCGGCTGGGTCGGTGCCGGGGCATCGCTCGCGGCCTCCGGGGCCACCGGCACGGCAGGCGTTTCCGCCACCGGCGCCTCGGCCTCGGGCAACGGCTGCTCGGCCGCCTCGGGCTCCACCTCGACGATCTCCACCACCTCCGGCGCAGAGTCGGGCACTGCGGCCTCCTGCTCAACCGGCGCGGCCGGGGCCTCCGGCTCGGCGCTGGCGACGTCTTCGGGCGCTGCCGGGGCCACCGCATCCGCGGCGGCGCTCTCCGCCGCGGGCGCGGGTTCGGTGCCGGTCACAACTTCGGCGGCCGGCGCGGCCGCAACATCCGCCGTTCCGGCCCGCGCCGCAGGTGCGCTACCGGTGCCCGAAACCACCTCGCCCCCGGCCGACGGGGCAACCGCCACCACCGCGGGGGCCGTCTCTCCCGTGCCCGCCGGTTGCACCGGGGCAGCACGCTCGGGCGCCTCGCTCGAGGCCACCTCGGCCGCCGCCACAGGCGCCGCCTCGCCTTGGGCGGCGCCCACTGCCTCGCTCGCGCTAGCCGGTGCGGCCACATCCTCTGCCCCAACCGTCTCCGGCGTGCTGCGCGGCACGTCGGGGGCCACCTCCGCCACCTCGGGCGCGGCCCCGGCCTCTGGCGCTTCCGCAACCTGTGGCTGGCCGCTGGTCTCCGGCGCCTCGGCCGCCGCACCGTCATTGCCGCCAACCACCGGAGCGCTGTCCTCGACCTCGGGCGCACTCGGCACCCGCACACCCTCGGTCACGATCTCCGGCACCGCAGGGGGCGCGGTGTCGGGCGCGGGCGTCTCCGCCACCTCGGCGCCCGGCTGCACCGGCACCTCGGGTGCCGCCGGGCTCTCCTCGGCCATCGGCGCCTCGGGCTGGCTGTCTTCTCCCGCGCGGGCGAATTCCGATCCCGGCGGCGGCGTCAGTTCGCTCTCCACCTGCGCCCCGGCGACCTCCCCAGGCACCGCCTCAGGTGCCTCGGGCGCCGCATCCGCCTGTGGCGCTTCCAACCCGTTCGCAGGCGCCGGTTCGACGGCCGCCACTTCCGCCTCGGGCACGGGCACCAGCACCGACGCACCACCCAGAACCACCACGCTCACAAGCGCGCCCCATGCAACACCCGACAGGAGTCCCTTGCCCATATGCCCGACCTTTCGCCTGTTATCGCCGGTCGCGCCCGATTTCCCGAACACTCCCCGCATGTTACGCCCCACCGCACAGCGAGCCAGGGATGGGCTTGACCCCGGCGGCGGGCTGCGCGCAAGTATAGCCCCAACCTCCGGGCGGATCACCCCCCTTGCGCATGCCTCACACCAGCGGGCCAAATGCTGCTCCTGATCGACAATTACGACAGCTTCACCTACAACCTCGTCCACTATCTGGGCGAGCTCGGCGCCGATGTGGTGGTGAAGCGGAACGACGCGCTGAACACCCAGGAGGCGCTCGCGATGCACCCCTCCGCCATACTCCTTTCCCCCGGCCCCTGCACCCCCAACGAGGCGGGGATCTGCCTTGACATGGTCCACGCGGCCGCCGAGGCGAAGATCCCGCTGATGGGCGTCTGCCTCGGCCACCAGGCCATCGGCCAGGCCTTCGGCGGCAAGGTGGTGCGGGCGGGCGAAATCGTCCACGGCAAGCTCGGGCTCATCCGCCATCACGGCACCGGCGTCTTCCGCGGCCTGCCCGAGGGCGAGCTGAAGGGCACCCGCTACCACTCGCTCATCGTCGAGCGCGAAAGCCTGCCCGACTGCCTCGAGGTCACGGCCGAGCTGGAAGACGGCACCATCATGGGCCTGCGCCACAAGGAGCTGCCCATCGAGGGCGTCCAGTTTCACCCCGAAAGCATCCGCTCCGAGCATGGCCACGCCATGCTGAAGAACTTCCTCGACATGGCGGCCCTCCCGGCATGAGCGATACCATCCGCTCCCTCATCGGCGCCGCCGCCGAACGCCCGCTCACCCGCGCCGAGGCCGAGGCCGCCTTCTCCGCTCTCTTCGAGGGCGAGGCCACGCCGAGCCAGATCGGCGGATTTCTCATGGCGCTCCGCGTGCGGGGTGAAACCGTCGACGAGATCGCCGCTGCCGCCCAGGCCATGCGCGCCCGCTGCAAGCCGGTGACCGCACCGCCGGGCGCAATGGACATCGTCGGCACCGGCGGCGACGGCAAGGGCACGCTCAACATCTCCACCGCCACCGCCTTCGTGGTGGCCGGCGCCGGCGTGCCCGTGGCCAAGCACGGCAACCGCAACCTCTCCTCCAAGTCAGGCGCGGCGGATGCGCTGGGGCAGATGGGGATCGAGGTGATGGTCGGCCCGGATGTGGTCAACAAGGCCATCGCCGAGGCCGGCATCGGCTTCATGATGGCGCCCATGCACCACCCCGCCATGGCCCACGTCGGCCCCACCCGCGCCGAGCTGGGCACTCGCACGGTGTTCAACATCCTCGGGCCGCTGACCAACCCCGCCGGGGTCAAGCGCCAGCTCACCGGCGCCTTCTCCGACGCCTGGCTGCGCCCCATGGCCGAGGTGCTGCGGGATCTCGGCAGCGAGGGCGCCTGGATCGTCCACGGCGGCGACGGAACCGACGAGCTCTCCATCGCCGCCCCCTCCAAGGTCGCCGCGCTGGCCGAGGGCGAGATCACCGAGTTCGAGGTCCACCCCGAGGATTTCGGCCTGCCCGAGCATCCCTTCGAGGCCATCCTCGGCGGCACCCCCGCCGAAAACGCCACGGCTTTCCGTGCCCTGCTCGATGGCGAAACGGGGGCCTACCGCGACGCCGTGCTGCTCAATGCCGCCGCCGCCCTGATGATCGCAGGCAAGGTCGCCACCAACGCCGACGGCGTGACAGCCGCCGCCGAGAGCATCGACTCGGGCCGCGCGCTGGAGAAGGTCAAGACCCTCGCCCGCATCACCTCCGCCAAGTAGGCCATCCCGCCGAACTTGACCCGCGCGCCCTCTGCCGCTTTCCTCCCCGAAGGGACAGGGAAAGGGCCGACATGCTGAAATGGTTCACCCGGGGGGGTGGCTGGCTGGTGCTGCTCTGCCTCGCCATCGGCGCAATCGGCCTCTGGGTCTGGGTCTCCGAAGGCGCGCGAGGCCGCGAGTTCGCCCGCTCCGGCATCGAGACCACCGCCAGGGTCGTGGAGCGCGACAGGCGCGTGCGCATCGGCGGCTCGAAGACGCCCACCACCGACTACTCGGTCACCGTCACCTACACATCCGGCACCGCACCCGACCTCGAATTCCACCGTTTCACCGAAACCGTCTCCTCCGATTTCCACGCCGCCGTCCGGGAGGGCGACGAGATCACCATCAAGACGCTCCCCGGCCGCCCCGAGGAAGCCGAGATCGAGCCCGGCGGCGTCTCCGACAATGCCTTCTGGGCCGGGATCGTCGGCGGCGCCTTCGTCGCCCTCGGCCTGCTTGCGCTCCTCTTCTTCCACAAGAGCCAATCCGCCTCACGCGCCCTGCGCCGCCATGGCAACCGCACCGAGGCGCGCATCGTCAGCCTTACCCCTGTCGGCAACCGCACCGCCCTCACAGTCACCTACACCGACAGCCTGGGCCGCCCACAGCAGGCCGAAGTGCCCCCCTCGCCCACGAAATTCGTGATGGGTGCAAAGCCCGGCGACCCCATCGGCATCACCTACGCCCCCGAGCGCCCCGCCCACGCCCTGCTCACCCGGGCCATCGACTGAATTGCCATTGCCCCGCCCCTGCGCCCGCAATAGATGTGCCCCATGAGCCAGACCATTCTTGACCGTATTCGTGATTACAAGCTCGAGGAGATCGCCGCCGCCAAGGCCGAGCGCTCCGAAGAAGCCATGCTCTCCGCCGCTGCCGAGGCGCCTGCCGTCCGCGGCTTCCGCGACGCCCTCATCGAGCACAGCCGCCATGGCTACGGCCTCATCGCCGAGGTCAAGAAGGCAAGCCCGTCCAAGGGATTGATCCGCGCCGATTTCGACCCGCCCACGCTGGCGCAGGCCTACGAACAGGGCGGCGCTGCCTGCCTCTCGGTCCTCACCGATGGCCCCAGCTTCCAGGGCGCGCCGGAGTTCCTCACCGCCGCCCGCGAGGCCACCCAACTGCCGGTGCTCCGCAAGGACTTCATGTTCGACCCCTACCAGGTGCTCGAAGCCCGCGCCTGGGGGGCCGACTGCATCCTCATCATCATGGCCGCCGTGGATGACAGCCTCGCCCACGAGCTCGAGGCCGCAGCCACCGAGCAGGGCATGGATGTGCTGGTGGAGGTGCATGACGAGGCAGAGCTCGAGCGCGCCATGCAGCTCGAGTCGCGCCTCCTGGGCATCAACAACCGCAACCTGCACACCTTCGAAACCACGCTTGAGACAACCAAGCGCCTTGCCCGGCTCGCCGAGGCCAACCGCCTGCTGATCTCCGAAAGCGGCCTCTCCACCCCCGCCGACCTCGCCGAGCTGGCGCAATACGGCGCACGCTGCTTCCTGATCGGCGAAAGCCTCATGCGCGCCGAAGACGTGGCCGCCGCCACCCGCGCGCTACTGGCCGACACATCGAGGGTCTGACCGATGGCGCTCACCCATTTCGACGCAGAGGGCCGCGCCCACATGGTCGATGTCTCCGACAAGGCGGTCACCGCGCGTGTCGCCGTCGCCGAAGGCTGGGTCAAGATGGCGCCGGAAACCCTTGAGATCGTTCAGCAAGGCAGCGCCAGGAAGGGCGATGTCCTGGGTGTGGCCCGGCTCGCGGGCATAATGGCCGCCAAGCGCACGCCCGAGCTGATCCCGCTGTGCCACCCGCTGCCCATCACCAAGGTCGCCGTCGAGCTCGAGGCCGACGCCGCCCTGCCCGGCATCCGCATCGCCGCAACCGTCAAGACCACCGGCCAGACCGGGGTGGAGATGGAGGCGCTCACCGCCGCCTCGGTCGCGGGCCTCACCGTCTACGACATGCTGAAAGCCGTGGACAAGGCGATGGAAATCGGCGGCATCCGCGTGCTCCTGAAGGACGGCGGCAAGTCCGGCCGCTACGAGGCCTCTTGATCTCCGTCGAGGAGGCCCTGGCGCGCATCTTCGCGCTGGTCCAGCCGCTCCCCTCCGAGCGCATCCCGCTCCGCGCAGCCGCTGGCCGCATCCTCGCCGGCCCAGTGATCGCTCCCCGAGATCAGCCCCCTTTCTCCGCCTCCGCGATGGATGGCTATGCCGTCTCTGGCACGGCCACGCCCGGCACCACCTTCACCGTCATCGGCGAAAGTGCCGCCGGCCGCGCCTCCGGCCTCTCCCTCGGCCCCGGCGAGGCAGTCCGCATCTTCACCGGTGCGCCCCTGCCCGAAGGGGCGGATCGGATCATCATCCAGGAGGATGTCGAGCGCAGCGGGGATCGGATCACCCTGCGCGACAACCTCGATGAAGGCACCCACATCCGCCCCGCGGGTGGCGACTTCAGGGCGGGCGACAGGCTCGAGCCCGGCCGCATCCTCACCCCCAACGCCCTCGCCCTTGCCGCCGCCATGGGCGCGGCCACCGTCGAAGTCACCCGCAAGCCCGTGGTCGCCCTCATCGCCACGGGCGACGAGCTTGTGATGCCCGGCGAGGCCCCGGGGCCCGACCAGATCGTTGCCTCCAACAGCTTCGCCCTCGCCGCACTCTTCGAGGCCGAGGGTGCCGAATGCCGGCTCCTGCCCATCGCCCGAGACACCCGCGAGAGCCTCACCGCCGCCTTCACCCTCGCCCGCGGCGCCGACCTCGTCGTCACCACCGGCGGCGCTTCCGTGGGCGATCATGATCTCGTAGGCGAAGTCGCGGCCGAACTGGGGATGGACCGCGCCTTCTACAAGGTCGCCATGCGCCCCGGCAAACCGCTGATGGCCGGCACCGTGCTCGGCATGGCCATGATCGGCCTGCCCGGAAACCCCGTGTCCTCAATCGTTTGCGGTCACATCTTCATCCGCCCCGCAATCCGCAAGATGCTGGGCCTCGGCGAAGCCCCCGCGCCCCGCCGCAGCCTGCCGCTCGCCGCGCCCCTGCCCGCCAACGGCCCCCGCGCCCACTACATGCGCGGCACCCTCCGCGACGGCGCGGTCACGGCCTTCGAGCGCCAGGATTCCAGCCTGCTCTCGGTGCTCGATGCCGCCGATGTGCTGGTCATCCGCCCGGTCGGCGACGGCCCCCGCGCGGCGGGCGAGATGGTCGACGTCATCGACCTGTGACCGTCAGGCCACGTCGGCAGGCTTGACACAAAACGTGAACTTTGCCAGAACATCTGCAAACGAGGCCGAGCATGGAGAGCCCGATGCTGACCAAGAAGCAGTTGGATTTGCTGAAATTCATCGACAGCCGGATGCGGCGTGACGGTGTTCCCCCCTCCTTCGACGAGATGAAGGACGCGCTCGACCTGCGCTCCAAGTCCGGCATCCACCGCCTGATCACCGCGCTCGAGGAGCGCGGCTTCATCCGCCGTCTCGCCCACAAGGCCCGCGCGATCGAGATCGTCAAGCTGCCCGAGGCCCTCGAGCCCAGGCGCAGCACCGGCTTTCAGCCCCGCGTGATCGACGGCAACCGCCCCGACGCCGCCCCGCCCCCCGGCGCCATGCCGGTCGAGGCCGCGGCGATGGAACTGCCCGTGATGGGCCGGATCGCCGCCGGTGTGCCGATCGAGGCGATCTCCCAGGTCAGCAGCCACGTCGCCGTTCCCGGTTCCATGGTGGGTCGCGGCAAGCACTACGCGCTCGAGGTGAAAGGCGACTCGATGATCGACGTCGGCATCAACGATGGCGACGTGGTGGTGATCCGCGAGACGAATACGGCCGACAACGGCGATATCGTGGTGGCCCTCGTCGAGGATCAGGAAGCCACCCTCAAGCGGTTCCGCCGCAATGGCAATTCCATCGCGCTCGAGGCCGCCAACCCGGCCTACGAAACCCGCGTCTTCCGGGATGACCAGGTGAAGGTGCAGGGCCGCCTCGTCGGGCTGATCCGCACCTACTGAAGGCTCGGCCGCAGGCGGGCCGCGCCCGACCTACGGCGCCCATGGGCGGCGGCCTGCAACCTCGGCCGCCGTCACCATGCGCCCGTCCGGCATCACCGCCAGCGCCCCCGTCCGCCGCATCCGCGCCGGGCTCCACAGGTCGCAGGGGCCTTCGAAGGCCGGCTTCGGATCGACGCTCACAATCAGCATCCCCGCGCCGCACAGCCCCTCTGCCCGCGCCGCCGCCCCCCGCCCCGACAGATGCGTCACCGCCCGCCCGGCCACCTCGAACCGCAGCACGCCTTCCTCTGCCGCACCCATCCGCGCCGCTGCCACCTCTTGCGTGGCGCCGTCGCCGTCGTTCTCCAGCCACACCTCCGCCGAAAAGCTCTCGCCCCGATCCTTCGACAGCGCCCGCCCCTCCGGCCCCATCACACCCACCAGCCCGCCCCGGTCCGACACCAGCAGCACCGGCCGTTCCGCCTGCGCCCAAAGCAGCACCGCCGCCGCCAATCCCGCCAGCCCCAGCCAGCGCCCCGCCCCGCGCCACAACACCAGCCAGACCCCGCCGAGGGCCAGAACCGGCAACACCCACGGCCCGGGCGCCACCACATGGCTCACAGCGCCCTCCAGCCCGGCCACCCAGGCAGCCACACCCAAGATCCAGGCACAGCCCCATCCCATGATCTGCAGCGGCAGCCAGCTCAGCCCCAGCGGCGCCAGCACTCCCGCCACCAGCGCCCAGGGCATGACCCAGAGGCCCATCACCGGCACCGAGGCGAGGTTGGCGATCAGCCCGTAATCCGCGATCCGGTTGAAATGCGCCGCGGCGAAGGGCGCCGTCGCCGCCCCCGCCACCGTCGACGAGATCACCAGCGCCGCCGCCCCCTTCGCCACCGTGGGCCAGCCCCGCCCGAAGCCCCCCGCATCGCGGATCGCGGCGAACACCGCCACCAGCGCCGTCGTCGCCGCGAAGGACATCTGGAACCCCGGCGACAGCAGCGCCTCCGGCCGCCGCAGCAGCACGATCAGCGCCGCCAGCGCCACCGCCCGCAGCGAGATCGCCCGCCGTCCGATCAGCACCGCGCCCAGCATCACCGCCACCATGATGAAGGCCCGCTCCGTGGCGATGTTGCCGCCCGAGAGCCCGAGGTAGCCCGCCCCCGCCACCAGCGCCACCACCGCGGCCACCCTGCGCGTGTCGATCCGCAACGCGACCCAGGGCACAAGCGCCAGCGCTGCCCGGATCGCGGCAAAGATCGTGCCCGTCAGCAGCCCCATGTGCAGCCCCGAGATCGCGAGCAGATGCGCGAGGTTCGAGGCCCGCAGATGCTCCAGCGTCTCCTCCGACACAGCCGAACGGTCTCCCGTCAGCAACGCCGCCGCAAAGGCGCCCGGCTGCCCGCCGAGCCGTTCCCGGATCGCCGCCGAAAGCGCCACCCTTGCGCGAAACAGCCACAGCCCGTCCTCCGAGGGCGCGAAGGCCAGCGCCGGCGTGCGGGTGTAGCCCACCGCCCCGATCCGGTCGAACCATGCCTGGCGGCGAAAGTCGTAACCCCCCGGCTCCACCGGCCCCGGCGGCGGCGAGAGGTTGGCCGTCATCATCACCCGAAGTCCCGGCTCCGGCGTCAGGAACCTCTGCTCGCCATGGAGCGAGACCCGCACCCGCTCGGGCACCCGGCCCGGGGCCATGTCACCCAGCCGCACCTGGTCCAGCGTCAGCCGCACCGCGTCCGACTGCGAGCGGTCGATGCCGATGATCCGCCCCTCGACAGGCCCGTAGTATCGGAAGTCCAGCACCGGCGCGGCCACCATCGCCGTGCGCGCCCAGCCAAGTGCGCCGCCGAAGAGCACCAATGCGAGAGCCACGAACAGCGGGGCCACCATCTCGCCCGCAAGCCGCGCCAGAACCAGCGCAGCCAGGCCCGCGGCCAGCGCGACCGAGGCCTGCCCCCCTGTAGGCTCCTGATCCAGCGCGAAATATCCGCCCACGCCCAGCCCGAGACAGACCGGAACCCACAGCAGCAGGTGCCCTCTCTGGGCAAGGAACGGCAGCGCCAGCCTCCCCAGAAGTGGTGGCCTTGCCCTGCCTGAGCCGATTGCATACACGGTCTGCAGCTATTCAGATCATGGTTTACAAAAGGTTAACGCGCCTCATGCCTTCGGACACCTCCTCCCAGGTTGTCACCCGTATCGCCCCCTCGCCCACCGGTTACATGCACATCGGCACGGCGCGGACCGGCCTGTTCAACTGGATCTTCGCCCGCAAGATGGGCGGCAGGTTTCTCCTGCGCATCGAGGATACCGATCGCGCACGCTCCACCCCCGAGGCCACCGACGCGATCTTCCGCGGCATGCGCTGGCTAGGGCTCGACTGGGACGGCGACGCCGTGAGCCAGTTCGAGCGGGTGCCGCGCCATGCCGAGGTCGCCCACGAGATGCTGGCCCGCGGCGCCGCCTACAAGTGCTTCGCCACCCAGGACGAGATCGCCGCCTTCCGCGAAGAGGCGAAGGCCGAGGGCAAGTCCACCCTCTACCTCTCGCCCTGGCGCGATGCCGATCCCTCGACCTACCCCGACGCGCCCTACGTTATCCGCCTGCGCGCGCCGCGCGAGGGGGTGACGGTGGTCCCCGACGTGGTCCAGGGCGACGTGACCTTCAAGAACAGCACGCTCGACGACATGATCCTGCTGCGCTCCGACGGCACCCCCACCTACATGCTCGCGGTCGTGGTCGATGACCACGACATGGGTGTCACCCACGTCATCCGGGGCGACGACCACCTCAACAACGCCGCCCGCCAGATGCAGATCTACGAGGCCATGGGCTGGCCCCTGCCCGTCTATGCCCACCTGCCGCTGATCCTCGGCCCCGACGGCAAGAAGCTCTCCAAGCGCCACGGCGCGACCGGGGTGGAAGAGTACCAGAAGATGGGCTACCCGGCGCCGGCGATGCGCAACTACCTCGCCCGCCTCGGCTGGAGCCACGGCGACGACGAGTTCTTCACCGACGAGCAGGCCCGCGCGTGGTTCACCCTCGAGGGCATCAACAAGGCCGCCGCCCGCTTCGACTTCAAGAAACTCGAAAATCTTTCCGGCCAGCACATCGCCGCGATGGACGACATGAGCCTGATGGGCGAGATCGAGGCCTACCTGACGGCCATCGATGCCCAGGAACTTTCCGAAACCCAGAAGGACGGCCTGCTGCGAGCGATGTACTGCCTCAAGACCTCGGCCCGCACCCTCCCGCAACTGCTCGAAAAAGCGGCGTTCGTTTTGGGCGCCCGGCCCTTCCTGCCCGATGAGAAGGCAGCCCAGGCGCTGGACTCGGTATCCCGTGGTATGCTGAACGAATTGACGCCGCACCTGCAAAGTGCTAGCTGGAACCGCGAGGCGCTGGAGGCTACTCTGAGCGAGTTCGCAGAGAGCAGGAACACCAAGTTCGGACAGCTCGCAGGGCCCCTCCGGGCCGCCCTCTCGGGCCGTGCCGCAACGCCGAGTGTGTTCGACATGATGCTGGTGATCGGCCGGGCCGAAACTTTGGCGCGGCTGCAAGATGCGGCGGCTTGAGTGCGCTTAACTCCGCGCTAACTCTGTCGCCGGTATGAGAGGAACAACCTCCGCACGGCCCCTTGAAAACAAGGCCCGGCCGTGCGCGTGACCACTGAAAGGGACGTTCATGGCAGAGACCTCCAAGACGGCGACGCTGATCTTCGGCAACAAGTCCATCGAGCTGCCGATCCACTCGCCCACCGTCGGGCCGGACGTGATCGACATTCGCAAGCTCTATGGCCAGGGTGACGTGTTCACCTACGATCCGGGCTTCACGTCGACCGCCGCTTGCGAGAGCACGATCACCTTCATCGACGGCGACAAGGGCGAATTGCTGCACCGCGGCTATCCGATCGACCAGCTCGCCTCGAAATCGCATTACCTTGAGGTCTGCTACCTGTTGCTCTATGGCGAATTGCCCTCCGCCGAGCAGCTCGAGAACTTCGAGACCACGATCACCCACCACACCATGCTGCACGAGCAGATGCAGTATTTCTTCCGCGGCTTCCGGCGTGATGCGCACCCGATGGCCGTCATGGTGGGCGTGGTCGGCGCCATGGCCGCCTTCTACCACGACAGCACCGACATCTCCGATCCCCGCCAGCGCGAGATCGCCTCGCACCGGCTGATCGCCAAGATGCCCACGATCGCCGCCTGGGCCTACAAGTACTCCATCGGCCAGCCCTTCGTGTATCCGCGCAACGACCTGACCTACGCCGAGAACTTCCTGCACATGTGCTTCGCGGTGCCGGCGGCCGAATACAAGGTCGACCCGATCCTGAGCCGCGCGATGGACCGCATCTTCACCCTCCACGCCGACCACGAGCAGAACGCCTCCACCTCCACGGTGCGGCTCGCCTCGTCGTCCGGCGCCAACCCCTTCGCCTGCATCGCCGCCGGCATCGCCTGCCTCTGGGGCCCGGCCCACGGCGGCGCCAACCAGGCCTGCCTCGAGATGCTCAAGGAGATCGGCTCTCCCGAGAAGATCCCCGAGTACATCGCCCGTGCCAAGGACAAGGAAGATCCCTTCCGCCTGATGGGCTTCGGCCACCGCGTCTACAAGAACTTCGATCCCCGCGCGACGGTGATGAAGCAGAGCGCCGACGAGGTGCTCGACCTGCTCGGCATCGAGAACAACCCGATCCTGGCCACCGCCAAGGAACTGGAGAAACAGGCGCTCGACGATCCCTACTTCGTCGAGAAGAAGCTCTTCCCCAACGTCGATTTCTACTCCGGCGTCATCCTCGAGGCGATGGGCTTCCCCACCTCCATGTTCACCCCGATCTTCGCGCTCTCGCGCACCGTCGGCTGGGTGAGCCAGTGGAAGGAACAGCTCGCCGACCCGACCATGAAGATCGGCCGCCCCCGCCAGCTCTACACCGGCGCCCCCTTCCGCGACTACGTCGAGGTCGAAAACCGCTGA
>CAYVQK010000063.1:10813-18036 GCA_964454145.1 uncultured Oceanicola sp. | reverse complement strand
CGGCGAACTTCGGCAGGATCGGGTCGCGCCGGTAGGCCATGAAGGCGCAGCGCTTCGCGATCTCCACCGTGTTCTGCAGGGCCTCCGGCAGGTCGGCGAACAGCGTCGCCATCTCCTGCGCACTCTTGAAGTAGTGCTGCGGCGTCAGCCTCCGCCGGTCCTCCTGCTGATCGACATAGGCGCCCTCGGCAATGCAGATCAGCGCGTCATGCGCCTCGTAGATCTCGGGCTTGGGGAAATACACGTCATTCGTGGCCACCAGCGGAATGCCCTTCGCATAGGCCATCTCCACGTGGCCCCGCTCGCTTTTCTGCTCCGCCTCCGGCAGCCCGTCCTCGCCGGGGTGGCGCTGCAGCTCGATGTAGAGACGGTCGCCGAACACACGGTGCAGCGCGTCGACCAGCAACTCCGCCTTCGCCCGCTGACCCGCCCGCAAGAGCCGCCCCACCGGCCCGTCCGGGCCGCCACTGAGGCAGATCACGTCGGCCGCATGCGCCTCCAGCTCCGCCAGGGTCACATGCGGCTGGCTCCCGTCGCCCCGCAGGTAGAGGCAGGAGTTGAGCTTCATCAGCCCCTCGTAGCCCTGCTCGCTCTGGGCCAGCAGCACCACCGGCGCGGGTGGCACCGGCTTCCCGCCCGGCGCCGTCTCCTCGTATTCCAGGTCCACCTGGCAGCCCATGATCGGCTGAATGCCCGCGCCCGAAAGCGTCACGCTCGCTTCCAGCGCCGCGAACATGTTGTTGGTGTCCGTCACCGCGACGGCGGGCATCTCGGCCTTCTCGCACAGCCCCGCCAGCTTCTTCACCGGCACCGCCCCTTCCAGGAGGGAATACTCGGTGTGAACGCGCAGATGGATGAATCGGGGAGCCGCCATGGCGCTACCCTATGGCGGCGGCGCGGCGGTTTGAAGTAGCCTCGCGCCCATGGATCTGCCCGCCCTCCTCTCCCGCCTCGAAACCGAGGCCCGCGACCGCGCCGACTGGGGCAAGGTCGCCACCTACATCCCGGAGCTGGCCGATGTGGACCCGGCACAATTCGCCATCTCCGTGGTGCTGGCCGACGGCACGATGCACTCGGCGGGCCAGTCGCAAACCCGCTTCTCCATTCAGTCGGTCTCGAAGGTCTTCACCCTCGCCTGCGTGCTCTCCCGCATCGGCGAGAGCCTCTGGGCCCGCGTCGGCCGCGAACCCTCGGGCGACCGCTTCGATTCCATCCTCCTGCTCGAGCAGGAGCAGGGACGCCCCCGCAACCCCTTCATCAACGCGGGCGCCCTGGTGACGACCGACGAGCTTCTCGCCGGGCGCGCGCCCAAGGAGGCGCTCTCCGAGATCCTCGCCTTCATCCGCGCCGCATCGGAAGATGACGACATCCACATCGACAGCGCCGTGGCCGCCTCAGAGCAGGCCACCGGCTTCCGCAACATCGCGCTCGCCAATTACCTGAAGAGCTACGACAACCTGAAGAACATGCCCGAAATGGTGCTGGGCACCTACTTCCACCAATGCGCCATCGAGATGACCACAGAGCAGCTCGCCCGCGCAGGGCGCGGCATCGCCGGCCTTCCCCACGCGCCGCTCCTCCTCAGCCCGGTCAAACGCCGCCGCATCGCCGCGCTGATGATGACCTGCGGCCATTACGACGGCTCCGGCGACTTCGCCTTCCGCACCGGCCTGCCCGGCAAGAGCGGCGTCGGCGGCGGCATCCTGGTGGCCGTACCGGGTGTGGCTTCCGTGGCCGTGTGGTCCCCCGGCCTCAACGCCTGGGGCAACTCCAAGGTCGGCACAGAGGCCATCGAGCGGCTGGCGCACGAAACCGGCTGGTCGGTGTTCGGGTGACCTTCACCCCACCTCGTACCCCACGATCCGCCCGCGATAATACGGCACCCAAACGCCCTCCCGCATGTAGCCCACCTCGCCCCGGAGCGGCACCCGACGCCCGCCGATCTCGCCATGCTCCGAGAACACCCCGCGCCAGTCCCGCAGCACCACCTTGCCGCCCTCGACCGAGGGCCGGTCCTGCGCCGTCACCTCCACGATCTCGCCGCCCTCCAGCGTGAACACCACCGACACCTCCCCCAGAGACGCTCGCAACCGCCCGTCCGCCAGCACCTCCCAGCCGATCGCCCCGTTGCCCAGGATCGCATCCGGCACCCAGGGCAGTTCCGCCAGGTAGCGCATCGCCTCCGCCCGGTCGATCTCCGGCCCCCGGCCCCGCGCCACCGGCACCAGGCCCGCGAGCCGCACCACCAGGGCACCCCGCCCGCCCGCGAAAGCATCGACCACCACCGCCACCGGCACCGGTCGCATCCATGCCAGCCACAGGAACGCCGCCCCCCGCACCGCCGAGACCTGCCACGCCGTCATTCCCTTCCAGCCCTTCCCGGGGGCCATCTCGATCTCCGCCGCCTGCCGAAACCGCACGACCCGGCCGCCCGCCACTGCCCCCATCCGCCGCGCCAGTGCCACCACCTCCTCCGGAAGTTCCACCGCCGGCGCACCGTCGGTGGCCAGCACCGCTCGGCGCAGCTGCCACAGGTCGACCGCCGCCCAGGCCGCCAAGCCACCGAAAACCGAGAGGAGGATCCACCAAACCATGCACCCAGCTTGCCACACCCATGCCCGCGCCGCCTTGATCCCGCGCAAGTAAAAACCTAGCCACCCAGCTAACCATATTGACTCCGCCCCGCGACTCGCCAATACTTAGCCACATGACTAACCATCTCGACAGCTTCTTCGGCGCCATCGCCGACCCGACCCGCCGGGCGGTGATCGAGCGCCTCACACACGGCCCCGCCCCGGTGTCCGAGCTGCACGCCCCGCACGACATGGCCCTGCCCACCTTCCTCAAGCACCTGAAGGTGCTCGAAAACGCGGGCCTCACCCGCTCCGTGAAAAAGGGCCGGGTCCGCACCGTCCACATCGAGGCGGAACCGCTGGCCGCCGCGGAACATTGGCTCACGACCCAGCGCAGACTCTGGGAGGCTCGGACAGACCGCCTCTCCGCCCTCGCCGAACGCCTCGAAAAAGGCGGCGACGCCTGATCCCACCCGAAAGGACAAACCATGACCCCTGATATCAACCCCGAGCTCGACCTCACGCTCACCCGCCACATCAAGGCCAGCCCCGCGACCGTCTGGAAGTGTTACACAACGCCCGAGCTGCTCTGCGAATGGTTCGTGCCCGCCCCCTGGAAATGCGCCGACGCCATCATCGAACCCCGCCCCGGCGGCCGCTTCTACAGCCTCTTCAAGGGCCCCGAGGGCGAAGAAATGGCAAACGAGGGCGCCATCCTGCTCGCCGAGCCCGAAAAGCGCCTCGTCTTCACCGATTTCCTCAAGGCCGGCTTCGTGCCCAACGAAACCCCTTTCATGCTGGCCGACATCACTCTCACGGCTAAGGACGGCGGCACCGAATACAAGGCCATCGTCCGCCACCGCACGCCGGAAGACCGCCAGAAGCACGCCGACATGGGCTTCGAGCACGGCTGGGGCGCCGCCGCCGACCAGCTCGCCGCTCTGGCCGAAGGCATGTGACACCAAAGGGATGGCGGGCGGGCTGTCCCGGCGTCAGCCCGGGCACCGCACCCCGCCATCCGCCCAAAAACCGGGCAGCCCGCGCCCACTGCCGCGCAAACAGGCAGATTTTCCCTTGCCACGCCCCCCAAGCCCCCTCCAAACTCGCTCCGGGGCCGGCCTTCTACGCCGCATCGAAAGCTGGGCCCCGGGGATAACATCGGTAAGGCGGCGGGTACCTCCATGGACATCACGTTTCTTCTGAACGGAGAGACCGTGGCGCTGCGTGACGTCGCCCCCACCACCACCGTCCTCGACTGGTTGCGCGACGCACGCGGCCTCAAGGGCACCAAGGAAGGCTGCAATGAGGGCGACTGCGGCGCCTGCACCATCATGACCCGCAAGCCCTCCGGCCCGTGGCAGGCCCAGAACGCCTGCATCCTGCTCCTCCCCCACCTCCACGGCCGAGAGATTCGCACCGTCGAGGGCGTCTCCGCCCCCGATGGCACCCTTCACCCGGTGCAATCCGCCATGGTCGAGCACCACGGCTCCCAATGCGGCTTCTGCACCCCCGGCTTCATCACCTCCATGGCCGCCGCCCACGCAAACGGCGCGACCGATCACAACGACAGGCTCGCCGGCAATCTCTGCCGCTGCACCGGCTACGCCCCCATCGTTCGTGCGGCGCAGGCCGCCGCCGAACAGCCCGTTCCGCCGCACCTCACCGCCGACACCGCGCTCGAGGCCGCGCCCCAGGCCGCGATCCCCGAAAGCGCCGATGCGTTGGCCGAGTGGTACACCGCCCACCCGAAGGCCACCCTCATCGCCGGTGCAACCGACGTGGGCCTCTGGGTCACCAAGAAGCTCGCCGACCTCGAGGAGGTCGCCTTCCTTCATCGCGTGTCAGACCTCAATTACGTCGACATCACCGAAACCCACGTCCGCGTCGGCGCCACCACGCCAATCGCCACGCTGCGCGAGGCCATCGCGCCGCTGCATCCGAGCCTCGCCGAACTCTTCCGCCGCTACGGCTCCGAGCAGGTCCGCCAGGCCGCCACCATCGGCGGCAACATCGCCAACGGCTCCCCCATCGGAGACAGCCCGCCCGCCCTCATCGCCCTCGGCGCCACGCTCCACCTGCGCCACGGCGCCACCCGCCGCAGCCTGCCGCTTGAGGACTTCTTCATCGACTACGGCAAGCAGGACCGTGCGCCCGGCGAATTCGTCGAGGCAGTCAGCTTCCCCCGCCAGCCCGACCAGCTGCGGTGCTACAAGCTCTCCAAGCGGTTCGACCAGGATATTTCCGCCGTCTGCGGCTGCTTCAACATCACCGTCTCGGGCAGCACCGTTACCATGGCGCGCATCGCCTTCGGTGGTATGGCCGGCACGCCGAAGCGCGCCAGCGCCACCGAGGCCGCCCTCACCGGAGCGCCCTGGACCGAGGCCACCATCGAACAGGCCGCCGACGCCATGGCCACCGACTATCAGCCCCTGACAGACATGCGCGCCTCCGCCGCCTACCGGATGGTCACCGCGCAGAACATGCTTCGCCGTTACTTCCATGAAAGCCAGGGCACCGCCACCTCCGTGCTGGAAGTCCAGCCATGACCGTCGCCAAGCCGCTCCCGCACGACGCCGCGCCGCTCCACGTCACCGGCCAGGCCCGCTATGTCGACGACATCCCGGTGCCCGCCAACACCCTCCACCTC
This sequence comes from uncultured Oceanicola sp., assembly GCA_964454145.1. Classification (GTDB taxonomy): domain Bacteria; phylum Pseudomonadota; class Alphaproteobacteria; order Rhodobacterales; family Rhodobacteraceae; genus Vannielia. Next base: position 12,816 of record CAYVQK010000063.1, on the reverse strand, counting down.
GCCTTCGGCACATCAGCGAAGGCCCGTGCCACCGTGACCGGCCTCGATCTCGGCGCCGTCCGCGCCGCCCCCGGCGTGGTGGCCGTGCTCACCGCCGAAGACCTGCCCGCCGCCAACGACGTCTCCCCTTCCGCCCACGACGAGCCCCTGCTCGCCACCGGCGAGGTCTACTACATCGGCCAGCCGATCTTCCTCGTCGTGGCCGAGACCCACCTCGCCGCCCGCAAGGCCGCCCGCCTCGCCAAGGTCACCTACGAAGAGCATACCCCCCTGCTCACCATCGACGACGCGCTCGCCGCCAACTCCCGTTTCGAGGAGGGCCCCCGCGAATACGGCCGCGGCGACCTCTCCGCCGGCTTCGCCGCCGCGGAGACCATCGTCGAAGGCACGCTCGAAATGGGCGGCCAGGAGCACTTCTACCTCGAAGGCCAGGCCGCGCTGGCCTTCCCCCAGGAGGGCGGCGACATGCTGGTGCATTCCAGCACCCAGCACCCCACCGAGATCCAGCACAAGGTGGCCGAGGCGCTGGGTGTGACGATGAACGCCGTCCGCGTGGAGACCCGCCGGATGGGCGGCGGCTTCGGCGGCAAGGAGAGCCAGGGCAACGCCCTCGCCTGCGCCTGCGCGATCGTGGCAGCCACAACTGGCCGCCCCGCCAAGATGCGCTACGACCGTGACGACGACATGATGATCACCGGCAAGCGCCACGACTTCCGCATCACCTACCGCGCCGGCATCGACTCCGCCGGCCTGCTCACCGCCGTAGACTTCACCCAATACGCCCGCTGCGGTTGGGCGCAGGATCTCTCCCTGCCCGTTGCCGACCGCGCCATGCTCCACGCCGACAACGCCTATTTCATCCCCGCCATCCGCATCGTCTCCCACCGGCTGAAGACCCACACCCAGTCCGCCACCGCCTACCGCGGCTTCGGCGGCCCGCAGGGCATGCTCGGCATCGAGCGCGTCATGGACCACCTCGCCACCGCAGCCGGGCTCGATCCGCTAACGCTGCGTCAAAAGAACTTCTACGCCTCGCACCAGGATGCGCCGCCCCCGGCCGAGAGCCGAACCGTCCCCAACGTCTCCGCCGCCGAGGAAGACCTCACCTCGCGCGGCGCCACCCAGATCGACGACCCTGAAACACCTCCTCCGCCGCCCGACGGCGTGCAGACGACCCCCTACGGCCAGCCGGTCGTGGACGCGGTCCTGCACGAGATGGTCGGAGCCCTCTGCGACCGAGCCGATTACGCCGGCAGGCGCGCCGCCGTGACAGCCTTCAACGAAGGCAACCCGGTGCTGAAGAAGGGCCTCGCCCTGACGCCCGTCAAGTTCGGCATCTCCTTCACCCTGACCCACCTCAACCAGGCGGGCGCGCTGGTGCATGTCTACCAGGACGGTTCCATCCACATGAACCACGGCGGCACCGAGATGGGACAGGGCCTGTTCCAGAAGGTCGCCCAGGTCGCCGCTTCCCGCTTCGGCGTGCCGCTCGAGCGGGTGAAGATCACCGCAACCGACACCGCCAAGGTGCCCAACACCTCCGCCACCGCTGCCTCATCGGGCAGCGACCTGAACGGCATGGCGGTCGCCGCCGCCTGCGACGAGTTGAAGGCCCGCATCGGCGCCTTCCTCGCCGAAGTCCATCAGGCCGATCCGGCCGACGTGCAGTTCAAGGACGACGCCGTCCACGTGGGCGGCAACACGATCCCGTGGGAGAAGGCCGTGGCCGAGGCCTACGTCGGTCGCGTCTCTCTCTCCGCCACCGGCTTCTACAAGACCCCTGGCATCAGCTGGGACCGCATCAAGGGCCAGGGCCGCCCGTTCTACTACTTCGCCTATGGCGCGGCACTCACCGAGGTGGTCATCGACACGCTCACCGGCGAAAACCGGATGCTGCGGGTCGACATCCTCCACGACGCCGGCACCTCCCTGAACCCCGCGCTCGACATCGGACAGGTCGAGGGCGGCTTCATCCAGGGCGCCGGCTGGCTCACCACCGAGGA
>CAYVQK010000063.1:8331-10713 GCA_964454145.1 uncultured Oceanicola sp. | reverse complement strand
GTGCTCGAAGCCATCGGGCGCGCCCGAGGATGAGCTTCGACCGCGAGACCCTGGCGCAAACCATCGCCGCCCACGGCCCCGTTGCCCGGGTGGTCATTCTCGCCGCCCAGGGCTCCACCCCGCGCGGCCCCGGCACGGCCATGCTGGTCTGGTCCGACGGGCAGCAGGGCACCATCGGCGGCGGCGCGCTGGAATGGGAGGCCTGTGCCATGGCCCGCGCCCGGCTCAGCCAGCCGCCCGTCACTGTCACCCTCCCCCTCGGCCCCGCGATGAACCAGTGCTGCGGCGGCACCGTGACGCTTGCCATCGAAAGCTTCACTGAAGCCCCTGCGGAGTCCGAAGCCTACGCGCGACCCGTCGCCGAGACCGCCCCGAGTGAGCCGCCCCTCGCCATCACCCGCGCCCTCTCCGCCGCCCGCAACGGCTCTCAACCCGCCGATATCACACACGAAAACGGCTGGCTCCTCGAGCCGATGACCGCCCCGCGCACCCCCGTCTGGATCTGGGGCGCAGGCCACGTCGGACGCGCCCTCGCCGCCACCCTCGCGCCCCTGGATCACATCGCCCTCACCTGGGCCGACACCGACGCCACCCGCTTCCCCGACACGCCCGCCGTCCAACCCACCACCGGCGACCTGCCCACCCTCGCCGCTACGGCCCCCTCCACGGCCCACCACCTCATCCTCACCTACTCCCACGAGTTCGACCTCGCCCTCTGCGCCGCCCTCCTCGCCCGCCCCGCCGCCTCCATCGGTCTCATCGGTTCCGAAACCAAATGGGCTCGCTTCCGATCCCGCCTTGCCGCCGCAGGCCACCCACCTGCACAAATTTCACGCATCCGCTGCCCGATCGGTGACCCGACCCTTGGCAAACACCCGCAGGCCATTGCGATTTCCACCGCCGCGCAGCTACTCTCCATGCTCGAAAAGCAGGCAAACGCCGCCAAACGAGGGGACATGACGGGATGACCGAACTCTTTGCCGCCCATGGGCTGCGCAAGGCCTATCCCGGTGTCGTCGCCAATGACGACGTCTCCTTCTCCATCGACGAGGGCGAGATCCACGCGCTGCTGGGCGAGAACGGCGCCGGCAAATCGACCTTGGTCAAGATGATCTACGGCCTCGTCAAACCCGACGAGGGCCACATGACCTTCCGCGGCGCCCCCTTCGCCCCGCCCGAGCCCCGCGCCGCCCGTGGCGCGGGCGTCGCCATGGTCTTCCAGCACTTCTCCCTCTTCGACGCGCTCTCGGTGGCCGAGAACGTCGCCCTCGGCATGGAAAACCCGCCGAAGCCCGCCAGGCTCGCCGCCCGCATCACCGAGGTCTCCAACGAATACGGGCTGCCGCTCGACCCCCACCGCACCGTGGGCGACCTCTCCGCCGGTGAGCGCCAGCGCGTCGAGATCATCCGCTGCCTGCTGCAGGATCCCCGTCTCCTGATCATGGACGAGCCCACCTCGGTGCTCACCCCGCAGGAGGTCGAGATCCTCTTCGCCACGCTGGAAAAGCTCCGCGAGGAGGGCACCTCGATCCTCTACATCAGCCACAAGCTCGAAGAGATCCGCGCCCTCTGCGACCGGGCCACCATCCTCCGCCTCGGCAAGGTGGTGGGCCACGCCGTCCCGCGCGAGAAGACCGCCTCCGAACTGGCCGAGATGATGGTGGGCTCCGCCCTACACCGCCCCGAGCGCGAGCTTACCCCGTCGGGCGACATCGCGCTGGAGGTCAGCAACCTCTCGGTCAAATCCACCAATCCCTTCGGCACCTCTCTGAAGAACGTGTCCCTCATGGTCCGCAAGGGCGAGGTGCTGGGCATCGGCGGCGTCGCCGGCAACGGGCAGGACGAACTGCTGGCCGCCCTCTCCGGCGAGGCCCTGGCCGAAGCCGACGCCATCAAGCTCCACGGCCAGCCCATCGGCCGCCTCGCCCCCCCGGCCCGCCGCAAGCTGGGCCTCCTGTCGGCCCCCGAGGAGCGCCTCGGCCACGCCGCCGCGCCCGAGATGTCGCTGGTCGAGAATGCCCTGCTCTCCGCCCGCATCCGCAAGGGACTGACGAAGAACGACTTCATCAACTGGAAGGCCACCCAGGCCTACGCCGAAGAGGTGATCGAGGCTTTTGACGTGCGCACCCCCGGCCCCCACGTCGCGGCCCGCTCGCTCTCGGGCGGCAACCTGCAGAAGTTCGTCATGGGCCGCGAGATCGAGCAGAAGCCGGAGGTGCTCGCCGTCAACCAGCCCACCTGGGGCGTCGATGCCTCCGCCGCCGCGGCCATCAGACAGGCCCTGCTGGACCTGGCCGCCGACGGCGCCGCCATCGTCGTCATCTCCCAGGATCTCGACGAGCTGATGGAAATCTCCACCAGCTTCGCCGCCCTCAACGGCGG
>CAYVQK010000063.1:4460-8231 GCA_964454145.1 uncultured Oceanicola sp. | reverse complement strand
TGATCCGCCTCGAAAAGCGCCCCAACCCCTCCAAGGGCTGGTCCTACGCCACCCCGCTCCTCGCCGTCCTGCTGACGATGATCTTCGGCGGCCTCCTCTTCGCGGCCCTCGGAAAAGACCCCTTCGCCGCCATCCGCACCATCTTCTACGACCCGCTCTTGGGCCAGCACGCCTTCTTCTACCGTCCGCAACTGCTGGTGAAGGCCGCGCCGCTGGTGCTCATCGCCATCGGCCTCTCGCTGGGCTTCCGCGCGGGCATCTGGAACATCGGGGCCGAGGGGCAATACATCATCGGCGCGCTCTGCGGGGCAGCCGTCGGCCTTGCCTTCTACCCTGCGGAATCCTTCATCATCTTCCCGCTCATGGTGATCGCCGGGGCCCTCGGCGGCTGGGCCTGGGCGATGATCCCGGCGGTGCTGAAAACCCGTTTCGGCACCAACGAGATCCTCGTCTCCCTCATGCTCGTCTACGTCGCCGAGAACCTGTTGCGCGGCATGGCCGTGGGGCTCTTGAAGAACCCCGAGGGCTTCGGCTTTCCGGGCTCGCGCAACCTCGCGCAATACCCGTCCGCCACCTCCTGGATCAACCAGAACGCGGGCCTTCACTGGGGCGTCGTCTTCGCCCTGATCGCGGTGATCTTCGCCTATATCCTGCTCACCCGCCACATGCTTGGCTTCAACATCCGCCTCGCCGGCCAGGCCCCGCGCGCCGCCCGCTTCTCGGGCGTCAACCCGGCCCGTCTCGTGCTGTTCTGCCTCGGCACCTCCGGCGCGCTCGCAGGCCTCGCGGGGCTCTTCGAGGTGGCAGGCCCCTCCGGCCAGATCACCACCGACTTCAACACCGGCTACGGCTTCACCGCCATCATCGTGGCCTTCCTCGGGCGCCTCCACCCGGTCGGCATCCTGCTCGCGGGGCTGCTGATGGCGCTCACCTATGTCGGCGGCGGCATCGCCCAGTCGCAACTCTCCCTGCCCGCCGCCGCGATCCAGCTCTTCCAGGGGATGCTGCTCTTCTTCCTCCTCGCCGTCGACCTGCTGACCAACTACCGCATCCGCCTCAAGCAGGGAGCCACCGCCTGATGGACCTCTCCTCGATCAACTGGCTCCTCCTGCTCGCCTCGCTCATGGTCGCCGCCACCCCGATCCTGCTCGCCGGCATCGGCGAGCTGGTCGTCGAAAGGGCGGGCGTGCTGAACCTCGGCGTCGAAGGGATGATGATCACCGGCGCCATCGCGGGCTTCGCCATGGCGGTCGAGAGCGGCTCGCCTGCCCTGGGCTTCCTCGGCGCCGCCGCAGCGGGCGCGCTGCTCTCCATGCTCTTCGCCGTGCTCACCCAGTTCGCCCTGGCCAACCAGGTCGCCTCCGGCCTCGCGCTCACCCTCTTCGGTCTGGGCCTGTCGTCGCTGATGGGCCAGAGCTACGTCGGCCTGAAGCCGCCCTCCACGCCCCGGCTCGACATCCCGCTGCTCTCCGACATCCCCGTGCTCGGCCCGGTGCTCTTCAGCCATGACCTCATGGTCTACTTCTCCATTGCCCTGGTCGCCGCCACATGGGCCTTCCTCAAGTACAGCCGCGCCGGCCTGACCCTGCGCGCGGTGGGCGAAAACCACGAGGCCGCACATGCGCTCGGCTACAAGGTGGTGATGATCCGCTGCGCCGCCATCGCCTTCGGTGGCGCCTGCGCCGGGCTCGGCGGGGCCTACCTCAGCCTCGTCCGCGTGCCGCAATGGACCGAAGGCATGACCTCGGGTGCCGGCTGGATCGCGCTCGCGCTCGTCGTCTTCGCCTCCTGGAAGCCCTGGCGCGTGCTGATCGGCGCCTACCTCTTCGGAGGCATCACCGTGCTGCAGCTCAACCTCCAGGCCGCCGGCCTCAAGGTACCCGTCGAGTATCTCTCGATGTCCCCCTATATCATCACCATCGTCGTGCTGGTGATCATGTCCTCCGGTCGCGGACGCGGGGCGCTCGGCGCGCCCGCCTCGCTGGGCCGGACCTTCCACGCCACCGGCTGAGACAAGCCCGGGGCACAACCAACCACCAAAAGGGAGCAACTCCATGAAGAAAAGAACCCTCCTCAAAGGCGCCGTCGCTGCGCTGGCGCTCGCCGCCACGCCCGCGCTCGCCCAGGACAAGACCAAGGTCGGCTTCGTCTACGTCGGCCCCGTCGGCGACGGCGGCTGGACCTACGAGCACGACCAGGGCCGCAAGGCCGTCGAGGCCGAGTTCGGCGACGCGGTCGAAACCGTCTACGTCGAAAGCGTGCCCGAGGGGCCCGACGCCGAGCGCGTCATCACCCAGATGGCCCTCGACGGCGCCGACCTGATCTTCACCACCTCCTTCGGCTACATGGACCCCACCATCAACGTGGCCGCCAAGTTTCCGGACGTGAAGTTCGAGCATGCCACCGGCTACAAGACCGCGCCCAATGTCTCGGTCTACTCCGCCCGCTTCTACGAGGGCCGCGCCGTGCAGGGCACCATCGCGGGCCGGATGACCGAGAGCAACATCATCGGCTACATCGGTTCGGTGCCGATCCCCGAGGTGGTGCGCGGCATCAACTCCGCCTACATCCACGCCAAGAAGGTCAACCCCGACGTCCAGTTCAAGATCGTCTGGGTCTACGAGTGGTTCAACCCGGCGAAGGAAGCCGACGCCGCCAAGGTGCTCATCGAGCAGGGCGCCGACGTGATCCTGCAGCACACCGATTCCACCGCGCCGCTCGCCGCCGCGGCCGAGGCGGGCAACGTGATCGGCTTCGGCCAGGCCTCCGACATGGCCGAGTACAAGGACGGGCCGCGCGTGTCGTCGATCATCGACAACTGGGCCCCCTATTACATCGCCCGCACCAAGGCCGTGATGGACGGCACTTGGGAGAGCACCAACACCTGGGACGGCATCGGCCCGGGCATGGTGGGGATCGGCGAGATCACCGACAAGGTGCCCGCCGAGGTGAAGGCCGAGGCCGAGGCGCTGGCCGCCTCCATCGCCGCGGGCGAGTACCACCCCTTCACCGGCCCGCTGAAAAAGCAGGACGGCTCCGACTGGCTCGCAGAGGGTGAGACGGCCGATGACGGCACGCTGGCGGGGATGAACTTCTACGTCGAGGGCCTCGAAGGCGAGATCCCGCAATAGGCCGGGCAAACCCTGCCATCCGGGAGAGGTGGTGACCCTGACGCAACGGCAGGCTCGCGCAATATCGCAGGGCCGACCGCCGAGCCGAAGGGTCTCCTGCCCGGGCCAGACCACAAGGGCCCCGTCACTGGCGGGGCCTTTTCCTTTGCGATCAGCCCGTTGCGCCCCGCGGCCGCGCCCCTCGGGTGCGGTCGGCCAGACTTCCCGAGAAAAACAGTCAAGTATTTGTTTTTCATGACTTTTTTCTTGCCCCGGCCGTGCCGACACCCTATACCAGCCTCAGTCAGCCAGCCAGTTCGGCACCCACCCTTCGGTAGGCACCCAGCGAGCCCGCGAACCAATCAGCCGCATGCCCGCCATGGCGTCGCCCCACCTGCGCGACACCCCCTTCTGCGCCTCCGCATCCACGCAACGTAAATACCCTCGCCCTGCCGCGCCGGCGTTCAATCCCTGCGTCCGGACAGTCAGAACCGCTTCGGTTTGCGCCCCGCGTCCGGCCTGGCCCTGGCTCGACGCAGACGGACGACGGCCCCGGCCTCCAAGCTCCCATCCGCCCCATGCCCGTGGCTCCTCAGCTCACGCGCGCAATCTAGCTTCTCCGCGCCGCCGTGGGCCAACCGTGCCACCGCCCATCTGCCCG
>CAYVQK010000063.1:0-4360 GCA_964454145.1 uncultured Oceanicola sp. | reverse complement strand
CGCCGCCCCATCCGCGCCGAAGCGGAACTGCCGGGTGCTGCCCGAGAGCGTCTCCGCCTCCCGTTCGAGCGCCTGCGTCGCAGCGCTGGTCTCCTCGAACATCGCCGCATTCTGCTGGGTGCCCCGGTCGAGCTCGTTGACGGCGGAGTTGATCTCGTCGAGCCCCACCGACTGTTCCTGCGCCGAGGTGGCGAGGCTCGCCACCTTGCCGCGGATGTCCTGCACGTATCCCGCGATCTGCTCCAAGGCAGAGCCGCTGTCATCCACCAGCCGCACGCCCGACTGGATCTGCTCGAAGGTCGAGGCCACGAGGTTCGCGATCTCGCGCGAGCTCTCCGACGACCGGAGCGCCAGCTGCCGCACCTCCGAGGCGACCACGGCGAAGCCGCGCCCGCTTTCGCCCGCCCGTGCCGCCTCGACGCCCGCATTCAGCGCCAGCAGGTTGGTCTGGAAGGCGATCTCGTCGATCACGCCGGTGATGTTCGACACCTGCTCGGAGCTGGCGGCGATGCCCTTCATCGCCTCCACCGCCCGGCGCGACATCTCGAGCCCGCTTGCCGTGCTTTCTTCCGCCGCACGCGCCGTCTGGGCAGCGTCACCGGCATTGGCGGCCGCGGCACGCACCGACGAGGTCATCTCGTCCAGCGCGGCCGCCGTCTCCTCCAGCGCCGCGGCCTGCTTCTCGGTGCGAAGGCTCAGGTCGCGCGCCGCGGCCGAGATCTGGCCGGTCTCCGTCAGGATCGCGTCGGCCCGGCCGGAAATGCCCGAGATCACTTCCGCAAGGGCCCGGATCGAGAGGTTGAACTCCTCCTTCAGCTGGGCGAACTCCTGCGGCACATCGCCCGCGATCTCCACGCCAAGGTCATGGCTCGCCAGCTGCGTCACCGCCTGCTGGAAGTCGAGGATCGCGCGTTTCTGCGCGCTGATGTCGGTGGCGAATTTCACCACCTTGGCCACCCGGCCATCGGTGTCGAGAATCGGGTTGTAGCTGGCCTGGAGCCACAGCTCCCGCCCGCCCTTGCCGATCCGCCGGAACTGCCGCGCCTGGTGCCGACCGGCAGCGAGGGCCTCCCAGAAGGCCCCGTACTCCGGGCTCTCGGCCTCTTCCGCCTCGATGAACATCCGGTGGTGCCGCCCCACGATCTCCTCCGCGCTGTAGCCCATGGCCTCGAGGAAATTGCGGTTTGCCCACAGGACCGTGCCATCCGGCGCGAACTCGATCACCGCCTGGCTCCGGCCCAGCGCCTCGAGCTGGCCCGCGGAATCGATCGCCACCATCCTGTCTTCGGTGATGTCGGCGGCGAATTTCACCACCTTCACCACCTCGCCCCGGCTGTTGATGATCGGATTGTAGCTCGCCTCGAGCCACAGCTCGCGGCCGCCCTTTCCGAAGCGGCGGAACTTGCCCAGCTTCGGCTCACCCCGCGCGAGGTCGGCCCAGAAGGTCTTGTAGGCCGGGTCCGCGCGCATGTCGTCGCGCAGGAAGATCCGGTGGTGCTGACCCACGACTTCTTCGATGCTGTACCCCACGACCTTCAGGAAATTCTCGTTCGCAGTCACGATGGTGCCATCCGGCATGAACTCGATCACCGCCTGGCTCCGGTCGAGCGCCGTGAGCCGGCTCTTGGCCTTCACCGCCTCGAACTCGCGTTCGGTGACGTCGCTGGCGAATTTCACCACCTTCTCCACCTCGCCCGCCGCATTGCACAGCGGCACATAGGCCGCCTCGATCGACACGTTGCGATCGCCCTTGGCGATGCGCGGGAAGGTGGCGGTAAAGCGCTCGCCCCGGCGCAACCGCTCCCAGAATACCTTGTAATCGGCACTGGCGGCATAGCCTCTTTGGACGAACATCGCATGTTTCTGCCCGATGATCTCCCCGCGCGCATAGCCCATCACGGCGCAGAAATTCTCGTTCGCGTCGAGGATCACCCCCTCGGGGCTGAACCAGATCACCGCGTAGGCCGCTTGCACCGCCTCGCCCAGACGCGTCATCGGGTCCGCCGCCGCAGCCTTCGCCGACCCCAATCGAAAGAAACCCATTGCCCGTCTCCATCCAGTGTTGGCCGGAGGTGTGACAGAACAGTCTTAAGGAAGTTTTGCCGCCGATCGGCCATCACCGCGCTTGCCCCGTTTTTGACCATCTGGTAAAAACGCCCCCGTTGCCATCCCCCCGGCCCCATGCCACGCTTTCTCCCGAGGAGGCCCCGCCCGTGACCACCACCAAGACAGAGAGCGCCAGCGCCACGGCCCATCTGCCGCAGCTCACCCTCGCCCGCAATCCGGGCATGGAGCTCGACATGGATTGGGTCATGCGCGCCCAGGCCAACACCTCCGCCATCGAGCGCCGCGCGGCCACCCTGCCCGGCCGCCGATCGGTGAAGAAGGCCTTCCAGGCTGCCTGGCTCTGCAAGGCGATCACCCTCATCGACCTCACCACGCTCGCGGGCGACGACACCCCCGGCCGCGTCCGCCGTCTTTGCGCCAAGGCCCGCCAGCCCGTCCGCCCCGACCTGCTGAAGGCGCTCGGCATGGCGCCCTCAAGCAGCGAAGCGGTAGGGCAGGGAAAGGCGGGCATCACCACCGGCGCCGTCTGCGTCTACCACGACATGGTGCCCGTAGCCGTCGAGGCCCTAGCCGGAAGCAATATCCCCGTTGCCGCCGTCTCCACCGGGTTTCCCGCCGGTCTGTCGCCCTTCCACCTCCGCCTCGCCGAGATCGAGGAGAGCGTGAAGGCCGGCGCCGACGAGATCGACATCGTCATCTCCCGCCGCCATGTGCTCACAGGCAACTGGCAGGCACTCTACGACGAGATGAAGGCCTTCCGCGCCGCCTGCGGCCCCGCCCACGTCAAGGCCATCCTCGCCACCGGCGAGCTCGGCACCCTGCAAAACGTCGCCCGTGCCAGCCTCGTCTGCATGATGGCCGGCGCCGACTTCATCAAGACCTCCACCGGCAAGGAGAGCGTCAACGCCACCCTGCCCGTGTCCCTCGTGATGATCCGCGCCATCCGGGATTACTTCGACGCCACCGAGATCCGCGTGGGCTACAAGCCCGCCGGCGGCATCTCCAAGGCCAAGGACGCGCTGCTCTACCTCGCCCTGCTGAAGGACGAACTCGGCCACCGCTGGGTCCAGCCCGACCTCTTCCGCTTCGGCGCCTCCTCCCTGCTGGGAGATATCGAACGCCAGCTCGAACACCACGTCACCGGCGCCTACTCGGCCTCCTACCGGCACGCGATGGGATGACGGTCCTGATGCAGACCCGAGGCCAGCGCCCGCCCCGCACGGGGCGCCTCTCCACGAGTGCGGCCATCACCGCCACGCGCTCCGGCGCTGTTCAGTTCAACGTCACCCAAGCGCCCGCCCCGTGGGGGGGCGGGACGGGCGCTGGCCGGCGGTGCCGGCCGGGTGCTCCGCTCTGATCGAAGGACACTTTCAAATGAACGTCCCCGAAATCTTCGAAACCCTCGCCTACGGCCCCGCGCCCGAGTCCGCCTCGGAGGCCCACGCCTGGCTGGAAAAGCACAGCCGCCGCTTCGGCCACTTCATCGACGGCGCATTCACCAAGCCCGCCAAGGGGTTCGACACCAAGAGCCCGGCCACGGCGGAGCACCTTGCAAAGATCACTCAGGGCACCGCGAAAGACGTCGAAGCCGCCGTCAAATCCGCCCGAAAGGCCCAGCCCAAATGGGCCGCCCTCACCGGCCACCAGCGCGCGAAGTACCTCTACGCCCTCGCCCGCCTCCTGCAAAAGCACTCGCGCCTCTTCGCCGTGCTCGAAACCCTCGACAACGGCAAACCGATCCGCGAGTCCCGCGACATCGACATCCCCCTCGCCCAGCGCCATTTCTACTACCACGCCGGCATGGCCCAACTGGCCCCCACCGAGCTGCCAGACCGCGCCCCCCTCGGCGTCGCCGGCCAGATCATCCCCTGGAACTTCCCGCTCCTGATGCTCGCTTGGAAGGTCGCCCCCGCCCTCGCCATGGGCAACACCGTCGTCCTCAAGCCGGCCGAATACACCTCCCTCACCGCCCTCCTCTTCGCCGAGATCACCCAGGAGGCCGGCCTGCCCGCCGGTGTCCTCAACATCGTCACCGGCGACGGCGCCACCGGCGAGGCCATCGTCGCCTCCGAGGTCGATAAACTCGCCTTCACCGGCTCCACCGCCGTCGGCCGGCGCATCCGCGAGGCCACGGCGGGCCGCAACATCCCCCTCACCCTCGAACTGGGCGGCAAATCCCCCTACATCGTCTTCGAGGACGCCGATATCGACAGCGCCGTCGAAGGCCTCGTCGATGCCATCTGGTTCAACCAGGGCCAGGTCTGCTGCGCCGGCTCCCGCCTGCTGGTCCAGG
>CAYVQK010000062.1:0-18041 GCA_964454145.1 uncultured Oceanicola sp. | reverse complement strand
GGGCTGCCCTCGACGCCGCCAGCGAAGCTTTGCGGGCCGCTCGAATCGAGGTAGAAGCGGGGCCCGAGCGGGCGGAACTTGCAGCGGAAGATCTGCGCACCGCGCTGCGCCGGATCGAGAGCCTTACTGGACGCATCGGGGTGGAAGACCTGCTGGGAGAAATCTTCTCCAGCTTCTGCATCGGAAAGTAGGAGTGTTTCACGTGAAACATGACTTTGACGTCATCGTTGTCGGGGGCGGGCACGCCGGTGCCGACGCCGCCCACGCCGCAGCCCGGATGGGCGCGCGCACCGCGCTGGTCACCCTGCGGGCGACCGATCTTGGCGTAATGTCCTGCAACCCAGCCATCGGCGGGCTCGGCAAGGGCCACCTTGTCCGCGAGATTGACGCCATGGACGGACTCATGGGCCGTGTTGCCGATGCCGCCGGCATCCAGTTTCGCCTGCTGAACCGCAAGAAAGGCCCCGCCGTTCAAGGCCCCCGCGCACAGGCGGACCGGAAGCTCTATCGCGAAGCCATGAGCGCGGCCATTGCAGCGACGCCCGGGCTCACAGTGATCGAAGCTGAAGTGGGAGGTCTCGTCCTGGAGGGCGACGCCGTGCAGGGTGTTGTGCTGGGCGACGGAAGCGAGCTCCGCAGCGCAGCCGTCGTCCTGACGACAGGCACGTTCCTCCGCGGCACGATCCACATCGGTGACAAGTCCTTCCCCGGGGGTCGCATGGGTGCCCAACGGTCGCAGCTGTTGGCAAACCAGCTTTCCGATCTCTCTCTGCCCCTCGGGCGCCTGAAGACCGGAACCCCCCCGCGTCTCGATGGCCGGACGATAAACTGGGACGGGCTCGAAGAGCAGCCGGGCGACGACGAACCGACACTGTTTTCCTTCCTGTCAACGGCGCCCACCGCCCGCCAGATTTCCTGTGGCATCACCTACACCAACGCACGCACCCACGAGATCATCACCGAGAATCTCCACCGCAGCGCCATGTATGGCGGTCACATCGAAGGTATCGGCCCCCGTTACTGTCCCTCGATCGAAGACAAGGTTGTCCGCTTCGCCTCCAAGGACTCTCACCAGATCTTCCTGGAGCCCGAGGGCCTCGACGACCCGACGATATACCCGAACGGCATCTCCACCTCGCTGCCGGAAGATGTGCAGGAAGCCTATGTGCGCTCCATTGCCGGGCTTGAGGAGGTAACAATCCTTCAGCCCGGCTATGCCATCGAATATGATTACATCGATCCCCGCGCGCTCGACAGTTCCCTGGAACTGCGCGCCTTGAAGAACCTGTATCTTGCGGGCCAGATCAACGGCACCACAGGATATGAGGAAGCGGCAGCGCAAGGCCTCGTTGCCGGCCTCAATGCCGCGCGGCGTGCGGAAGCCGGCGAGCCTGTAACCTTCAGCCGCGCCGAGTCCTATATCGGTGTGATGATCGACGACCTCACGACGCAAGGGGTGGCCGAGCCCTACCGCATGTTCACCTCACGCGCCGAATTTCGCCTTTCGCTCCGGGCGGACAATGCTGACCAACGGCTCACGCCCCGCGGCATTGACCTCGGATGCATCGGCGAAGCGCGCCGTAAGCAGTTCTCTGACAAGATGGAGGCGCTGGCCTCCGCGCGCTCGATCCTTGCAGATCTTGCGCTCTCCTCGCGCGAACTCTCCAACGCGGGCCTCCGTGTGAACGCCGATGGCCCACGTCGCAACGGTATAGAAGCGCTGGGGTTGCCCGACGCAAGCCTGGAGAAGCTGGTGAAGTTTCAACCGGAGCTCGCATCCATTGCACCCGAGATTGCGATCCAGGTCGAGCGGGATTCCCTGTACCACAACTACATCGCCCGTCAGGAGCAGGATGTTGCCGCCCTTGAACGCGATGAAAACAAGCTGATCCCCGGCAACTTCGATTACGAAGACCTTCAGGGTCTGTCCAACGAGTTGAAGGCCAAACTGAACGCCGCGCGCCCTGCATCGCTCGGCCAGGCCGCGCGCATCGGTGGGATGACACCTGCGGCCCTTGGCCTCATCCTCGCCCGTCTCCGCCGTGAACAGAAGCGGCAGGCATCGTGATCACGCGCGAGGCCGTCCTCGAGCGCCTCGATGTTTCACGTGAAACATCCGAGAAGCTCCAGACCTACGCCGCCCTCCTTGCCAAGTGGAACAAGGCGATCAACCTCGTGGCGCCAGCCACCATCCCCGATCTCTGGTCGCGCCACTTTCTCGACTCCGCGCAAGTGCTAGAACACGGTCCCAGCACAGGTACGTGGCTCGACATCGGCACCGGTGGCGGTTTTCCGGGCCTGGTATGTGCGATACTTGCTGCAGACTGCGCACCAGATCTGGTCTTCGAATTCGTCGAGTCCGACCAACGAAAATGCACCTTCCTTTCCACCGTGCTCAGGGAAACCGGAACGAACGCCACGATCCACGCGGCCCGAGTCGAAACCATTTCGCCGCGCAATGCGAGCGCACTCTCGGCGCGTGCGCTCGCGCCTCTGACCCAACTGCTGGAGTACGCGGAGCGGCACCTGTCTCCCGATGGCATCGCCCTTTTTCTCAAGGGCGCGCAACATGACGCAGAGATCGCGAAGGCGCTTGAAATGTGGTCCTTCGACGTTCAGAAACACACCAGCGAAACCGATCCGGCCGGCGCCCTTCTCACCATAGGAAACATCACCCGTGTCTGACCCGACTCGTCCCAAGGCACCCAAGATCATCGCTGTGGCCAACCAGAAGGGCGGCGTTGGCAAGACGACGACGGCGATCAACTTGGGCGCTGCGCTGGCCGCAGAGGGCAAGGCGGTGCTCATAGTCGACCTGGATCCGCAGGGCAATGCCTCCACTGGCCTCGGTGTCGAGGCCGCGGACCGGAAGAAGACGACCTACGACCTGCTCCTCGACGATGCTCCCCTCCGCGAAGTGGTGCTTGCCACTGATGTCGAAAATCTGCTCATCGCCCCCTCCACCACCGATCTCAGCTCCGCCGATATCGAATTGGTCGCAAACGAGCGCCGCAGCCATCTGCTGCATGACGCGCTCCGTCAGCCCGAGATCGACCGCTACTCGCTCGACTACGTGCTGATCGACTGTCCGCCCTCGCTCAATCTCCTCACCGTCAACGCCATGATCGCGGCCGACTCGGTGCTGGTGCCGCTCCAGTCCGAGTTCTATGCGCTCGAAGGCCTGTCGCAGCTCATGCTGACTCTCCGCGAGGTGCGCGAAACCGCCAATCCGAACCTGCGGATCGAGGGCGTGGTGCTGACGATGTACGACATTCGAAACAACCTCTCGCAGCAGGTCGATGATGATGCCCGAGAGGCTCTGGGCGACCTGGTGTTCCAGACCCGCATTCCGCGCAACGTGCGTGTCAGTGAGGCACCGAGTTTCGCCATGCCGGTGCTGGATTACGACCCGACCTCGAAGGGCAGCATCGCCTATCGCGACCTCGCAAAAGAGCTGCTCGGGCGACCGGCACAGTAACCAGGGAGACGAGCAATGGCTGAGAAGAAACGAGGTCTGGGCCGCGGGCTCTCCGCCCTGATGGCCGATGTGGCGCCGCGCGAGGAGAAGGCCATCGCGCCGGCCACCGGAGAGCGCCGTCTGCCGATCGAGCAGGTGGAGCCGAACCCGGAACAGCCGCGCCGCGACTTCGATATGGAGCCACTGCAGGAGCTCGCCGACTCGATCCACGAGCGTGGCATCATCCAACCTCTCATTGTTCGAAAAGACCCCGTTAAATCAGGGGTTTATCAAATCGTCGCCGGCGAGCGCCGCTGGCGCGCGGCTCAGATGGCCAAGCTCCACGAAGTGCCCGTCATCGTGCGGGAATTCACCGATGAAGAGGTGCTCGAGGTTGCCATCATCGAGAACGTCCAGCGTGAGGATCTCAATCCGATCGACGAGGCGCATGGTTATCGGCAACTTGTAGAACGGTTCGGCCACACCCAGGAGCATCTCGCTCAGGCGCTCGGCAAGAGCCGGAGCCACGTCGCCAACCTGATGCGTTTGCTGCAACTTCCAGACGACGTGCAGCGCCTCCTTCGCGATGGCCACCTGTCGTCTGGCCATGCCCGCGCGCTCATCACCGCTGAGAACGCCTCCGAGTTGGCGCGGCAGGTGGTCCAGAAGGGCCTGTCGGTTCGACAGACCGAAAAACTGGCCAAGGGCGGCAAGAGGACCACTAGCGTCAAACCCGCCACCTCCAAGGATGCCGACACGCGCGCTCTGGAAAGCGATCTTGCCGCCAATCTCGGCCTCAAGGTTGCGATCGACCACGATGCAAATGGCACCGGCAAGCTCACTATCTCCTATCGGGATCTGGACGACCTGGATGCCCTCTGCCGTGTGCTCACGGCTACGCCTCTGGACGTGTCCAGATAAACAGCATGACGCAGCCAAGCGTCACCGCCTGGATTGCGAGAACGTGGCCGGGCAGCCGCAGGGCAAGTGAAAGGCCGAAAACTGCAAGAACAGAGACA
The DNA here is from genome assembly GCA_964454145.1 of uncultured Oceanicola sp. Classification (GTDB taxonomy): domain Bacteria; phylum Pseudomonadota; class Alphaproteobacteria; order Rhodobacterales; family Rhodobacteraceae; genus Vannielia. The sequence continues at coordinate 13,565 of CAYVQK010000062.1, read as the reverse complement.
GTTGCCGCCCATTTCGCCGGCCGCCCGATTGCACCGTTGCGTTGCCAATCCTCGATCATCGGTCCGAAGGTCCGGTGTGTGAGCAACCAATCATGCAGCTTCTCGGAGGAGCGCGCGAAGCAGAAGGCCGCCAGCAGGATGAACGGAACCGTAGGAAGCAGCGGAAGCAGCACACCGATTGCGCCCAGGCTCAAACTCATCGCGCCCGCAATCGCCCAAAGCGCCCTCATGTCACACCATCAGTTCCCGGATGACGGCGTTCAGCACCATTCTTCCGCGCGTGGTGGCCTGTATCCGGTCAGGCAAGGCGACCAGAAGCCCAGATGCCGCCAAGTCTTTGATAACATGGCGATCCAGGTCTTGGCCTGCCAAAGCCTTGTAGCGTGACAACGACAGTCCCTCGTCAATCCTGAGGCCCATCATCAAGTACTCCGAGGCCTGTTCCGCGCCAGAGAGTTCATCACGCAGCTCAGCGCGGCCACCGCCTACCTCATCCAGCCAGACAGAGGGCGCCGCGCTCGCGACCGTCGCCATCTTCCGCCCGTTCAGTGTGACGCGGCCGTGCGCGCCAGGGCCGATCCCCAGGTAGTCGCCATACCTCCAGTAGACCAGGTTATGACGAGATACTGAGCCGCTTCGCGCATGGTTAGAGACTTCATAGGCGTCAAAGCCCGCCGCTGCCGTCATCTCCTGCGTCAGCTCGAACATGTCGGCTCCGAGGTCGTCGTCCGGCAAGCCCCGCAGCTTTCCAACCGCGTAACGATCCCCGAAGGCCGTGCCGGGCTCAATCGTAAGCTGATAGAGCGACAGGTGATCCGCGGCAATCTCGAGTGCTTCCTTCAGTTCCTCTCTCCATGCCTCCAGCGTCTGGTGCTGCCGGGCATAAATCAGATCGAAGCTGACGCGCCCGAAATGCGCCTTCGCAACCTCCAAGGCGGCCTTTGCCTGAGCAACATCATGCAGACGGCCCAGCGCGCGCAGGTGTTCATCCCGAAGCGATTGCACCCCGAGAGACACCCGGTTCACCCCCGCATCCGCATAGCCTGCAAAGCGCCTCGCTTCCACGGACGACGGGTTGGCCTCCAACGTGATCTCGATGTCGTTGGCGCGCGGCCAGAACCGCCCGATCTCCCTCAGGATCGCCGCTACCGTTTCGGGCTCCATCAGCGAGGGCGTACCTCCGCCGAAGTAGACCGAGTTCAGCACCCGCCCTTCGGTCTCGGCCCCCACACGGCCGATTTCCCGAAGATAGGCCTCGCGCCAGGCAGCCTGGTCTATCCGGGCGGAAACGTGGGAGTTGAAGTCGCAGTAAGGGCATTTGGCCGCGCAGAAGGGCCAATGGATATACAGGCCAAAGCCGCCGGTCTGCCAGTCAGCGGGCAAAGCAGCCTGCAACGAGTTTCCGGAACGCGCGGGTCCGGTGCGCGATCTCTGCCTTCTGCTCCGGCGCCATCTCGCCGAAGGTCAGCGTTTCGCCCTCGGGCAGAAACATCGGATCGAAGCCGAAGCCGTTCTCCCCGCGCATCGGCCAGACGAGGCTGCCCTCGGTCGTCCCCTCGAAGATCTCGTCATGCCCGTCCGGCCAGGCGAGGCAAAGCGTCGCCACAAAGCGTGCGGTGCGCGGCTCGGCGGCCCCGATGCTCTCACACTCGGTCCAAACACGGGTCATCGCCATGGTGAAATCCCGCCCGTTCGGCGTTTCGGCCCAATCGGCAGTATAGACCCCGGGTCGACCCTCCAGCGCATCCACTTCGATCCCGCTGTCATCGGCCAGAGCCGGAAGGCCGCTCGCCTTTGCCGCGAAATGCGCCTTGATCCGGGCGTTTCCGACGAAGGTTGCCTCGGTTTCCTCCGGTTCGTCGAAGCCCAGCGCCCCGGCGCTCGTCACCTCAACGTCAAACGGCGCAAGCAGCGCTGAGATCTCGCGCAGCTTCCCCGCGTTGTGGGTCGCGATCACCAATCTGTCGCCGTCGAACCGTCGCACGCCTCAGCCCTCCACCGCGGCCTTTTGCGCGGCCACCAGTTCGGCGATGCCCGCCTCGGCAAGGTTCATCAACGCATCCATCTCGGCGCGGGCAAAGGTGGCTCCTTCCGCGCTTGCCTGAACTTCGATCAGCTTCCCCGATCCCGTCATCACGAAATTGCCATCGGTCCCGGCCTCGCTGTCTTCGGCATAGTCGAGGTCAACCACCGGCTGCCCTGCGTAGATGCCGCAGCTCACGGCGGCCACATGGTCGAGGATCGGATCCGTTTTCACCAGGCCAGCCTTCATCAGCTTCTGCACCGCCAGCTTCAGCGCAACCCAGCCGCCGGTGATCGAGGCGCAGCGGGTGCCACCATCGGCCTGGATCACGTCACAGTCGATCTGGATCTGCCGCTCGCCCAGCGCCTGAAAATCCACGCCAGCCCGCAGCGCACGTCCTATAAGCCTTTGAATTTCTTGCGTTCTGCCGCTCTGTCCGTTCTTCGCCTCGCGCCGCATCCGGCTATGCGTCGCCCGCGGCAGCATCCCGTACTCCGCCGTCACCCAGCCTTTGCCGCTGTTCTTCAGGAACGGCGGCACGCGCTCTTCCACGGTCGCCGTGCAGATCACATGCGTCTCGCCGCATCGGATAAGGCAGGAGCCCTCCGCGTAGCGGGTGACGTTCGTTTCGATCGAGATCGGGCGCATGTCTGTCAGGGCGCGGCCGGAAGGGCGCATAAGTGTTCCTCCTCTTGGACGTCCCCCTCTTGGCCCCCCCGGCTTGCGGACGCAAGCAAGATTGACCTTCTCCGCCCCGCGTCCCTATCTAAACGCCATGAGTGACGCGACGAAGCTGCTGGAAGAAATGAACGATCGCTCCCGCGAGGTGTTTCGCCGCGTGGTCGAGAGCTATCTCGCCACCGGTGAGCCGGTCGGGTCGCGCACGCTGACACGGGTGCTCGAAGAGAAGGTCTCCGCCGCGACGATCCGCAACGTGATGCAGGATCTCGAGTATCTCGGCTTGCTCAACAGCCCCCACGTCAGCGCGGGCCGAATCCCCACGCAGCAAGGCCTCCGCATGTTCGTCGACGGCCTGCTCGAAGTGCGGGATCTCGGCCCCGAAGATCGCGAGAAGATCGACTCGACCCTCGGCACCAACACATCCGACGTCGCCAGCCTGCTTTCCCGCGTCGGCGCCGCCCTCTCCGGTACCACCCAGGTGGCAAGCCTTGTACTGGCGCCCAAGCATGAGGCCGAGATCAAGCACATCGAGTTCGTCCAACTCGGCCCCGACCGTGCACTCGTGGTGCTCGTCTTCTCCGACGGGCACGTCGAAAATCGTGTCTTCACGCCACCACCCGGCCAAACTCCTTCCTCGATGCGCGAGGCAGCCAACTTCCTGAACTCCTTCGCCGAAGGGCACTCCCTCTCCGAGATGCGCGGCCTGATCGAGCGCGAGATCGGCCAGCGCCGGCAGGAGATCGACGCACTGGCGGCCGAACTCGTCGCCGAAGGTACCGCGATCTGGGAAGCCCAGGGCGAACCTCACGAGCGGCTGGTGGTTCGTGGCCGGGCGAATCTGCTTTCCGAGTCCGAGCCCGAGGAACTCGACCGGATCCGCACACTCTTCGATGACCTGGAGCGCAAGCGCGACATCGCCGAATTCCTCGAACTCACCGATGAGGGCGAGGGCGTGCGCATTTTTATCGGTTCCGAGAACAAGCTTTTTTCACTTTCCGGTTCATCTTTGGTGGTTTCTCCATATATGAATGCCGACCGTAAGATCATCGGCGCCGTTGGGGTCATCGGGCCCACGCGGCTCAACTATGGCCGGATCGTTCCAATCGTGGATTACACCGCGCAGCTCGTCGGAAAGCTGATCGCGGATCGAGGCAAAGGGTAGAACATGGCTGATCCCAAGCAGGAAGCTGAAGAACTGGTGGATATCGACGCGCTCGCAGAGGAAGCCGGCGAAGGTCAGGAAATCGACGAGGTCGAGATCCTCCGCGCCGAGCGTGACGAGATGCGCGATCGTTTCATGCGGGCTCTGGCCGACGCCGAGAACGCCCGAAAGCGTGGCGAGCGTGACCGCCGCGAGGCCGAGCAGTACGGCGGCTCAAAGCTGGCGCGCGACATGCTCCCGGTCTACGACAACCTGAAGCGCGCACTCGAGGCCGCTGGCGGCTCTGAAGGCAAGGGTGAGGGCATGTCGGCCCTTATCGAGGGTGTCGAGCTCACCATGCGCGAGCTGCTGAACATCTTCGAGAAGCACGGCATCAGCCGGATCAGGCCCGAAGTGGGCGACAAGTTCGACCCGCAGATGCACCAGGCGATGTTCGAGGCTCCGCTGCCCGACACCAAGCAGGGCGACATCATCCAGGTCGCCGGCGAGGGCTTCATGCTTTATGACCGCCTGCTGCGCCCGGCGCAGGTCGGCGTGTCGAGCAATCCCGGCTGAGGAAGGATGGGCAATATGCCCACCTACTCTGCCAGCCGCTTCAATTCGTAAATGATCTCAAGCGCCTCCCGGGGCGTCAGCTCGTCGGGCAACACCCCGGCGAGCTTTTCCTTGAGCACATCCTTTTCCGGGCTTGCGGGCGGAGGCGCCTGCTTGGGCATGGCAGCAAAGAGCGGCAGGTCGTCGATCAGCCGCGCCTTGTCAGCCCCCTCCCGCTCACCCTTCTCCAGCTGCTCCAGCACCATTCGCGCTCGGGCCACCACCGCGTCCGGCAGCCCCGCCAGCTTGGCCACCTGGACACCATAGCTTGCCTCCGCAGCGCCCATCCGGACCTCATGCAGAAAGATCACATCGCCTTGCCACTCCTTCACCGCGACGGTGGCATTCTCGGCGCCGTCGAGCTTGGCGGACAGGGCAGTCATCTCGTGGTAATGGGTGGCAAAGAGTGCGCGCGACCGGTTCACGTCGTGCAGGTGCTCCATCACCGCCCAGGCGATCGAAAGCCCGTCATAGGTGGCTGTGCCCCGGCCGATCTCGTCGAGAATCACCAGGCTCCGGTCATCTGCCTGGTTCAGGATCGCAGCCGTCTCCACCATCTCGACCATGAAGGTCGAGCGCCCGCGCGCCAGGTCATCCGCCGCGCCGACGCGCGAAAATAGCGAGGAAACCAGCCCCACATGCGCCCGCCTCGCCGGCACGAAGCTGCCGGCCTGCGCGAGCAGCGCAATCAGCGCGTTCTGTCGGAGAAAGGTCGATTTACCGGCCATGTTGGGGCCGGTCAGCAACCAGATATGCGCCCCGTCACCGCCATCGCTCAGCGCGCAATCGTTGGCCACAAAGGCCTGCCCCCCTTCACGGCGGAGCGCGGCCTCGACAACGGGATGCCGACCCGCCTCCACCTCGAAGGCCCGTCCCTCGTCCACTTGGGGCCGAACCCAGCCTTCGCCGCTGGCGAGGTCGGCCAGCGCACAGGCCAGGTCCAGCTCCGCCAGTGCCCGCGCCGCCCCGCCAATCGCGGCGGAGGCATCCAGAACAGCCTTTCGCAGGCTTGAATAGAGCCGTTTCTCGATCTCCAGAGACCGCCCGGCGGCATTCAAGATGCGCGTCTCCAGCTCGCTGAGCTCAACGGTCGTGAACCGGATCGCATTGGCAGTCGTCTGCCGGTGGATGAACCGCTCCGAGAGCGGCGGCTTCATCATCTTCTCGGCGTGGGTCGCCGTGGTTTCGATGAAGTAGCCGAGCACGTTGTTGTGCTTGATCTTCAGCGCGCCGATGCCCGTCTCCTCGACGAACTCTGCCTGCATCCGCGCGATCACCCCGCGCCCCTCATCCCTGAGCGTGCGCGCCTCGTCGAGCTCTTCGTCGTAACCTGCGGCGATGAAGCCCCCATCCCGCACAAGCAGCGGCGGTTCGGCCACCAGCGCCGCATCGAGCAGATCCGCCATCTCGCGATGCCCGCGCAGTGCTTCGGCTGCCTCGGCAACCAGCTCGGGCACCTCGCCCTCCAGATCCTCTGCAAGAAGCTCCGCCTGCGCCAATCCATTGCGAATGGCCGCCAGGTCACGCGGCCCGCCACGGTCCAGGGCCAAGCGCGACAGCGCCCGATCCATGTCCGGCACCCGCCGCAGCCCGTCGCGCAGCCGCTCCCTCAACCCGGCATCCAGCGCCCACTCAACCGTATCCAGCCGCCTCTGCACCTCCGCCAGCTTCCGCGACGGCGCGGAAATCCGCCGCTCCAGCAGCCGCCCGCCGCCTGCCGTCAGCGTCCGGTCGATCGCCGCGATCAGGCTCCCTTCGCGGCCGCCGCTCAGACTTCGCGTCAGCTCCAGGTTCCGCCGTGTGGCCGCGTCGATCTGCATCACGCCACCCACGTCTTCCGCGACGGGCGCCCGCAGCAGCGGTAACCGCCCCTTCTGCGTCAGTTCCAGGTAAGCAACGATCGCGCCCATGGCCGAAATCTCGGCTCGTCCGAACGTGCCGAACGCGTCCAAGGTCTTCACGCCCAGAGCTTCGCACAGCCGCGCTCTTCCGCTTTCGCTGTCGAAGCTTTCCGCCGAGGCCAGTGTCGCCGCAGCGCCAAGATCAGAGACTATTTCAGCCTGAAATGCCTCCGCCCGCTCGCTCACCAGCACCTCGCGCGGCCCCAGCCGCGCCAGTTGCGGCCCCAGCATCTCGCGTCCGCAGGCCACCACCCGGAAGGCCCCGGTGGAAATATCCACCCAGGCCAGCGCCCCCTCGCCCCGAACCTCGGAATAGGCCGCAAGGTAGTTGTGCCGACGCGGCTCCAGCAGGCTTTCCTCGGTCAGCGTGCCCGGCGTCACCAGCCGAACGACCTCGCGCCGCACAACCGCCTTGTATCCGCGCTTCTTCGCCTCCTCGGGGCTCTCCATCTGCTCGCAGACAGCCACCCGAAACCCCTTGCGGATCAGCGTCAGCAGGTAGCTCTCGGCGGCATGCACCGGCACCCCGCACATCGGGATGTCGTCACCGTCATGCTTGCCCCGCTTGGTCAGCGCGATATCCAGCGCCTCCGATGCCGCCACCGCATCGTCGAAGAACATCTCGTAGAAATCGCCCATGCGATAGAACAGCAGAGCTCCCGGATGATCCGCCTTGATCTCCAGGTACTGCGCCATCATCGGTGTGACCGTCACAGAACTCACACTTGCCCCCGCCCGCTCATTTGGCGGACCATAGCCGCAGCGCATGGGAGGAAAAACCCCCGGTGGACGTCACGTCACCGCCGGATTACAAGCGCGCGCCGCAAGGAGGAGAACCATGGCCAGATCCCGCATCACGCCCGAAGAGGCGCTGAGCTTCCACCTCGAGCCGCGCCCCGGCAAGCTCGAGATCAACGCCACCGTGGCCATGACCACCCAGCGCGACCTGTCGCTGGCCTATTCGCCCGGCGTGGCCGTGCCCGTCGAGGCCATCGCCGAGAACCCGGCTGCCGCCTACGACTACACCTCCAAGGGCAACCTCGTCGCCGTCATTTCCAACGGCACCGCCATCCTTGGCCTCGGCAACCTCGGCGCGCTGGCCTCCAAGCCGGTGATGGAAGGCAAGGCGGTGCTCTTCAAGCGCTTCGCCGATGTCGATTCGATCGACCTCGAACTCGACACCGAGGACGCGCAGGAATTCATCAACGCGGTCAAGCTGATGGGTCCCTCCTTCGGCGGCATCAACCTCGAAGACATCAAGGCGCCGGAGTGCTTCATCATCGAGCAGCAGCTCAAGGAGATGATGGATATCCCGGTGTTCCACGACGACCAGCACGGCACCGCCGTGATCTGCGCGGCCGGCCTGATCAACGCGCTGCATCTCTCCGGCAAGAAGATCGAAGATGTCCGCATCGTGCTCAATGGTGCCGGCGCCGCCGGCATCGCCTGCCTCGAGCTTCTCAAGTCGATGGGCGCGCGCCACGAGAACTGCATCATGTGCGACACCAAGGGCGTCATCTACCAGGGCCGTACAGAGGGTATGAACCAGTGGAAATCGGCCCATGCCGTCAAGACCGACCTGCGCGAGCTGAAGGAGGCAATGGAGGGGGCAGACGTGTTTCTCGGCGTCTCGGCCAAGGGCGCGGTCACGCAGGAAATGGTGATGAGCATGGCCGAAAACCCGGTCATCTTCGCCATGGCCAACCCCGACCCCGAGATCACCCCCGAGGAAGCCCATGAGGTGCGCCCTGATGCGATCGTCGCCACCGGCCGAAGCGACTATCCCAACCAGGTGAACAACGTCCTCGGCTTCCCCTACCTCTTCCGCGGCGCGCTCGACATTCACGCCCGCGCCATCAACGACGAGATGAAGATCGCCTGCGCCGAGGCCCTCGCCAAACTGGCCCGCGCCGACGTGCCAGACGAGGTCGCCATGGCCTACGGCCGCAAGCTCTCCTTCGGACGCGACTACATCATCCCCACGCCCTTCGATCCGCGCCTCATCCATATCGTTCCCCCCGCCGTCGCCCGCGCGGGGATGGATACCGGCGTCGCCCGCCGTCCCATCGTCGACATGGACAGCTACGAGGCCACGCTGAAGGCCCGGATGGATCCCACCGCCTCCATCCTCCGCTCCATCCATGCCCGCGCCCGTAACGCTCAGGCCAGGATGATCTTTGCCGAGGGCGATGATGCCCGTGTGCTCCGCGCCGCCGTCGCCTACCAGCGGCAGGGCTGCGGCAAGGCACTCGTGGTCGGTCGGCCGGAAGACGTGCGCGAACGGCTCGAAGGGGCCGGGCTTGGCGATGCGGTGCGCGAGCTGGAGGTGGTGAACGCCGCCAACACCGTGCACCTCGATGCCTACAAGGAATTCCTTTACAACCGCCTCCAGCGAAAGGGGATCGACAGGCAGGATGTGCATCGCCTCGCGGCGCGTGACCGTCATGTTTTCGGTGCGCTCATGCTGGCACACGGCCACGGTGATGGCCTCGTGACCGGGGCCACCCGGAAATCGGCCCACGCCCTGCAACTGGTCGGCAACGTCTTCGACGTAACGCCCGAATCCGGAGCCGTGGCGGTGACCGCCCTGCTCCACAAGGGCCGCATTGTGCTGATCGGTGACACCCTCGTGCACGAATGGCCCGACGAGGAAGACCTCGCCACCATCGCCGAGCGCGGCGCCGCCGTGGCCCGCTCGCTGGGGCTCGAGCCTCGGGTGGCCTTCCTGTCGTTCTCCACCTTCGGCTACCCGGTCTCCGAGCGGGCGCAGAAGATGCACCTCGCGCCACAGGTGCTCGACGCCCGCGGCGCCGATTTCGAGTACGATGGCGAGATGACGGTCGATGTGGCCATGAACCGCGATCAGATGGCCAACTACCCGTTCTGCCGCCTCACGGGTCCGGCCAACGTGCTCGTCGTGCCCGCGCGGCACTCCGCCTCGATCTCGACCAAGCTGATGCAGGAGATGGCCGGCGCCACCGTGATCGGTCCGATCCTCACCGGCATCGACAAGTCGATCCAGATCTGCTCGACAACCTCGACCGCGAGCGACATCCTCAACATGGCCGTGCTGGCCGCAGCCAAGATCGGATAGCCAGGGAAGCGTCGTGACCGTCTACAACTTCGGCTCCATAAACCGGGATCTCATCCACGAGGTGCCGCACATGCCCGCGCCGGGAGAGACCCTCGCGGCCATGAAATACTCCGTGGGCCTCGGCGGAAAGGGCGCGAACCAGTCCGTCGCCTGCGCTCGGGCAGGGGCGCGGACGGTGCATATCGGCGCGGTCGGGCAGGCGGACGGATGGTCCGTCGCCCAGCTCGAGGCGTATGGCGTGGACGTGTCGCGCATTCGCCGCGTCGAGGCCGAAACCGGACACGCGGTGATCTATGTCGATCCGCTCGGAGAGAACTCCATCGTGATCCAGCATGGCGCCAATGCCGACCAGTCGCTCGACGCGGTCGAATCGGCGCTCGACGAGGCCCAGCCGGGCGATATCCTGCTCCTCCAGAACGAGACGCCGCTGATCGAGGAAGTAGCCAAATCCGGACGGAACAGAGACCTTTTCGTCATCTACTCCGCCGCGCCTTTCGAGCCCGACGCGGTCAGCGCCATGCTTCCCTACATCGACCTTCTGGTGATGAACCGCGGCGAATGCGAAGAGCTCGAACGCCGCAACAAGATGCCCCTGGCTGAAATCCCGGTGCCCCATGTGCTCGTCACGCTCGGGGCCGACGGCGCTCTCTGGCGCGATCAGAGCGATGGCGCCGTCACCCATGTCCCGGCCCGGAAGGTCGAGCCGGTGGATACCACGGGCGCGGGCGACTGCTTTATCGGCACGGTCGCCGCCGCGCTGTCGGAGGGGATGTCACGCAAGGAGGCCCTGCAACTCGCCGCCGCCGCCGCCGGCATCCAGGTTACCCGCCACGGCGCCGCTCCTGCCATGCCGACACGTGCAGAAGTGGACGCCACGTTGTAGGGCCTGACGTCAGCCACCGGCAAAGGGCGCTGCCGCGCCCCACAACTCCCGCACCCGCTCATCCCGGCCACAGGCCTCGCGATAGAGCGTGTAAGCCTTCGCCTTCGATCGCGGTCCGAAGCGTGTCAGGATGATATCGTTCTTCTTGTAATAGTCCTGGTGATAGGCTTCCGCCGGGTAGAATGGCCCGGCCTGAAGCACCGGCGTTACCACCTCACGTCCCAGCACCTTTTCCGCCTCCGCAATCGCGGCCTTCGCGGCGGCGGCCTGGTCCGGGCCCGAGGCGAAGATCGCCGTGCGGTAGCTTTCCCCCCGGTCACAGAACTGCCCGCCGGCGTCTGTCGGGTCGACGCTGCGCAGAAAGGCGTGGAGGATCTGATCGTATGTGATCACATCAGGATCGTAGCTGATCTCCACCGCTTCGTAGTGCCCGGTCCCGCCGCGCACCACCTGCTTGTAAGTCGGATCGGCAACCGTGCCGCCGGCAAAACCGCTGACGACCTCGGCTACGCCTTTCAGCTTTTCGAAATCCGCCTCCACGCACCAGAAGCACCCACCTGCCAGCACCGCGGTCTCCGTCGCCGCAGCCTTGGCTGGCGTGCAATGCAGCGCGATACCCAAGGAGATCATCAGGGACAGAATCAGCGGTCGGCCGTGTCTCATTTTCAAGAACATGTCTTATCCTCCAGTCCCAACCACCCTCACGCCGGTCACCCTACCCGGTCCAATCACCGGGCCGTGACCTCACACCGTCTTTACCCTTGGAAACATCGCCAGCCCTCCCTAGCGTGGCGCCATGATCGACCACGTCACCACCCACACCGCCGAGGATGACCCGCGCAACGCCGAGATCCTCATCTGGCTCAACGGCCAGCTGAAGCCGCGCGGCGAGGCCCTCGTCAGCGTCTACGATTCCGGCTTCATGCTGGGGGATGGCGTCTGGGAGGGCCTGCGCCTCTACGATGGCCGCTGGACCTTCGTCGACGAGCACATGGACCGCCTGTTCGAGGCCGCAAAGGCGATCGACCTCGACATCGGAATGACCCGCGATCAGCTCATTTCCGCAATAACAGAGACGCAAAGGGCCAACGGCATGACCACCGACGCCCATGCGCGGTTGATGGTCACCCGCGGCATCAAGACCCGCCCCTTCCAGCACCCATCGCTCTCTCGCCAGGGTTCGACCGTGGCGATCATCATGGAGCACTCCAGGCCCTCCATCCCCCGCCCGATCCGCCTTGCCACCGTGCCGCACCTGCGCGGCCTGCCGATGACCCAGGATCCCAAGCTGAACTCCCACAGCAAGCTCAACTGCATCCTCGCCTGCATCGCCGCCGAGAAGGCCGGCGCCGACGAGGCGCTCATGCTCGATGTGCATGGCTTCGTGAACACCACGAACGCCTGCAACTTCTTCATCGTCCGCAAGGGAGAAGTTTGGACATCCACCGGCGACTACTGCATGAACGGCATCACCCGTCAGAAGGTGATCGACCTCTGTCGCGCCAACGGCATCCCCTGCCGCGAGAAGAACTTCTCCCTGGTCGAAACCTACTCCGCCGAAGAGGCGTTTCTCACCGGCACCTTCGGCGCGCAAACCCCCGTTGGCACGATCGACGGTCGGCAGATCGGTACCGGCGAAATGGGCCCTGTCACCACCCGCATCCGCGCCCTGTACAAGGCCCTCGTGAGCCCATGAAAATCGCCATGTGGTCCGGTCCGCGGAACCTGTCCACCGCGATGATGTATGCCTTCGCTGCACGCGGTGACTGCGCGGCCTGGGACGAGCCCTTTTACGCCGCCTACCTCGCCGCCACCGGCATCGAGCATCCCATGCGGGCGGAGATCATCGCGGAAAACGTCTCTGACGCGCCTGAAGTCGCCGCGCGGTGCGCTGGCCCCAATCCGGACGGGCACCCGCACTTCTACCAGAAGCACATGGCCCTCCACATGATCGACGGCTTCCCGCTCGATTGGGCCGAGGGTTGCGTCAACGTCCACCTGATCCGCCACCCCGCGCGCGTGGTCGCCAGCTATGCCGCCAAGCGCGAGCACCCCACGCTGGCCGACATAGGCTACACCCAGCACGCCAAAGTTTTCGCCCGCTTCCCCGGCCCGGTGATCGACGCCACCGACATTCGCGCCGACCCCGCTGCGATGCTCCAGAAACTCTGCGCCGAGATCGGCCTGCCCTTCAGCCCGAAAATGCTCTCATGGCCCGCCGGCCCCAAGCCCTATGACGGCAACTGGGCACCCCACTGGTATGGCGCAATCCACCGCTCCACCGGCTTTGCAGGTGCCGAAGGGCCCATGCCGGAGCTCACCGGAGAAATGGCCGCGCTCGCAGCGTCGGCCATGCCCTTCTACGAGGACATGGCTGCCGTTCGCCTTACCTGAACCGCCGGTTCCGAGCCGCCAGCAGCTTCAGCCGCAGCGCGTTGAGCTGGATGAAGCCCTGCGCGTCCTTCTGGTCGTAGGCACCCGCATCTTCCTCGAAGGTCACGTGGGCCTCGGAGTAGAGCGAGTGATCCGACCAGCGTGCAACCGTACGGCAGAAGCCCTTGTAGAGCATCAGCTTCACCGTGCCGGTCACGTGCTCCTGGCTCTTGTCGATTGCGGCCTGGAGCATCTCGCGTTCGGGGCTGAACCAGAAGCCGTTGTAGATCAGTTCCGCATAGCGCGGCATCAGGCTGTCCTTGAGGTGGCCAGCACCGCTGTCGAGCGTGATCTGCTCGATGCCGCGATGGGCCTCCAGCAGGATCGTGCCGCCCGGCGTCTCGTAGATCCCGCGCGATTTCATCCCGACGAAACGGTTTTCCACAAAGTCCAGCCGTCCGATCCCGTGGCGCTTGCCGTGCTCGTTGAGCTTGGTGAGGATCGTCGCCGGGCTCATCACCTCGCCGTTGATGCTCACCGCATCGCCCTTCTCGAAGCCGATCTCGATGTACTCCGGCTCGTCCGGCGCGCTCATCGGGTCATCCGTGCGCTGGTAGACGTAATCCGGTGCTTCCTGACCCGGATCCTCCAGCACCTTGCCCTCGCTCGAGGTGTGCAGAAGGTTGGCATCCACAGAGAAAGGTGCCTCGCCGCGCTTGTCCTTGGCGATCGGGATCTGGTTCTTCTCGGCGAACTCCAGCAGCTTGGTGCGCGAGGTGAGATCCCAAAGGCGCCACGGCGCGATCACCTTGATGTCGGGGTTCAGGGCGTAGCAGGCCAGCTCGAAGCGCACC
>CAYVQK010000061.1:0-18291 GCA_964454145.1 uncultured Oceanicola sp. | reverse complement strand
TTCTCAGAGAAGGAGTAGTCGATCGGGAAGGTGATCAGGTGGTGGTCGTACTTGCGGTAGACCGGGTCTTTCTCGATGTAGCGCAGGGTGTCGTTCATCCACCCCATGTTCCACTTGAAGCCGAAGCCGAGCCCGCCCGCATCCACCGGCGAAGAGACGCCGGGAAAGGCGGTGGATTCCTCGGCCACAGTCATGATCCCCTCCACCTCGCCGTAGCAGATGGTGTTCATCTCCTGCATGAAGGCGATGGCCTCGTAATTCTCGCGCCCGCCGTCCTTGTTGGGCACCCAGCTGTCGGCGCTGCGCGAGTAGTCGCGGTAGAGCATGGAGGCCACCGCATCCACCCGCAGCCCGTCCACGTGGTATTCTTCCAGCCAATACAAGGCGTTGGCGGTGAGGTAGTTTTTCACCTCGGTGCGCCCGTAGTTGTAGATCAGGGTATTCCAGTCCTGGTGGAAGCCCTCGCGCGGGTCGGAATGTTCATAGAGGTGCGTGCCGTCGAACGTCGCCAGACCGTGCGGGTCGGAGGGGAAGTGCCCCGGCACCCAGTCGAGCAGCACGCCGAGCCCGGCCTCGTGCGCGGCATCGACAAGGTCACGAAACTCGTGCGGCGGGCCGAAGCGGATCGTCGGCGCATACATCCCCAGCGGCTGGTAGCCCCAGGAGCCGTCGAAGGGGAACTCGCTGACCGGCAGGAACTCCAGGTGGGTGAAGCCCATCCACTTCGCGTATCCCACGAGATCGGTGGCAAGCTCCTTGTAGCTGAGCCTGCGCCCGCCCTCCGCGCGCCGCCACGAACCCAGATGCACTTCGTAGACCGAAATCGGCTGGTCGCGCCGCTGCGCTTCGCCCCGGCGTGCCATCCAGGCGGCATCGTCCCATCCGTAGCCCGAGATGTCGCGCACCACGGAGGAGGTCTCGGGCGGGTGCTGCGCGCCGAACCCCACCGGATCCGCCTTGAGTAAGGGCGCGCCCTCGCGCGGTGCGATCTCGTACTTGTAGAGCGCGCCTTCGCCGATGCCCGGCAGGAAGATCTCCCAGACGCCCGTGACGCCCACGCGGCGCATCGGGTGGCGGCGGCCGTCCCAGACGTTGAAATCGCCCACCACCGAGACCCGCACGGCATTGGGCGCCCAGACGGCGAAATGGGTTCCCGAAACGCCTTCGATCTCTCTCACATGGGCCCCAAGTGCCTTCCAGAGCTGTCGATGGGAGCCCTCGCCGATGAGGTACTGATCGACGTCCTTCAGCACCGGCCCGAAGCGGTAGGGGTCGTCGAAGGCCCAGGTCTGGCCATCGGCAAACCGCGCCGTCAGGCTGTGGGCAAACCTGGAGTTGGGCACCTGTGCCGCGAAGATCGGGCCGCTGACGCGCTCCAGCTCCACGGTCTTGCGCCCGAGCGTCGCACTGACGCTTTCTGCATCGGGCACCAGGGCCACGCACCAGCTCTTGCCGCCGGTCCTGTGGACGCCCAGCACGTCGAAGGGCCGGTCGTGGCGCGCGTGCAGCAGCGCGTCGATGTCGCCCTGCGCCATGTGCGGGGGCAGGGTTGGCGCGGCGGACTGGCCCCTTGCCCCTGCCATCACGTCACGCGCCCGATGACGAAGCCGTTGGGACCGAGCGACAGCTTCCTGCCCTTCACCTCGGCGGCCTGGTCCAGCAGGGGTTCCAGCCCATGCGGCAGGGCAAGCTTCACGGATGTTGCCGAGAGATTGTAGATACAGATCATGCTGTCCCCCCGGCGGAAGCCTAGCACCGGATCGGCGAAATCCAAAAACTCCGTCTTGCCGTGGCGCAGATCGTCCTCCGCCCGCCGCAGGGCCAGCATCTCGCGGTAGAAGGCCAGCACGGAATCATCGCCCGCCTGGGTCGAAACCGCGCGCGCCTGCTGCGGCGGCTTGACCGGCAGCCAGGTGCGGTTGGCCACCGAGAAGCCGCCGTTCGCCGCCTTGTCATCCCAGACCATCGGAGTGCGGCAGCCGTCGCGGCCGGTCTTCTCCGGCCAGAAGTTGATGCCCTCGGGGTCGGTCAGTTCCTCGAACGTCAGCACGGTGTCGATCTGGCCCAGTTCCTCGCCCTGGTAGAGGCAGATCGAGCCCTCGAAGGCGAGCAGCAGCGCCGCCGCCAGCTTGGCGAAGCTGTCCTGGTCGACGGCATGCTCCAGCCACCGGCCCACATGGCGCGGCACGTCATGGTTGGAGAACGCCCAGCAGGGCCAGCCATCCGGCGCGCCCTTGAAGAAGGCCTTGATACGGCTACGAAAGTGCTCGGGCGAGAAGTCGGGCCCCAGCAGCTCGAAGCTGTAGGCCATGTGCAGCCGCCTGGAACCCGAGGTGTATTCCCCCATCAGCTCGATCGAACGGTGGCTGTCGCCCACCTCACCGACCATCGTCCGGTCGTCATACTCATCCAGCAGCGCCCGCAGCCGCTCGAGAAAGGCGATGTTCTCGGGCTGGTTCTTCGAGAAGAGGGTGTACTGCATCTCGAAGGGCCGCACCGCCTGCTGCGCCCAGGGCGAGGGGTTGGCGGCGTTGTCGCGCAGCATCTTGTCGTGGACGTAGAAATTGACGGTATCGAGCCGGAACCCATCGACCCCGCGGTCCAGCCAGAAGCGGACGCAGTCGAGCAGGTAGTCCTGGACCTCCGGGTTGTGGAAGTTCCAGTCGGGCTGCTCGGCGAGGAAATTGTGGAAGTAGTACTGCCGCCGCCGCGCATCCCACTCCCAGGACGAACCACCGAAGATCGCCAGCCAGTTGTTCGGCGGCGTACCATCCGGCTTGGGATCGGCCCAGACGAACCAGTCGGCCTTGGGGTTGTCACGGCTCTGGCGGCTTTCGATGAAATAGGGGTGCTGGTCGGAGGAATGGCTCAGCACCTGGTCGATGATCACCTTCAGACCGAGACCATGCGCCTTTTCCACCAGCGCATCGAAGTCGGCCAGGGTGCCGAAGGTCGGGTCGATGTCGGTATAGTCCGATACATCGTAGCCCATGTCGGCCATCGGCGATGGGAAGACGGGGCTCAGCCAGATCGCGTCCACCCCGAGCGAGGCGACATGATCCAGACGGTCGGTAATGCCCTTCAGGTCGCCGATGCCATCGCCATCGGCATCCATGAACGACCTCGGGTAAATCTGGTAGGTGACGGATCCGCGCCACCAATCCTTCCCGTCCGCCATCTGTCACGTCCCTTCCGCTAAGCTATGTTAGCCCTAACATTCAGTTTCGGTATATGTCTCGGCGCCCGTTTTCACAACGGATTTCGCGGGAACCCGGCGCGCCCTCGCCGTCGCGCCCAGTGCCTTCCCGGTCGCCCCACTCTGACAACCTCCGCATGAGCCGACAATGCACCATTCTTCTGTGTCAGCTTTTCCTCATGCGGAGCAGGAGATCATCGACAGGTCCGGGCAGGCAGGCCGAAGTATTTGTGTGTGATCACTTTATGGGCGGCCGAAGGTGCGCTTCGCGCAGCCCGTGGCGACTTGACGGAGGGTCGGGGCCGATCAAGCCCGGTGCTGCGCGCTTGATTTCTCGAGAGGGCAGGGGCAAATGGGATGCCATGCAACCCAAGCGCGCCAAGGCACCTCCCATCATGGACAGCCCAGCCCCGATCCAGCCCCCGGCAGAGCCCACGGCGACCGCCCAATGGGTGGCCGACATTCTGCGCGACAGGATCGTGAAGGGCATATATCCGCCGGGCTCCCGCATCGTGGAGCGCACGATCTCGGCGGAACTCGAGGTGTCGCGCACGCCCGTGCGCGAAGCGCTGAAGCTGATCGACGCCGACGGGCTCATTGCCATCTCGCGCAACAAGGGGGCGCAGGTGCTGCGCTTCGGCCCGGCGGAAATCCTCGCACTCTTCGACGTCATCGCCTCGCTCGAAAGTCTCGCGGCCGAGCGGCTGGCCGCGGCGATCGACCCGGAGACCCTCGACCAGCTCGAGGAGATGCACGACCGGATGCTGACCTACCGGAAGATCGGCAACCACACCGACTACTTCGACACCAACTCGGAGATCCACGACCTGATCGTCGAGCGCTGCGGAAATGCCATCGTCGAGGAAACCCACCGCAAGCTCATGGCCCGGGCCCGGCGCGGCAGGTTTCTGGCGATCATGAAGCCTGAGCGACTTCAGGAGGCGGTGGAGGAGCATGAAGAGCTGATGCAGGCCCTGCGCGAGAAGGATCCCGAGCGCGCCGCCCGCATCTGGCGGACCCATCTGCTGCACACCGGTCAGACGGTCGCCGCGCTGCTCTGAGACGGGGCAGGGGGCTCAGCCCTGCATTGCCCTCGCCCAGAGCCCTTCCGAAACCCTCTGCGCCTCTGCCACGATGTCCGCCGCCTCCACCCGGGTCGGCTTGCGGTCCCGCAACAGCCATTCGCCCTGCACCATCACGTCGGTCACGTTGCCCGCAGAGCCGGAATGCACCACCACCCCCACGCCGTCGATCACCGGGCGCAGGTTGGGGGCCAGCGGATCGAGCAAGGTAAGGTCTGCCGGATCGCCCACGCGGAGCTGCCCCGTCGCCACCGGGTGCTTCAGCGCCGCCGCACCCGCCGCCGTGGCCCAGCCGAAGACCTCTGCCGCATCGAAGTCGAACGACATGCCCGCGCGCCAGCGGGCCGCAGAGATCGCCATGCGCATCGCCTCGAACATGTCGGCCGACTTGGTGTCGGTGCAGAGCGTGATCGTGGCACCCGCCTCCTTCAGCGCCTTGATCGGCGCCGCCGCCCCGAAGCTGGCGTTGCCGATGGGAGCATGTGCCACCACCCCGCCCGCCGCGCCGAAGCGGGCGATGTCGCTCCCGGACATGAAGATGCAATGCGCCGCGATCAGGTCGGGAGAGAGCAGGCCGAGATCGTCGAGAAACTCCGTTGGCGTCATGCCTTCGCGGGCAAGCAGCTGGTCCACCTCCATCTGCGACTGGCTGAGATGGGTATGCACCTGCTTTCCTGTGCTCTCGGAGAGGCGGCGGAACTCGGTGAACATGTCGCGCGAGCAGCTGTCCGGCGCATGGGGGGCGAGCAAGGTGGTGATGCGGTCGTGGCCCTCCCACTTTTCGATCACGTCGAGCGCGGCGCGCAGGGTCTCGTCCCCCAGGGCAGGGGAGCGCTCGAAGCGGCCCTCGGAGAGCGCGGCGGTGTCCATGTCCATCACCCGGCCACCCACCACCGCGCGCAGCCCCAGCTCGTCGGAGGCGCGTGCGAGTGCCTCGGGGCAGCGGTAGTAGTCGACGATGGTCGTGGCCCCGGCGCAGAGCATCTCGAGCACGCCGAGTCGCGCGAGCGCCAGGCTCTCCTCGTCCGAGAGCCAGTGGCCCTGCGGCACGTTCGGAATGTAGGCCGGAGCAAACCCCCGATCCTCGACCATGCCGCGCACGATCATCAGGGGCGAATGGTTGTGGCTGTTCACGAAGCCCGGCAGGCAGATCGCCCCATGGGCTTCCGTCACCTCGGCGCCGGCGGGCGAGGGCAGGGCGGCACCGATGGCGGTGATCACGCCGTCATCGCCGATGGTGATGTCGACGCCCTTCTGCACCCCGGCTCCGGGGGTGATGAGGGTGATGTTCTTCAAATGGGATGCCATTTTGGTTTTCCTTTCGCCAATGAAAGGGGCGAATGGCCCCCGTTCTGCACGGATTTTGACTTCTTCCTGTATTTCAGGCCTCAGACGCGGATCGGGTCTCGCGACTCCAGCCACGACTCGAGCTAACCAAATGGCATCCCATTTACAAGTCGGCACCCGATACAGCCGGAAATCACCGCAAATGACCCATGAACGGACCACGGAGAAACCTATCATGACACATGCAAAGACCCCCGGCATCTCGCGCCGCAGACTGCTTCAGACATCGGCGATGGCCGCTGTCGGTACCCTTGCCGCGCCCTCGATCCTGCGCGCCCAGTCCAGCGAGATCGTCATCGGCTGCGCCGGCTCGCACACCGCCTGGATGGAGCAGATCGTCGCGCCGCACATGAAGGAGGCGATTGGCGCCGATATCCTCTTTGAAGGCACCAAGTCCTCTGTGAACCTCGAGAAGATGGCTTCCAACAAGGATGCGCCCTACCTCTCCGTGGTCCAGATGGACGACCCGGTGATGATCCAGGCCGTCGAGGCCGACCTGCTGGCCCCGATCACCGCCGAGGCCGTGCCGAACATGACCGACCTGCGCCCCGATGCGGTGCACATGGAAGGCATGTGGTGCAACTACGTCCAGCCCTGGGCGGGCGTGGCCTACAACTCCGACATCGCCGAGGGCGTGCCCTCATGGACGGCGCTCTGGGACGCGGCCAACGCGGGCCAGGTCATCATCCCGTCGCTGCAGAACACAGAAGGCATGTGGACTCTGTTCGTCGCCGCCATGCTCGGCTCGGGCAAGCCCTTCTCCGAGGCGCAGTACGAGGTGGATGCCGCTTTCGCCAAGCTGGAGGAGCTGAAGCCGAACCTGCTCTCGGTCTATTCGACCATGTCGCAGGCCTTCAACCTTCTCGAGCAGGGCGAAATCTCGATGCTCGCGGGCAACTTCTCGTCCTACACCCTGCCGCGCAAGGCCGAGGGCGTGCCGGTCGATCTAGCCGCGCCGAAGGAGGGGATCTTCGCCATGCCGTCCGGCATCTGCCTGGTGAAGGGCGGTCCCAACCCCGAACTGGCCCAGGCCTATGTCAACGAGATGCTGGGCGGGACGATGCAGGCCGCCATTGCCGACTTTGCCACGTCCGTGCCCGCCAACACCACTGTCACGGCCGGCGCCGTCATCCCCGAGGGTGTCGAGATCTACTCGCCCGACTGGGCCTTCGTCGCCGCCAACCGCCGCGACTGGATCGACCGTTTCGACAAGTTGATGGCGCTCTGAGGCAGGCAGCAGGACATGGCACTCGACCAAACGCCCCAGGGGCACCGTTATCTCGACGTCTGGGGCGTGGCGAAGTCCTTCAAGGGCACGAAGGTCATGTCCGACCTGAAAATCCGGGTGGAGCGGGGAGAGCTGGTGTCTCTCCTCGGTCCCTCGGGCTGCGGCAAGTCCACCCTGCTGCGGATCATCGCCGGGCTTCTCGAGGCCGACGAGGGCTCGGTGGTCCTGGGCGGGCGCGACATCACGCGCCTGCCTGCGCATCGGCGCAACGTCTCGGTGGTGTTCCAGAACTACGCGCTCTTTCCGCATCTGACGGTGGCCGAGAACGTCGCCTTCGGCCTGCGTGCACGCGGCATGGCCAAGGCAGAGACCGCCGCGCCGGTGGCCGATGCGCTCTCGCTCGTCCGGATGACCGAATTCGCCGACCGGCCCATCGCGGCCCTCTCCGGCGGCCAGCAGCAGCGCGTGGCCGTGGCCCGCGCCCTCGTGGTCGGCCCCGACCTGCTCCTGCTCGACGAACCCTTCTCGGCACTCGACCGCAAGCTGCGCGAGACCATGCAGGTGGAGCTGAAATCCCTCCTGCTCGACCGCGGCATCACGGCCATCTTCGTCACCCACGACCAGGAAGAGGCGATGGGCGTCTCCGACAGGATCGCGGTCATGAACGCAGGCCGGATCGAGCAGTTCGCCGAGCCGTCCGAGCTCTACGCCCGCCCGGCCTCGCCCTTCGTGATGGATTTCGTCGGCCTCTCGACCCGGATCACGGGCACGGTCACCGCGCAGGATGACGGTATCATCACCGTCGACACGCCCCATGGCCCGCTCAAGGCCCGCAGCCCTGCGCCTCTGGGCACGCGCGTGCTTCTCGGCGTTCGGCCCGAGCTGATCTCGGTGGGCGAGGGGGAGAACGCCATCGCAACAACCCTCGCCGACGTCGCCGTGCTCGGCTCCAAGACCGTGCTCCACGGCCCGGCCGAGGGCGACGACCGGGTGCTCTGCGAGCTGCCCGGCATCCGCAGCGGGCTGAAACGCGGGCAGGAGGTGCGCCTCGGCTGGAGCATCGAGGACACGCTGGCCTACGAGCTGCCCGCATGACCGCGCGCATCGACAGGATTTCCCTTCTGGCGGTGCCGGGCCTGGCCTACCTAGCGGTGGTCTACGCCCTGCCGCTGCTCCTGCTGCTGGCGAAGTCGGTGCAGACTTCGGAGGGCTTTTCCCTCGCCGAATACGCCGCCTTCTTCTCCGACGAGTACAACCTGCGCGTCCTCTGGCGCACCCTGCGCATCGCCGCATTCACCACCATCCTGGCGCTCGTCATCGCCTACCCGACCGCCTTCGTGATGAGCCGCGCCAAGGGCCCATGGCTCACCGTCTTCCTCGTCGCCATGGTGCTGCCCATGTCGCTCGGCGTGGTGGTGAAGGCCTTCGCCTGGTCGATCCTCTTCCGCGCCAACGGCTTCATCAACACCACGCTGCAAGCGCTTGGGATCACGGAAGAACCCGTGCGGATGCTCTTCACCGAGACCGCGCTGGTCATCGGCGCGGCCAACGTCTTCCTGCCCTTCATGGTGCTGCCGATCTATGCGGTCGTGCGCCAGCTCGACCGGGGCCTGCCCGAGGCCGCGGCCTCGCTCGGCGCAGGGCCCTTCTTCCGCTTCTTCCACGTCACCCTGCCGCTCACCCTGCCGGGCGTGGTGGCGGGCTCGGCCTTCACCTTTTCAATGGCGATCTCGATGTACGTCATCCCCTCGCTGATCGTCGGCGAGCGCCAGCAGACGCTCTCGATGCTCATCGCACGCAGCTTCCTCTACCTGCGCAACGAACCCCTCGGCTCCACGATCTCGGCCGTGCTGCTCGCCATCGCCATCTTCGTCGTCGTCTTCTCCAGCTGGCTCGCCCGCCGTCTCGGAGCCCGCCAATGACCCAGACAGACCGCATCTTCCGTGCCCTGAGCTGGGTCGTGGCGCTGGGCTGTGTCGCCTTCCTGATGCTGCCCATCCTCATCACCGTCGCGGCCTCCTTCTCGGCCTCGCCGGTCTACACCCTGCCGCCGCCCGAATGGTCGCTCCGCTGGTATGCCTCTCTGGAGCGCCGCTCGGGCCTGTGGGATGCGGTGGTGCTCTCGCTCAACCTCGCCTTCGTCTCCACCCTGATCTCGCTGGTGCTGGGCACCCTCGCCTCCATTGCCGTCACCCGAGGCAACTTCCGCGGTCGCGAGGCCATCGCCACCTTCGCCGTGTCGCCGCTGATGATGCCGGGCCTCGTGGTGGGCGTGGCGCTCCTCCAGTTCTTCCGCGAGATCGGCCTGCGGGATGCCTATGTATCGCTGCTGCTCGGCCATATCGTCATCACGCTGCCTTTCGTGATGCGCACCCTGCTGGCCTCCATGGCGGCCTTCGACTTCTCGATGATCGACGCCGCGCGCACCCTCGGCCTGAGCTATCCCAAGGCGATCCTCAAGGTGCTCGTGCCCAACCTCGCACCGGCCTACCTCACCTCCGGCCTCTTCGCCTTCCTCGCCTCGATGGACAATTACCCCATTTCCATCTTCCTCACCGACGCCCGCAACAAGACCCTGCCGATCAAGATGCTCCAGTATCTCGAGGAGCAGCCCGACCCGTCGCTCGCCGCCATGTCTTCGGGCCTCATCCTGCTGGCGATCCTTGTGCTGGTCTTCGGAGCGCGTACCGTGGGCCTCAACCGGATGATCCAGGGGTGAGGCCATGAGCGACCGACGGGATTTCAGGGGCTACTTCGGGGCCGAGCCCGCCCCATGCTGGCCGGATGACGCGCGGCTGGCGGTGTCCTTCGTGGTGAACGTGGAGGAGGGGGCGGAGCTTTCCATCGGCGACGGCGACGCGCGCAACGAGAGTGTCTACGAGATCCGTGAAGAGGTGGAGGACGTGCCCGACCCCTGCATGGAAACCCACTTTGCTTACGGCACCCGGCAGGGTTACGCCCGTATCGCCGCGGCGTTCGACAAGCACGACGTGAAGGCGACCTTCTCCACCTGCGGCCGGGTGGCCGAGCGCAGCCCCTGGCTGATGCAGGATATCGTCGCCCGCGGGCATGAGGTGTCGTGCCACGGCTGGCGCTGGGAGCGGCACGCGCACATGGAACGCGGAGAGGAAGCCCAGGTGATCGCCCGCACCCACGCCGCCATCACGGCCGCATGCGGCGTGGCCCCGGTCGGCTGGCACACCCGCTCCGCTGCCTCGGTGAACACCCGCGACCTGCTGATCGAGCGTGGCGATTTTCTTTACGACAGCGACGCCTACGACGATGACATCCCGCGCATGCAGGGCGGCCATGTCATCCTGCCCTATGCCTTCGACACCAACGACATGCGCTTCTCCCCCGGCGGCGGCTTCGTCCAGGCCTGGGACTTCAGCGACTACGTGAAGGGTGCCTTCGACCGGCTCTACGCCGAAGGGGCCGAGGTGGCGCGGATGCTCTCCATCGGCCTGCACCTGCGCCTGATCGGGCGCCCGGGGCGGATCAAGGGGCTGGAAGAGGTGCTGCGCCACATCACCAGCCACAAGGGCGTCTGGATCGCCCCGCGCCGCGAGATCGCCGCCTGCTGGGCCGCGGCCCATGGAGATGCAGAATGAACCCGATGGACCACTCTGCGACTGCGCTTGCCGCAAAGGTCCGTGCCGGCGAGGTCTCTCCGCTCGAGGCGGCACGCGCCGCACGCGCCCGCGTGGATGAGCGCAACCCCGGACTGAATGCGCTGACCCTGGTCAACCCCGCGCTGGAAGATGAGGCCGCAGCCGTCGCCGCCCGCCTCGCCGCCGGTGAGCAGCTGCCGCTTGCGGGCGTGCCCGTGGTCATCAAGGACAACATCTGGGTGAAGGGTCTGCCCATCACCCAGGGCTCACGCCTCTTCGCCGACTTCATCGCACCCGAGGATGCCACCGCCGTCGGCCTCCTGCGCAAGGCGGGGGCGCTCATTCTCGGCATCGGCACCTGCTCCGAGTTCGCCTGCAAGGGCCTGACCAACACGCCGCTCTACGGCAAGACCCGCAATCCGATCGACACGAGCCTGACGCCGGGCGGCTCTTCCGGCGGCCCCGTTGCGGCCGTGGCCTCGGGCATGGTCCCGCTCGCGCTGGGCACCGACGCCGGCGGCTCCTCCCGCCGCCCGCCCGCGCACACCGGCCTCTACGGACTGAAACCCACGCTGGATCTCATCCCCTACGGCCCCGGCTTCGACGAGCCGGTGGATGGCATCTCCGCCCTCTGCCCGATTGCCCGGGACATCGAGGATATAGCCCTCGCAATGTCCGTCCTCGCCGGGCTACCCGAGGCCGGGCCCTTCACCGGCCCCATCGCCTTCAGCCCCGATTTCGGCACCGGCCAGCGGCTGGATAAAGAAGTGGCCTGCGCCTTCGATGCGGCAATCTCCCGGCTCGCAGCGGCAGGTTTCACTCTGAAGCCGGATGCGCCCGAATGGCACGGGCTCACCGGCGCCTCCGTCCTGCCGCTGCAATACGCGGGCCTCGCGCGCCTCTTCGGAGACGCCTGGCGCGCCCAGCCCGAGGCGATCGACCCCGATCTCGGCGCTCAGATCGAAACCGGCCTCGCCCTCTCCGAGGCCGACATCGCGGCTGCGCGCTCCGCCTCCGCCCGCATGAGCGAGATCCTGAACGGCTTCCTCGGCACGGTCGACGCCCTGATCGTGCCCACCACACCGTGCCCCGCCTGGCCCGTCGATCAACTCGCGCCCAGCCTGATCGGCGGCGAACCCTGCGCGCCGCGCGACCACGCCGCCTTCACCTCCCAATGCAACCACGCGGGCTGCCCGGCGATCACCGTGCCCTTCGCCACCACCGAGGCGGGCCTGCCGCTCGGCCTCCAGATCATCGCGGCCAGGGGCCGGGACGCCGAGCTCATCGCCACCGCCCGCACCATCATGGCCGTCCTGGCCCCAAAAGAGCACGAAAGGGCCACCTGATGCGCATCCTTCTGGTCAATCCCAACATGACCCAGGCCATGACCGACACCATGGCCGACATCGCCCGCCACATGGCCGATGGCCGCGCCGAGATCGTGCCGCTCACGGCGCAGCGCGGCTTTCCCTACATCGCCTCCCGCGCCGAGGCGCAGATCGCGGGCGGCATCGCGCTCGAGATGATCGCCGACAACATCGCGGGCGTCGATGCCGTGGTGATCGCGGCCTTCGGTGACCCGAGCCTCGCCGGCGCGCGGGAGCTCTTCGACGTGCCCATCGTCGGCATGGCGGAGGCGGCGGTCATGACGGCGGCGATGCTGGGGGAGCGCTTCTCCATCGTCACCTTCTCGCCGGTGATGACCCGCTGGTACACCGACTGCGTTCACGACACCGGCCTCGCCGCACGGTTCACCGGCGTGCGAGCCCCCGAGGTCCACGCCGGCGACGTGGCCAACGCCGCGCAGGACATGCGCGCAGACCTGATTGCCCTCGCCCACCGGGCCGTCGTCGAGGACGCCGCCGACGTGGTCATCCTCGGCGGCGCGCCCCTTGCGGGCCTCGCCCCCGAGATCGACGCCGAGATTCCCGCCATCGTGATCGACCCCATCGCGGCCGCAGTCGCCCAGGCCATGACACTGGCCTCGCTGAAGGTTCGCTTCGAGGGGCGGGCCTTCAGGCCGATCCCAAAGGCCTCGGTCGGGCTCTCCACGGCCCTGACCCACGTGATCGCAAGGGAAACCGCACAGTGAGCTTCGACACCATCATCAGGGGCGCCAGGGTCGTCACCCCGGCGGGCGTGAGCCACTGCGATATCGGCATCACCGACGGGCGGATCACTGCCCTCGGCCTTGCGCTCGACGGGGCAGGGGAGGTGATCGACGCAAGCGGTCTCATCGCCATGCCCGGCGGGATCGACAGCCACGTCCACATCGCCCAGCCCTCGGGCCCCGGCATCGAGATGGCCGACGATTTCCACTCCGCCACCCGTTCCGCCGCGGCGGGCGGCAACACCACCGTCATGCCCTTCTGCCTGCCTGAAGAGGGGCAGACGCTGCGCGAAGCCGTCGCCGCCTATCACGCCAAGGCCGAGGGCCAGTGCCATTGCGACGTGTCCTTCCACCTCATCATCAAGCAGACCGACCCGGTCACCCTCGGGCAGGATCTGCCCGCGCTGATCGCCGCCGGCCACACCAGCTTCAAGGTCTTCATGACCTACAAGGGCCTCGCCCTGAGCGACCGGCAGATCCTCGACGTGATGGCCGTGGCCCGCGAACAGGACGCGCTGGTGATGGTCCATGCCGAGAATGAGGACGCCATCGAGTTCCTGCGCGACAAGGCCGAGCGCGAAGGCAACGGGGCGCCGCAGTTCCACGCCCGCACCCGACCCGTGCCGGTGGAACGCGAGGCCACTCACCGCGCCATCTCGCTCGCCGAGATCGCCGACGTGCCGCTCACCATCGTCCACGTCTCCAACGGCGAGGCGCTCGACGAGATCCGGAGGGGCAGGGCGCGCGGCGCCAAGGTCTTTGCCGAGACCTGCCCGCAATACATCACCCTCACCGCCGACGATCTGGACCGGGCCGGGTTCGAGGGGGCCAAGTTCGTCTGCTCTCCGCCGCCCCGCACGACCCAGGACTGGGAGGAAATCTGGAAGGGCATCACCAGCGGCGATTTCGACCTCTTCTCCTCCGACCACTGCCCCTTCCGCTTCGCCGACCCGGCGGGCAAGGACGCACCCGGCGCGCGCAAGACCTTCCGTAACATCCCCAACGGCATACCCGGCGTCGAAACCCGTCTGCCGATCCTGTTCTCGGAAGGCGTCGTGAAGGGCCGCATCTCGCTCGAGCGCTTCGCCGCGATCACCGCCACCAACCACGCGCGGCTGTACGGGCTGAAGACCAAGGGCGCGATCATGGTAGGCATGGATGCCGATATCGTGCTCTGGGATCCCGCACTCACACGCCCGATCCGGCAGCAAGACCTCTCCCACGGTGCCGATTACACGCCCTGGGAAGGTTTCCAGGTAACCGGATGGCCCGTCCGCACCATCCTGCGGGGCGCCACGGTGATGCAGGACGGCGTGCTCTCGGGCGCCCCCACCGGCGGCCACATTGCCCGGAGCGCGCCCGACATCCTGCTGTGACGGGTCAGAGCACCGCGTCGAGGCTGGCGGAGAGCTTGCCCACCAGCTCGTCGATCTGCGCGCGGGTGCAGATGAAGGGCGGGGCGAGCAGCACATGGTCGCCATGCTGCCCGTCGATCGTGCCGCTCATCGGGTAGCAGATCAGCCCGTTCTCCATCGCTGCCACCTTCAGCCGCGCCGCGACCTTCAGGCTCGGGTCGAACGGCGTCTTGGTCTCCCGGTCGGCCACGAATTCCAGCCCGCGGAACATGCCGCGCCCGCGAATGTCGCCCACGTTCGGGTGCTGCCCGAACGTGGCATCGAGCGCCTCGGCGAGGTAGCTGCCCATGTCGGCCGCGCGCGCCGTCAGCCCGCCCGTTGTGAGCTTCGTCACCACCGCAAGCGCGGCGGCGCAGGCCACCGGGTGGCCGAGGTAGGTGTGCCCGTGCTGGAAGAAGCCCGTGCCCGCCTCGATCGCCCGGTAGATCTCGCCAGAGCAGAGCATCGCCCCGATCGGCTGGTAGCCCGCACCGAGCCCCTTGGCGATGGTCACGATGTCGGGGCGCACGCCGTCCTGCTCGCAGGCGAATAGGGTGCCGGTGCGCCCCATGCCGCACATCACCTCGTCGAGGATCAGCAGCACGCCGTACGTGTCGCAGATCTCCCGGATGCGGCGGAAGTAGCCCGGTACCGCCGGAACCGCGCCCGCCGTGGCCCCCACGACGGGCTCGGCGAGAAAGCCGATCACCGTGTCGGGGCCTAGCCGCAGCAGCTCTGCCTCCAACTCGTTTGCCACCCGCTGGCCGTAGGCCTCGAGCGTCTCGCCATCCTCGCGGCCGCGATACTCGTAGCAGGGCGAAATGTGGCTGGCCGAAACCATCACCGGGTCGAAGGGCTCACGTCGCCACAGGTTGCCGCCGGTGCCGAGCGCGCCGAGGGTGTTGCCGTGGTAGCTCTGCCGGCGGGCGATGAAGCGGGTGCGCTGCGGCTGGCCGATCTCCAGCATGTATTGCCGGGCCAGCTTGAGCGCGGATTCCACCGCCTCCGACCCGCCAGAGACCAGGTAGACCCGGTCGATCCCCTCGGGCGCGTGCGCCACGAGCGCATCGGCCAGCGCCTCGGCAGGCTCCGAAGTCAGGAACCCGGTGTGGGCGAACTCCAGCGAGTCGAGCTGCGCCTTGATCGCCGCGATCACATCCGCATCGCCGTGCCCGAGGCACGAGACAGCCGCTCCACCCGAGCCGTCCAGATAGGATTTCCCCTGCGAATCATACAGATAGATTCCCTCGCCGCGCACTGCCACGGGCAATTGCCCCTTGGTATGCCGTCCGAACACATGTGACATGGCCGTTCCGATGTTGAGCTTGAAACCGGCCCCGTTGAAACAGGTGCATCACCCATTGACAATCCCTGAAACAATGCGGACGCTCATTTTTGGAGTACCGGGGGTTGTGTTGCCGACATTCGATATGCGTCTGACCGAGAAGTACGGGGAGCTGAGCGGCACCCTGCGGCAGGCTGCGGACTATCTCGCGGCCAACCCGGTCAACGCGGCAACCCGGACCCTGCGCACCGTCTCTCGTGACAGCGGCATCTCGCCGGCCTCCTTCTCGCGGCTCGCACGTGCGCTCGATTACGAGGATTTCGAGGCGCTGCGCGAGGAGATGCGCAAGAAGATCGGTCGCAGGGTAAACGACTTCGCCGGGCGGGCGGAGGAACTCCAGAAGGCGCACAGCCAGGACAAGGCAGGCTTCTTCGATGCCCACCTCGCCGCCTGCCAGGCGAACCTCGAGGAGTTCGCGGCCAGCCTTGACCGTGAGGCCCTCGATGCGGCGGTCGAACGGATCGCGGCAGCACGAAAGGTCCTGCTGCTCGGCGCGCTCGGCTCGACGGGCGTGGTCGAATACCTTTCCTACATGGCCAATTTCTTCACCGACAACTGGGTCATGGCAAGCCGCATGGGCGCCTCGCTCGGCGGAGGCATCACCGGGCTCGACGAGCGAGACGTCCTCATAGTCGTGACCAAGCCGCCCTTCTCCGACCGCGCGATCAGGTCGGTCGAACTCGCACGCAAGCAGGGCATCTACGTGGTTCTCATCACCGACACCCACAGGTGCCCGGCCTTGAAACATGCCGATGCACGCTTCATCGTCGCAACGAACAGTCCGCATTTCTATTCCTCCTACGTCGTCACGATGTTCCTCGTGGAGACCCTCGTGGGTCTGCTGGTCAGCCGGTCAGGGCCGGCGGCCAGGGCGAGGATCGCAGAGGTAGAGGGGGCCAACCGGGTTCTGGCAGAGGTCAGAGACCTGTGAACACCAACAAGAAACGATCAACCAAAGGGAGATGATCATGTTCAACAAGCTGAAACTCACGGCGGTCGCCGCGGTGACCACCGCGATGATGGCCCCGGCCGCCCAGGCCGAGGAGTTCATCACCATCGGCACCGGCGGCGTGACCGGCGTCTACTATCCCACCGGCGGCGCCATCTGCCGCCTGGTGAACAAGGGCCGCAAGGACCACGGCATCCGCTGCTCGGTGGAGTCCACCGGGGGCTCGGTCTACAACGTCGAAACCATCAAGGCCAGCGAGCTCGAGTTCGGCGTCGCCCAGTCCGACATCCAGTACAACGCCTACAACGGCGTGGTGCAGTTCGAGAGCGGCGCCTTCGAGGGTCTGCGCTCGGTCTTCTCGGTGCACCCCGAGCCCTTTACCGTGGTGGCCCGCGCCGATGCCGGCATCACCACCTTCGAGGATCTCAAGGGCAAGCGCGTGAACATCGGCAACCCCGGCTCCGGCCAGCGGGCGACGATGGAAGTGCTGATGGAGAAGATGGGCTGGACCTCGGGCGACTTCGCGCTCGCTTCTGAGCTGAAGGCCGCCGAACAGTCGGCCGCGCTCTGCGACAACCAGATCGACGCGATGGTCTACACCGTCGGCCACCCCTCCGGCTCGATCCAGGAAGCCACCACGGCCTGCGACTCGGTGCTGGTCGAAGTCTCGGGTGAGGCGGTGACCGCGCTGGTCGACGAGTTCCCGTTCTACTCCGTGGCGACCATCCCGGGCGGCATGTACCGCGGCAACGACAATGACGTGACCACCTTCGGCGTGCGCGCCACGCTGGTGAGCTCCGACGCGGTGTCGGAAGATGCCGTCTACGCGCTCACCGCGGCCGTCTTCGACAACTTCGAGGACTTCAAGGGCCTGCACCCGGCCTTCGCCAACCTGACGCCGGAAGAGATGGCCACCCAGGCGATCTCCGCGCCGCTCCATGCCGGTGCCGAGAAGTACTACAAGGAGAAGGGCATGATCGAGTGATCGCTCGCGCCTGACATGACACACCGGAGGGCGGCACGCCCGCCCTTCGGCACCAAGACGTCCCAAAAAACTGGAAACGGGCCCAGAAGGGCAAGAACGAGGGTGGATCATGTCCGAGAAGGAAAACCGTGGGCTCAGTGAGGCCGAACTTCAGGAACTCGTTGCAGCCTCCGACAGCGGTGCGCGGGTCGTGCCCGGCAACATCGGCCTGTTCATCGCCGCCGTCGCGCTGGCCTGGTCCATCTTCCAGGTAATCCTCGCCTCACCCATCGGGCTCTATGTCCTGCCCGGCGCCTTCTTCTCGAACGACCGCCAGATCCACCTCGCCTTCGCCATCTTCCTCTCCGCCATGGCCTACCCGCTCTGGAAGGGGGCCCCCAAGACCTATGTGCCCTGGTACGACTGGGTGCTCGGCGTCGGCGGCGCTGCCCTCGCGCTCTACGGCTTCTTCTTCTACGACAAGATCGTCGGCAACGGCGGCCTCGCGGATGCAACCGACTCCTACGCAGCACTCGCCGGCCTGACCCTGCTGTTCATCGCCGCCTACCGCACCCTCGGCCCGGTGATGGTGGTGCTGGCCATCGTCTTCCTGCTCTACGTCTTCTTCGGCTCCTCCGAGGTGGTCCCCGACCAGATCCGCTGGGCCGGGGCCTCGCTCCGCAAGGCCATGTCGCACATGTGGATCACCACCGAGGGCGTCTTCGGCATCGCGCTCGGCGTGTCGACGAAGTTCGTCTTCCTCTTCGTGCTCTTCGGCGCCCTTCTCGACAAGGCCGGCGCGGGCAACTACTTCATCAAGATGGCCTTCGGCGCGCTGGGCCACCTGCGCGGCGGCCCGGCCAAGGCCGCCGTGGTGGGCTCCGCCGCCACCGGCCTGATCTCCGGCTCCTCCATCGCCAACGTGGTCACAACCGGCACCTTCACCATCCCGCTGATGAAGCGCGTCGGCTTCTCGGCGGAGAAAGCGGGCTCCGTCGAGGTCGCCTCCTCGGTGAACGGCCAGATCATGCCGCCGGTGATGGGCGCCGCCGCCTTCCTGATGGT
>CAYVQK010000060.1:0-18586 GCA_964454145.1 uncultured Oceanicola sp. | reverse complement strand
TCGTAGATCTCGGGCACTTCCATCTTGAAGAGCTCGGCCATGAACTCGGGCGCGGTGCGGCTCAGGAAGATCTGCGGGCCGCGCAGCTCGCGGCGCACGTCCTTGATGTAGACGCGGATGCGGTCGTTCGGGCGATAGCTTTCGCGGCCGATCTTCTCGTTGCGGCGCAGAACGGCCTCGCCCGCGCCGATATCGACGATGACGTTGCCGTACTCTTCGCGCTTCACCAGGCCGTTGATGATGGTGCCGGCGCGATCCTTGAACTCTTCGTACTGGCGATCGCGCTCGGCTTCGCGGACCTTCTGCAGGATGACCTGCTTGGCCGACTGGGCGGCGATCCGGCCCATCTCCACGGGCGGAACCTCGTCCACCAGCTCGTCGCCATCGGCGGGCGGGGCGGACTGGTCGACGCCCTCGGCGAGGGCCTTGTCGACCTCGGAGGGGGTGCGCAGGAGAAAGCGGCGGATGGCGCGGGGCTGCTCATCCTCGCCCTCGGGCTGCGACATGCCTCCGACGACGATGTAATCCTTGCCGGGCTTGCCGAGCGTCTGCTTGGCGGCTTCGGGGGTCATCTCGGCCTGGTAGTTCTCGAGATCGGGCTCGGCCACCACGGTGCGGATGCGGGTGAAGGTGGCGCGGCCGGTCTTGCGGTCGATCTTCACCCGGATGTCCATCTCGGCGCCGTAGCGCGACTTGGCGGCACGGGCGAGGCTTTCTTCCATGGCCTCGATCACGAGGCCCGGGTCGATCATCTTTTCCCGGGCCACGGCCTCGGCGGTTTGCAGCAGCTCGAGCTGGTTTGCGGAAGTAATGGCCATCAGTTGTCCTCCTGACCGTCCATGAGGGTTTGCACCTCGTCAAATTGGGTTTCGTCGACCTGGCCTGCGTCCTTGCGGTGGCGCAGCACATCGCGGATGAGTTCGTCGGTGAGCACGAGCTTGGCGTCGGAGAGCCAGTCGAACTGCAGGCCGATGGTGACGGGCCCGCCCTTTTCCTCGAGCTCGATCAGCACTTCGGAGCCCTCGGTGCCCTGGAGCGTGCCCTTGAAGCGGCGGCGTCCGTCGATCAGCTCGGTGGTCTCGATGCGGGCCTCGTAGCCTTCCCAGCGGTCGAAGTCCTTCAGCCGGGTGAGCGGCCGGTCGATGCCGGGGCTGGAGACCTCGAGCGTGTAGTTCTCCTCGATCGGGTCTTCCACGTCGAGGACGGCGGAAACGGCGGTGGAGATGGCAGCGCAATCATCGACCTCGATCCCGCCATCGGGCTTCTCGGCCATGATCTGCAGCGTCGCCGTCTTGCCGCCCATCAGCCGCAGGCGCACCAGTTCGAAGCCCATGCCTTCGAGCACGGGCTGCACGATCTCGGCCATGCGCTGATCCATTCCGGTCTTGGCGATGAGGTCGGTCATGATCTCGGTAGGGGCCTTTCGGGCACAAAAAAACGGGCGCTGCGGCCCGTCGGATTTTCCGGTGGAGGGTCGGGGGTGGAGGCCGATCCTGCCGCTGTTGAGGGGCGTATAGGCCTGTCGGGGGCGAATCGCAAGGGGGATCAGAACCCGTAGAGCTCCGGCGCCTTGGCGATGCCTCGTGTCGTGCGGACGAGTTCTGCGGAAATGCCCGGCTCGGAGAGGGCGTGGCCGGCGTTGGGGATCATCTTCAGGGTGCCGCGGGGCCAGCGGTCGCAGAGGGCCTGGGCGGCTGCGGGGGGGCAGATCATGTCATAACGGCCCTGCACCACGGTTCCGGGGATGTGGGCGATTTCGGGCATGTCGTTGAGGATCTGACCGTCTTCGCGCAGGAAGCCCGCATTGGAGAAGTAGTGGTTCTCGATCCGCGCGAAGGCGCGGGCGTAGCTGCCGGAGCCCTCGCCCATGTGGCCGGCGCTCTCCATCGAGGCGAGCGCGTTTTCCCAGCCGGCCCAGCGTTGGGCCAGGCGGGTTTCTTCCATCAGGTCGCCGGAGAAGAGGCGCTTGTGGTACGCGGCGATGAAATCGGCGTGTTCGGCCTCCGGGATCAGCTCGGTGAAGCGCTTCCAGACGTCGGGGAAGAACCGCGCGGCGCCGCCGCCGTAGAACCACTTCAGCTCGGCCTGGGTCATCAGGAACACGCCGCGCAACACGAGGTAGGCGACATGCGCCGGATGCGCCTGGGCGTAGAGCAGCGAGAGGGTGGCGCCCCAGCTGCCGCCGAACACGACCCAACGGTCGACTCCGAGAATGCCGCGGATGCGCTCGATGTCGGCGATCAGATGCTGCGTTGTGTTGTTGTTCACCGAGGCGAAGGGACGCGACCGCCCGCAGCCGCGCTGATCGAAGAGCACGATGCGGTAGACCTCGGGATCGAAGTAGCGCCGCATCGCGGGAGAGCAGCCGCCGCCCGGGCCGCCGTGCAGGACGATGGCAGGAATGCCCTGCGGGTTGCCGCATTGCTCGACGTAGATGCTGTGCCCGCCCGGCACGTCGATCATCCGCTGGTCGAACGGGCTGATCGCCGGGTAGAGGTGGCGGTATGCGCTGTTATGACCCGCGTTCCGGTCCATGCCTGAGCTATATAGGCTGACGTGGCCCGCGACCATGGGTTTGAGAAGGAGAATTTCGATGGCGGTGGATACGGCAGACCCGGCGGAGCTGGCGAAGTTCGAGGCGATGGCGGCGGAGTGGTGGGACCCGGAGGGGAAGTTCAAACCGCTGCACATGCTGAACCCCTGCCGGCTGGACTACATCTGCGACCAGATCGCCGCCGAGTTTGACCGGGATCGGGCCGGAACAGAGCCTTTTGCGGGCCTGCGTATCCTCGATATCGGCTGTGGGGGCGGGCTGTTGAGCGAGCCGATGGCGCGGATGGGCGCCGAAGTGGTTGGCGCCGATGCGGCGGCGGGCAATATCCCGGTGGCGCGGGTGCACGCAGAGCAGGGCGGCCTCGAGATCGACTACCGCCACACCACGGCCGAAGCGATGGCGGACGCTGGCGAGCAATTTGACGTGGTGCTGAACATGGAGGTGGTGGAACACGTGGCCTCTCCGCCCGATTATATCGAGGCGTGCCAGCGGCTCCTGAAGCCGGGCGGGCTGATGATCTGCTCCACCATCAATCGCAACCCGAAGAGCTTTGCCATGGCGATCGTGGGGGCCGAATGGGTGATGCGGTGGCTGCCCAAGGGCACGCATGACTGGCGCAAGTTCATCACGCCGGACGAGCTTTATGGGCTTATTCGCGGCGCGGGGCTGGAGCCGGTGGACAAGAAGGGTTTTGTCTTCAATCCGATCGCCTGGAGCTGGAGCCTCAGCGACCGCGACTTCAGCGTCAATTACGTCACCGCCAGCGTGAAACCTTCGAGTTGAGCAAAGATGCGCAAGATTGCCCTGATCTCCACCCTTCTGATGATGGCGGCCCCGGCTTCGGCTGACCTGATGAAACGCTACGAAGCCGCGGACGAGGTCGTCATGACCCGCCTGAATGCGCTGCTGGGCCAGAAGGGCGGCACCTGGAGTGACGCCGACCGGCGGGGGCGGAGCTGCCTGATGGCGGAGCTGACAAAGCGCTATGGCGAGAAGCGGGTGAGCGGGGCGATCCGCGACCTCGAGAAAGTGGCGGCGAAGGCGGGCAAGGCGCGGGACGCGAGCGGGCTTGCGGTGGAAAAGACGGCGGTTCTGGCGCGAAACGGGATACCGCTGACGAAATGGGCGCCGGTGGCCCAGGCCTGCGGGAGGAGCTCTTGAGGTCGAGGCAGGTGCCGGGCTGAAGCCCGGCCTACGGCTCTTCGCGGGCGCCGAGCTTTTGCCGCAGCTCGCGCATGACCGGGAGCATGGCGCGGATCTTGTCGGGGCCGATCTCGGAGACGAGGGCGGCGATCACCGGACTGACCGAGGCGATGGCGGCATCGCGCGCCGCGCGGCCAGAGGGGCTGATGGACACCATCTTGCGCCGGGCGTCGTCCCAGTCGGGGCGGATGTGGACGTAGCCGGCCCATTCCAGCTTGTTCAGCGTGTTGGTCATCGCCCCGCGTGTGAGGTGGAACGCCTGCGCGAGCTGGGCCGGGCTCCTCTCCTCGCCGATGTGGGCGAGGTGGTTGAGCACCGAGAAGTGGCTGATTTCCATGCCCTTGGGCAGGGCCTTCGACATCCGGTTGCGCGCGAGCTGCTCGGCCGTGAGCAGCTCGGAAAACAGCGCGACGGCCAGAGTATCGGAGGTTTCAACAGGCATTCAGGGGCCTTCGAAGGGGCGGTCGTGGGTGAGGGCGGGGACTTTACGGCGCGCATCGTCCACGGCTGAGAGGTCGAGGTCAACTGTGATCACACCGGGCGCGGTGCCCCCATCTGCCAGAACCTCACCCCAGGGCGACACCACGAGACTGTGCCCGTGGCTGCTGCGGGTGCGGCCCTCGGTCGCTGCGTGGGTGCCGCATTGGGCCGGGGCCAGAACGTAGCAGCCGGTCTCGATGGCGCGCGCCTGGAGCAGGGGTTGCCAATGCGTGGGACCGGTGCCGGGGGAGAAGGCGGCGGGGACGGTGATGATCTGCGCGCCGGCCTTGGCGAGGGCGCGGTGGAGGTGGGGAAAGCGGACGTCGTAGCAGATGGTGAGGCCGATCTTCGCAAGCGGCGTTTCGGCAAGAACAGAGACATTTCCCGGCCGATAGCCGGCGCTTTCGCGGTAGGTCTCGGTTTCCGACACCTGAACGTCGAACATGTGGATCTTGTCATAGCGCGCGGCGATCTCCCCCGTGGGGGAGATCAGGAAGGAGCGGTTGGCGAAGCGGCCATCGGGATCGTCGGTCTTCAACCCGATCGAACCGAGGAGCAGCCAAGTGCCGTGCTTCGCGGCCGCCTCACGGAAGGCAGCGAGCGTGGGATCTTCGGCCTCCGGGCGCAGCACCTCGAGCTGGCGTTTGCGGCTGGCAGACACGCAGTTGGTGACTTCCGGCGTGCAGATGAGCTCTGCTCCCTGCGCCACGGCCTCTTCGACCATCCCGAGCGTGACGGGAATGTTGGCCAGCGGGTCGTCGGAGCTGGTGAGTTGAAGGAGGCTGGCCCGCATCAGGCCAGCATCGGATCGAGCTTGCCGGCGCTCTCGAGCGCGAAGAGATCGTCGCAGCCGCCGACGTGGCTCTCGCCGATGAATATCTGTGGAACGGTGTGGCGTCCGCCGGAACGGTCCATCATCTCGGAGCGGCGGCCGGGCTGTTCGAACAGGTCGATCTCGGTGAACTCGACGCCCTTGGAGCTCAGCAGGCGCTTGGCGCGCATGCAGAATCCGCAGATGGGCGTGGTGTAGATCTCGATGGGGGCGGGCATGGCTGGTCCTTTCGGGTTCCGGCCATACTTAGGCGTCCTTGACCGTCCGCGCCAGTGTCACCACCCGCACTTCGGCGGCACCGGAGGCCAGACAGGCCTCGGCGCATGCGGCGAGGGTGGCGCCTGAGGTCATCACGTCATCCACCAGCAACACCTTGCGGGCAGCCATGCGGTGGCGGCGCTTGGGATGGGGGCGGATCGCCTCGGCGAGGTTGGCGAAGCGCGCCTCGGCGCCGAGGCCTTCCTGCCTCGGCGTGCTGCGGCTGCGGATGAGGAGATCGGGGCAGAAGGGGGCATCGAGCGCCGTGGAGAGCGCGCGGGCGAGCAGAGCCGATTGGTTGTAGCGGCGCTTGAAGAGACGGAGCCAATGCAGCGGGACCGGCGCGATGAGCATGCCGGGCTCGTAGAGTGGCGCGGCGGCGCGGGCGAGCCAGGGCGCCACGCCCTGGGCGAGGTCGGCCCGGTCGTAGCCCTTGAGCGCCAGCACCAGCCGCCGCCCGTTGCCACGGTAGAGCATGGCCGCGCGGCCGCGCGTCCAGGGGCGGGCGATGCGGAGGCAATCGTCGCAGGTGAGCGCCGGAGAGGTGTCGGGGTCGTCATCGCCGGGAAGGGGTGCACCACAGGTGTCGCACACCAGGCCGAGGATGAAGGCGGTCTCCCGCCAGCACTTGGCGCAGAGGCCGCCGTCGGAGCCGCTGATCTCGCCACAGGAGAGGCAGTGATCGGGGTAGATCATCTGCAGAAGCCGTTGCATCGCCTCGCGCCCTCCCTGATAAGCCCGGCCATGGCCCAGCCACCGCAACTGACCGACCGCGCGGCTCTTGCCCGCCACCGCGCCCGCGCCCGACGCGACGCACTGTTTCTGCACGCGCAGGCGATCGACGAGATCAAGGAAAGACTCAGCGAGGTTAACAGAACCTTTACGACGCCCTGTGTGGTGACGGGATTCCCCGGGATCTGGGGCGAGGCCTTTCCGGAGGCGCGTATCGTCGGTGACGAGGAGGTGCTGGAGATCGAGCCCGAGGCGCATGACCTGGTGATCCACGGGATGGCGCTGCATTGGGCGAATGACCCGGTGGGGCAACTGGTGCAGGCGCGGCGGGGGTTGGTGCCGGACGGGCTGTTCCTGGGTGCGATGCTGGGCGGCGAGACGCTGGCCGGGTTGCGCGCCGCGCTGGCCGAGGCGGAGGCGGCGGAGACCGGTGGATTGAGCCCGCGCGTGCTGCCGATGGGGGAGATCCGTGACCTCGGGGCCCTGTTGCAGAGGGCCGGCTTCGTGCTGCCGGTGGCGGATGCGCTGCCGCTGGAGGTGTCTTACGGCGATACACTGGCGCTGATGCGCGACCTGCGGGCGATGGGTGAGGCGAATGCCATGCAAGCGCGGCTGCGGCGCCCGACGCGCCGGAGTGTGCTGTTGCGGGCTGCAGCGAGTCATGACGCGGGGGCCGCCAAAGACGGGCGCGTTGGAGCCTTATTCGAGACTGTTTTCCTGACCGGGTGGTCGCCCGGGCCGAACCAGCCGCAACCGCTGAGGCCGGGGTCGGCGACCGCGCGGCTGGCCGATGCGTTGGGGACTGACGAGCACGGGGAGGATGGTGGGAAGAGGTGACGCATTGACCCGGGCGGCACGGGCACTATCCCTAGCCAAACGCCAGAGCGAGGACAGCCCGTGAGCCACCTGCCCCCCGACCACCCGCCCGTGAAGCCCCGAAAGATCGGGGTGCTCATCGCCAACCTCGGCACGCCGGACTCTCCCGGCTATTGGGACATGCGTCGGTATCTGAACGAGTTTCTCAGCGACAAGCGGGTGATCGACTACCCTGCCTGGAAGTGGCAGCCGATCCTCCAGGGGATCATCCTGACCAAGCGGCCCTTCTCCAGCGGCAAGAACTACGAGCTGATCTGGGACAAGGCGAAGAACATGTCACCGCTCATGGTGATCACCATGGCCCAGACCGAGGCGCTGCGGGCGCGCTTGGCGCAGGACTATGGCGATCAGGTGATGGTCGATTTCTGCATGCGCTATGGCAACCCGTCGACGGAGTCGAAACTGCGGGAGATGGTTGCGGCGGGCTGTGACCGCATTGTCTTCTTCCCGCTCTATCCGCAATACGCCGGTGCCACGACCGCCACGGCGAACGACCAGTTCTTCCGGGCGCTGATGAAGGAGAAATGGCAGCCGGCGGTTCGGACCGTGCCGGCCTACTTCGACCGACCCAGCTACATCGACGCACTGGCGGCGTCGGTGGAGGAGAAGATGGGCGACGCGGAGCTGCTGGTGTGCAGCTACCACGGGATGCCCAAGCGCTACCTGATGGAGGGCGACCCCTACCACTGCCAGTGTCAGAAGACGACGCGGCTGCTGCGCGAAAAGCTGGGGCTGCCCGAGGAAAAGATCATCACCACCTTCCAGAGCCAGTTCGGCCCGGAAGACTGGTTGCGTCCATATACGGTGGAAGAGGTTGCCGAGCGCGCGAAGGCCGGGGTCAAGAAGATCGCCGTGGTGGCGCCTGCCTTCAGCGCCGATTGCATCGAGACGCTGGAGGAGATCGAGGGCGAGATCCGCGAGAGCTTCGAACATGCGGGGGGCGAGAGTTTTACCTACATCCCCTGCCTGAACGAGGGGCCGGATCATATCGAGGCGCTGGCGGATGCGGTGAAGGAGAGCCTTGCGGGGTGGGTCTAAGGGACCGCCATCGGAGTGGGGGCGCTACCCGTTAATGAAGAGGGCGGCCCGTGATCGAGCCGCCCCTGGTGTATTCGCCGATCTGGCAGGCTCAGATGAGCAGCACCTGGGTGCCCACCGTCGACAGGCGGAAGAGCTCGGCGATGTGCTCGTTGTAGAGACCGATGCAGCCGTTCGACGACTTGCGGCCGATCTTGCGCGTGTCGTGGGTGCCGTGGATGCGGTAGTACGTCCAGCCGAGGTAGAGGGCGTGGGTACCGAGCGGGTTGTCGGGACCGGCGGGCACGAAATCCGGCCACTCGGGATTGCGCCGCTTCATCGCGGGCGTGGGCGACCAGGTGGGCCCTTCGACCTTGCGGGCCACGGTGGTACGGCCGCGGCGGGTGAGATCCTCGGTGATCGGCACGGAGGTGGGGTAGAGCTTGTAGACCGACTGGTCGGCGGACCAGTAGTGCAGCGCGCGCGAGGTGAGATCGACCAGGATCGCGCCGCCCCGGGTGGAGCTGAAGTAGGGGCGCCAGTCGAGCGAGCGGAAGCTCGAAATGTTGCGCTGCACCTGCTCCTGCGCCTGGAGGGCGGAGGGATCGACGGTTTCCGCGCGCAGCGCGGCGGGCAGGACGGCAGCAGCGGCGGTTGCGCCAAGGAAGGCGCGGCGGTTCAATTTGCTATCAGAAAAATCGGTCATTGCGGCCTCGGAGGGTTGGCAACAGGGGGCAGATCCCCGACATCCCCTATTTATATGGCTCGAAAGCCGCAGTGCAAACCAAACCGGACGGAAAACCCGAATCGTGACCCCGCTGCAATTGCGCTGGGCAAGGGTTGGCGCTATGGCTGGCGCCCGACACTGACAACGGGGGCTGCCTTCCATCATGTTGCGGATGATTTCCTTGATTGCGGCGAGTGCCTTGGCCCTTTCGGCCTGCTCGCCCGCAGTGACCACCGGGCCGGACGGCAGCGGGGTGCGTGTTTACAACATCACCGCCCGCGATGCGAACGAGATTCCCTACCGTGTGCTGGACAACGTGAACCAGCTCCGCGCCGCCCGGGGCGTGGCACCGGTGCAGCTGAGCTCTCAGCTCAATGCCGCTGCGGCCACCCATGCGCGCGACATGTCGGTGCAGAACCGGCCGTGGCACTTCGGCTCCGACGGCTCCAGCCCGCTCGACCGCGTGCGGCGCACCGGTTACACCGGCCGCTTCCTCGGTGAGAACATCAGCGAGACCTTCGAGTCGGAGGTCGAGACGCTTTCGGCCTGGATGGCGCAATCCGATACGCGCGACGTGATCCTTGCGCCCGACGCCCGAAACCTCGGGATCGCCTGGCACCAGGAGGCCAACGGAAAGATCTGGTGGACGCTGATCACCGGCAGCTGAACCGGCCCCGAGCCTAGAACGCGCGCCCGGCCTCGTTGCCGGGCGTTTTCGTTGTCAGGGGTGAATGTCGATCGGGGTGCCGTCCTGGACCATTGCGTAGATGTCTTCTATCTCGCGGTTCTTGACCCAGATGCAGCCTGCCGTCCAATCGCTGCCGCGCCGGTCGCGTTTGCTCTCGCGGGCGCCGTGGATGAAGATGTCACCCCCCGGCTTCTTGCCCTGGGCCAAGGCATATTCGACATCGGCCTCGTTCGGGTAGGAAATGCCGATCGACAGGTGGAAGTCGGAGTTCGGGTTGCGCCGGTCGATCGTGTAGCTGCCCTCGGGCGTCTTGCCGTCGCCCTCGAACTGCTTGTGGCCGCGCGGCGCAAAGCCGAGGCCGATCTTGTAGGCCTCGAGCACCTTGTCATGGTGCAGGAGATACATCCGGCGCCTGTCCTTGTAGACGACGACGCGGGTGACCTCGGGGCCATTGTAGGTTTTGAACTTGCTCGAACAGCCCGCAAGGGCAAGTGCCGTGGCGCCGAGAAGTGTGGCGCGCCGTGTCAGCTTTTTCACCGTTGAGTCCCTAGCGTTTGCCTGTGTCTTGTTTTGAACAGCACTATACGGATTCTGCGGAATCTGGAAAGACGGCAGGGGCGGGACTCACGCCCGCGTGAACTGCGCAGTGAGTTCTACATGGGAAGACCAGCGAAACTGGTCGACGGGCTGGACCCAGTCGAGCGTATAGCCGCCTTCGGTCAGGATCTTCGCATCGCGGGCGAAGGTGACCGGGTTGCAGGAGACGGCGGCGATGCGGGGCACGGAGGAGGCGGCGAGCGCGCGGTGCTGGGCCTCGGCGCCGGCGCGAGGCGGGTCGATCACCACGGCGGAGAAGCGGGCAAGCTCGTCGGGCAGGAGGGGCTGGCGGAAGAGGTCGCGCCGGTGGGCGGTGGTGCGGCGCAGGGTGCCGCCTGTGGAGCGCCATCCGGCATCGAGCGCCTCCGTCAGGGCCTTGTCGCCTTCGTAGGCCTCCACCTCGGCCCCGGCAGCGAGGGGCAGCGAGAAGGTGCCACAGCCGGCGAAGAGGTCGGCGATCAGGGTGGGCGTGGGGCCCACTGCCTCCTCTATGGCGGCGAGCAGCGCGGCTTCGCCTTGGGCCGTTGCCTGGAGAAAGGCGCCGGGGGGCGGCACCACCCGGGCCGGGCCGAAACGCTGGATTGGAGGCTCACGGGTGGCGATGGGTTCGTCGTTGAAGGTGAGGCGGGCGAGGCCGTGGGCGCCGGCGATCTGAGCCAGTTCGGCGAGCAGGGCACGGTCGACCGAGCGGGAGGCCTTTACCAGCACGTCCAGACCCGCCTCCGAGACGGTAACCGACAGGTCGGTGCCTGTGGTCCGAGTGGCGGTTGCCCGGGTGAGGGCATCCAGTGCGGGGAAGGCGGTGAGGATGGAGGGGTGGAGCACCTGGCAGTCGGGCACCTCGACGAGCACGTCGGAGGCGCGCGCCATGAAACCCACCATCGCGCCCTTCTTGGTGCGGCGCCCGTGCAGCGTGGCGCGGCGGCGGGAGTTGGGAGGCGAGGTGACGGTGCGGCGGATCTCGGTCGCGAGACCTTGGGCGGCGAGGCCCTGGGCGATGACCGAGGCCTTCCACTCCGCCACGAAGCTGTCGGAGGCGTGCTGGAGTGCGCAGGCACCGCAGGCCTTGAAGTGGCGGCAGGGTGGGGTGACGCGATCGGCCGAAGGGGTGACGATTTGCGTCTTTTCGGCTGATACAGAGACGGTTTCGCCGGGCAGGACGCGGGGCACGGGCGGGCAGCCCTCGGCCACGCCTTCGCCCCGCACGTTCAGCCGTTCGATCACAACATCGGTCATGCCAGCGGCGTTACTCGGCGGCCTCGCTCACGTCAAGGAAGCCACCGGACTGGCGATGCCAGAAGCCGGCGTAGCGCCCACCAAGGGAGACCAGCTCTTCGTGGGTGCCCTCCTCGACAATGCGGCCCTCGTCGAGCACCACGATTCGATCCATCCGCGCGATGGTGGAGAGGCGATGGGCGATGGCGAGCACGGTCTTGCCTTCCATGACTTCGTCGAGGGCCGTCTGGATCTGGGCCTCGACCTCGGAGTCGAGCGCGGAGGTGGCTTCGTCGAGGACGAGGATCGGGGCGTTCTTCAGGATCGCGCGGGCAAGGGCCACGCGCTGGCGCTGACCGCCGGACAAGCGCACGCCGCGCTCGCCGAGATGGGCATCGTAGCCGGTGCGGCTGTTGTAATCTTCGAGCCCGGTGACGAACTCATGGGCCTCGGCGCGGCGGGCGGCCTCTTCCATCGCCTCGTCGGGCGCGTCGGGGAGGCCATACTTGAGGTTGTCGCGGGCTGACCGATTGAACATGGCTGTGTCTTGCGTGACCATGGAAATGGCGCGGCGGAGACTTTCTTGCGTGACTTTGGAAATGTCCTGCCCGTCGATCAGAATCTGGCCTTTCTCGGTGTCATAGAGACGCAAGAGCAGAGCGACGAGGGTGGATTTGCCGGCGCCGGAGGCCCCGACGATTCCGAGCCGCTCGCCCGGCGCGATGCGGAGCGAGACACCCTGCACGCCGTCGCGCTCGCGGCCGTAGGTGAACTCGACATCGCGGAACTCGATCTCGCCTTCGGGCACCTCGAGTGTGGTGGCGTCGGGCGCATCGGTCACGGAGTGCCGGGGCGTGAGGGTGCGCATACCGTCTTCGATTTCGCCGATGCTGGCGTAGATGCCGAGCAGGGTGTGGCTGACCCAACCGGTCATCTGGGCGATGCGGATGGCGATGGTGCCGGCGGCGGCGATGTCGCCCGCCGTCGCGCTGCCGCTCTGCCAGAGCATGAGGGTACCGCCGATGAGCAGCGCGGGCAGGAGCCCGGCCAGCAGCATCAGGGCGCCGCGGAAGCCTGCGGCGAGTGTGCCGACGTGGATCACCGCATCTCGGAACTTCGACATGGCGCCCAGCGCGGCGCGATCCTCATGATCGGCGTGGGCGAAGAGCTTGACCGTCTTGATGTTGGTAATGGTGTCAACGACCTGGCCCGTCACCATGGCGCGGGTGGAGGCGCGGACCTTGGAGCGCACGCGGATTCGCGGCATGTACCAGGCGATGAGCCAGAAGTAGGCCACCAGCCATAGGGCGAGGGTGAGGGCGATGCGCCAGTCGATCCCGATGAGCAGGAGGACGGCGCCGATGAGCGAGGCCAGTGCGAAGCAGACGGTGTTGGCCAGTTCCGAGATGACATCGGTGATGGCGCGGGCCGTCTGCATCTGCTTCTGGGCGATGCGACCGGCGAAATCATTGTCGAAGAACTGCACGGCCTGGCCCATCGTCCAGCGGTGCAGGCGCGAGAGCACCAGCGGCATGACGTTGGGCTGGATCACCAGCGTGTTGGCCGCGGCGGAAGCGAGAAAGCAGGCAGGGCGGATCAGGATGAAGAAGGCGAGTGTACCGAGGATCAGCCAG
Source organism: uncultured Oceanicola sp. (assembly GCA_964454145.1). Classification (GTDB taxonomy): domain Bacteria; phylum Pseudomonadota; class Alphaproteobacteria; order Rhodobacterales; family Rhodobacteraceae; genus Vannielia. The sequence goes on along the minus strand of CAYVQK010000060.1, from coordinate 5,773 downwards.
AGGTGGGTGGAGAAGAAGGCATCGGGCCCGGCGGCGAGGGCGGCGTCGATGATGTCGCCCAGCAGGAGCGCGGTGATCACCTCGAGGGTGCCGGTGATGACAAAGAGAAATGCCGCGCCCACGAGCGGCCATTCGGACCCGCGAACGGACCAGCGCATGAAGGCGACGAGCCTGTCGGGCGGCGCGCCGTCCGCGGGGCGGAAGGCGTCGATCAGGTTGGGGATTCGGCGGGCGAGTTGCTTCATGGGCGGTCCTTCGGGTCCGCAGGCAAGATAGCCCGCCGAGGCGATAAGGAAACTACGAGCTGAGCAACTCTTCGCGGGTGAGGGTGAAGCCCGAGTCGATCCAGCGGGATTCGAGATGTTTCAAGCGGTTGCCAAGCGCTGGGCCCGACAGAGCCGGCATCAGGTCGGCGGCTGTAACCGGGAAGGTCTGAGTGGCGCCGCGGTCGGTGTCTATTGCGGCCGTTTCCGGTGGTGCTGTCTCTGTCTGGGCGGCGCGGAGGAGGATGGCAGCGAGGCCATCCTCGGCGCCATGTCTGTAGCCCATCTCGCCGGGCGGAGCGAGGCTGGCGGCGGCTGTCAGCAGCGTGTCGATGCGACGATCCTCGGCTCGGGACAGCCGGAGGCGCTCCCGGCTTCCGCCGAGCGCGGCGAGGCGAGCGGTGGGATCGGGCTGCGGCGCGAGGTGGACGAAGCGGGTGAGCGTGGGGGCATCGGCCCCCGGGAGGACATGGTTGAGAACGCCACAGGCCGCCATCGCGGCGGTGGCGGGTGCCGGGTCCGGCGCGGAGAGGAGCTTCATCAGCTCGGCGGTGATGCGCTCGGAGGAGACCTTGGCGAGCCCATCCACCCCGGCGGCACAGGCGGCCAGGCCTTCCGCGTCGATTCCGTGGGATGGATCGGCATACCAGGCGGTGAAGCGGAAGAAGCGGAGAATGCGCAGGTAATCTTCGGCGATGCGGGCGGAGGGATCTCCGATGAAGCGGAGGCGGCGGGCCTCGAGGTCGGGCAGGCCGCCGAGGGGATCGACGAGGGTGCCGCGGGCATCGACGTAGAGCGCGTTCATCGTGAAGTCGCGCCGGGCGGCATCTTCGGCCACGTCGGAGGCGAAGGCGATGGTGGCGCGGCGGCCGTCGGTCTCGACGTCGTGGCGGAAGGTGGTGACCTCGATCGGCTCCTTGCCTGCGATGACAGTAACTGTGCCGTGGTCGATGCCGGTCGGAACCGCCTTGAAACCGGCGTTTTCGGCAAGGTCAGAGACTGTTTCGGGTAGCGCGTCGGTGGCGAGGTCGAGATCGGAGACCGGCACGCCGAGAAGCGTGTTGCGGACGCAGCCGCCGACGAAGAGCGCCCTGTGGCCCGCTGCCTCAAGGGCCGCGCAGAGGGCTTGCGGGCCGGGCGCGGACAGCCAGGGAGCGCAGAGACGGGTCACGGCGCTGGCATCCTGTCGGCCAGGGCGCGGAGCATGCGGGCGGTGGCGCCCCAGATGTAATAGGGGCCGTAAGGCACGGTGAAGTAGCGCCGATGGTAGCCCTGCCAGTAGCGGCTCTGGATGGAATAGCGGGTCGGGTCCAGCACGTGGGCGAGGGGGAGGGTGAAGACCTCTTCCACCTCGCCAGCCTCGGGAACAGGGGTGAACGCGCCCTCGATCAGGCCAAGAACAGGGGTGACGGAGAAGCCGGTGACGGTTTCATGCGCGGGGAGCGTGCCGAGCACCCGGACGGATTCGCGGGGCAGACCGATTTCCTCATGCGCCTCGCGGAGGGAGGCATCGACGGCATCTGCATCGCCCGGGTCCACCTTGCCGCCTGGAAAGGCGATCTGGCCGGGGTGGTGCTTGAGGCGGGAGCTGCGCTTGGTGAGGATCAGGCGGGGCGTGGCCTCGTTCAGCCAGATCGGTACCAAGACGCCGGCATCCCGCGTTTTGACCCTCACCGAGGGATGGCTCGGGTTAAGGTCATAATCCGACGAGGGGCGGCCGGGGGCGACCAGGGCCGCCTGTAGCCGCGACTCGATATCAGTCATCGCCATCCTTCGCCTCGAAGCCGAGGGTGGCCGGGTCGAGATCGTAATGCGCGCCGCAGAACTGGCAGTCGGCGGTGACCCGGCCATCGTCGGTGGTCATCGTGGCGATCTCCTTGGCGGAGTAGATCGACAGCGATTCGCGGACGCGATCCTCGGAGCAAGTGCAGCCGAATTTCACCGCCTGCGGGTCAAACACACGGGGGCCCTCCTCGTGGAAGAGGCGGACGAGCAGGTCGGTGGGCTGGACGGTGGGTCCGACCAGTTCGAGCTCCTCGACTGTGTCCAGGAGGATGTTGGCGCGGTTCCAGTGCTCTTCGTTCTCATCGTCGAGCATGTCGGCGGGCTGGAGCAGGCGCGGCGTATCCCCTTCGGCGGGCTTCAGGAGCGGCGAGGCCTCGGGCATGAGCTGGAGCATCATGCCGCCAGCGCGCCAGCTGCCTGCGTTGCCACCGGCATCGAGCGAGCGGCCGTAGCGCAGGTGAAACCGGGTCGGGAGCTGTTCGGACTGGGCGAAGTACGTCTCTGCACAGGCCGAGAGCGAGCCGCCGTCGATGGGGGTGATACCCTGGTAGGGCGTGGTGCCCTTGCCCTGGTCGATCAGGATGGCGAAGTAGCCATTGCCGATCAGGTCGAAGGGCTGACCGGTGAGCTGGCGTTCGCGGTCATAACTGGCGTAGGCGCGGATTCGGGCCGGACCGCCCTCGCTCTCGGGGGCGTAGTAGTCGGTGGCGATGAGGCGCGCGGGGCCGTCGCCCCGGACCTGGAGCGAGAGCTTCCAGCGGAGCTTCATCGTGTGGCCGATCATCGCGGTCAGCAGGGCCATCTCGGCCACGAGCTGTTCGATGGAATCGGGGTAATCATGCTGGGCGAGGATCTCATCCAGAACGCCGTCGAGCCGCGCCACCCGGCCGCGGATATCCGAGCGGTCGAGCTGGAAGGGCAGGACGGTGTCGTCCCAGGCGATCTGTGCACCGAGGGTCATTGGCGTTCCTTGACGGTGGAGGCTTGCTGTGTCGGTGCCATATAAGGGCGGGAGCATGCAAGGCAAAGGGGCAGCGGACAGTGCGACGATTCGGTGAACCGTTGGAAGCCGGGCGGCGCTACGTGCGGCGACCCGGGATTTATGCGCTTTTGCCCCTGGGCGGGCAGGTGCTGGTGACCTTCCAGGAGGAGCCGAAACCGGAGTTTCAGCTGCCTGGCGGAGGGATAGACCCCGGTGAGCAGCCGATGGCAGCGCTGCACCGCGAGGTCTTCGAAGAGACTGGCTGGCGGATCGCCCCGTTGCGGCGGCTCGGGGCGTTCCGGCGGTTCACCTACATGCCGGAGTACGACATCTGGGCGGAGAAGGTGTGCACGGTGGTGCTGGCCCGCCCGGTGCGACGCCTGGGGCCGCCGAGCGAGCCGGGGCATAGCGCCATCTGGTTGGACGCCGGAGACGCGGTGGAGATGCTGGGCAACCGGGGTGACGCCCATTTCGCGGCGCGGGCACTGAAGGGGTTGGCTTAGCCCATCTCCTTTGGGCCGTCATATTCGAACAGGGCGGCGGAGACGTCGTCGGCGAAGTCCTGGGCGCCGGTATAGTCCGACAGATCCCAGGTGAGGGCCTCGAGGAAGCCGGGCCCGCGGGTGCCGGCGTTGCGGCGCAGAAGCGCAGCGAGGCCATCTTCGCCGAGCATCACGCCTTTGGGATCCATCGCCTCGGTCAGGCCATCGGACATGAGGAAGAGCCTGTCGCCCGGAAGAAGCACGCCCCTGACCTGCTCGTAGGTGGCCTCTTCGACAAGGCCGACCGGCATGCCACCCTCGCCGATCTCCTCGATCGCACCGGAGGCCCGCAGGATCATCGGGTGCGGGTGGCCGGCCTGGACGAGGGTGAAGGCGCCTGTCGTCAGGTCGATATCGGCGTAGGCGAAGGTGAAGTAATGCTCGGTGTCGAGCTCGGTGAAGGCGAGACGGTTGAGGGTGGTCGCCAGGTCCGCCGGCGGAATCGCATCGTAGAGGCCAAGCTCGTTTTCCATCATTGCGACGTTCTGATCGGCTGAGGTTGGCGACAGAAAGCCGGCGAGGCGCGCCGTCATCAGCGCGGAGGAGACGCCGTGGCCGGATACGTCGATGGCGAAGACGCCGACCCGATCGGCATTGATCGAGAAGAACCCCACCAGATCGCCGCCGACATGACCGGAGGGGCGCAGCAGCAGCGAGATCTGGGAGGCGCCGAAGCTGCGATAGCGCTCCTTGATCAGGGACTGCTGGAGCTTGCGCGCCTCCTGAAGATCCCTGTCGAGCGAATCGTAGAGGGCGGAGATCTGGCCGAGGGTTTCGGTGACGAGGCGGTTCTTTTCGACCAGTTCGGCATGAATGCCGAGGATCCGCTCACCCGCTGACATGCGGGCGCGCAGCTCGTCGGGGGAGATCGGCTTGGCGAGGTAGTCATCGGCCCCCGCATCGAGCCCGGCGGCGACCTCCCTGGTGCTGCTCTTTGAGGTGAGCAGGATGAAGTAGCCGTAGCTTTCACGCGGGATGGTGCGGAAGACCGTGCAGAACTCGATTCCGTTCATGCCGGGCATCATCCAGTCGGAGAGGACGAAATCGGGCGGATCGGCCCGGCAGATGTCGAGCGCCTTGCGGGCATCCGGCGCCTCGACCACGGTATAGCCCCAACGGGTGAGCATGGCCGACAGGATGCGGCGTTGCATCCGGCTGTCATCGACGACAAGCACCCTGCGCGGCGCAGCGGGCGCGGCGCGCGGCGGGGGGGCGGACTGTGCTGTGACTGTCTGCACGGGTTGGCGGCTCTTCATGGGTTGCCCGCATGGTTTGGCAGTCAGCGGTTAAGGTTGGGTGAAGCCGGACAAGGCGGCACGTGGCGTAACCTTCCGTCAACCCGCGCGGTCTAGGCTCGGGTAATGCCGGAGAAGACGGAGGACGCCATGATAGATTGGGGCCGTGTTGCGGAATTGCGGGAGGAGGTGGGCGACGAGGCCTTCGGAGAGGTGACGGAGATCTTCCTCGAGGAGACCGAGGATGTGCTGCGGGCCTTCGAGGCCGGCAGATCGGAGAACTGGGAGGAGGATTTTCACTTCCTCAAGAGCTCCGCGTTGAACATGGGGTTCGCCGACGTCGCGGAGCTCTGCCAGGCGGCTGAGTTGCACGCCCGACACGGCGAGGCAGGCGCCGCGGAGGCGGCGGCGGTGGTCGCCAGTTTCCGGGCGTCGCGCGCGCTGTTCGAGCAGGGGCCCGCCGCCTGACAGCCCCTTGGATTCCGCCAGGAAAGCGCCTACACCGCCGCCTTGAACGCAAGATGACGGAGCGCCCGGCACATGACCGCCCCCAAGAAAGTGGTGCTCGCCTACAGCGGCGGGCTCGATACCTCGATCATCCTGAAATGGCTCCAGGTGGAGTATGGCTGCGAGGTTGTCACCTTCACTGCCGACCTTGGCCAAGGCGAAGAACTGGATCCGGCCCGCAAGAAGGCGGAGCTGCTGGGGATCAAGCCGGAGAACATCTTCATCGAGGATGTGCGCGAGGAGTTCGTGCGCGATTTCGTCTTCCCGATGTTTCGGGCCAATGCGGTTTATGAGGGGCTCTACCTGCTGGGCACCTCGATCGCCCGGCCGCTGATCTCGAAGCGCCTCGTGGAAATCGCTGCCGAGACCGGTGCCGATGCTGTGGCCCATGGCGCCACCGGCAAGGGCAATGACCAGGTGCGGTTCGAGCTGAGCGCCTATGCGTTGAACCCCGAGATC
>CAYVQK010000059.1:0-18608 GCA_964454145.1 uncultured Oceanicola sp. | reverse complement strand
GACGGTGAACTGCAGGATCGGGGTCGAGTGGATGCCGGGGAAGATCGGGTACTTGGCGACCTTGTGCATGCCGTTGGCGTCGTTGTTGGCGTAGGCCGAGTTGTCGGCGGCGTCGATCACGCCCTTCTCCAGCGCGCCATAGGTCTCGGAGCCGGACATGGAGACCGGAGCAGCACCGGCCCGCTTGAACACGTCGGCCGCAAGGCCCTCGGGCGAGCGGATCTTCAGGCCCTTCAGGTCGGCCACGCCGCGCACCGGCACCTTGGACACGAAGGCTTCACGGGCATAGGCACCGCAGCCCACGACCTTCACTCCCTCGTAATGGGTGTCGAAGAGTTTCTGGAGCATCTCCTTGCCGCCACCCTGGGCGCAGTAGGCCTGGATCTGGTCGGCGGAGTCGTAGCCCGCGATCAGGTCGCCCATCAGCGCGAAGGCCGGATCGACACCGGCGAAGTAGTTGATCGAGGTCAGGTCGCCGTCGAGGATGCCGACACCGATCGCCTCCGGGGTCTCCTGGCGCGGCACCACCGCGTCCACGGGCAGGAACTCGATGCCGAGCTTGCCGCCGGTCATCGCTTCCAGCTTGGGCACCCACTCCTCGTTCAGGTAGGCGAGCGAGGCGTGGCTCGCGTTCGAGCTGGTCTGGATCTTCAGCGTCCGCTCCGCCGCCATCGCGCCCGTGGCGATGGCGCCGACGACCGCCGCCACCGCGAGGGTGCTGACGGACTTGGCGAGGGTTTTGAAAGTCATTGGTATCCTCCCGATTACCTTTTCAAGGTCACCTCGCCGGCCTCCACCAACGCTGCGACTCGCTTACTGATATATTAGTGGAGCAATTCGGGCAACCCTCACGGTGCCGTGAGCAGGAGAAGGTTAAAAAAACGAAGGCCCCCCGTGCCTTGTGGCAACGGGAGGCCCGACAACTACGAATCGCAAATCGCGTATGCATGGGCTGTGCATCAGCTGTGCATCAGTTGTGCATGGGGTGTTGCTCTGCGCTCCCCCATGCTCCGGAAGCCCCGTTAACCCTCCGCGCAGATTATTTCCGCCCGGAAATCAGCGCCTCCATCAGCCCCATTTCCTCTTCGGTCAGGTCCGTCAGCGGGCTCCGCACCGGCCCGGCCTCGAAGCCCCGCAGCCGCACACCCGCCTTGATCGCACTCACCGCGTAGCCGGTCTTCCGGTCGCGGATCTTGGCGAAGGGATAGTAGAAATCCCGCAGCATCTGCTCGCACTTGGCGTCGTCCCCCGCGGTGAAGGCCGCGTGGAACTCCAGCGCCGTCTCGGGCACGAAGTTGAAAACCGCGCTCGAGTAGGTCGGCATCCCGGCCCCCCTGTAGGCCTGTGCAAACAGCTCATGGGTCGGCATCCCGCCGATGTAGCTTAGCCGGTCGCCCATCCGCACGGTGATCCGCCGCACCGTGTCGATATCGCCGGTCCCGTCCTTGAAGCCGATCATGTTCGGGCAGTCGTCCGCGAGCCGGGCGATCATGTCTTCCGTCACCCGCGCCTGGCCGCGGTTGTAGACGATCACCGCCATCTTCGTGGCCTTGCAGACCGCGCGGATATGGGCCTCGATCCCCTCCGCCGGGGCGCCGATCAGGTAATGCGGCAAGAGCAGGATGCCGTCGCCCCCCGCCGCCTCGATCCCCTGGGCGATCTCGCAGGCCATCCGGGTGCCGTAGCCGCAACCGGCGATGATCGGCTGGCCGGGCTGGGCCTCCTTGGCCACCTTCACGACATCCACGATCTCCTGAGGCGTAAGTGAAAACATCTCCCCGGTGCCGCCCGCCACGATCAGGCCTGCAACCTCGTAATCGCTCAGCCATTCCAGGTGCTTGCGGAAAGGATCGGCGGCAAAGCCCCCGTCCGCGCCGAAGGGCGTGACCGGGAAGGAGAGCAGGCCGGTCTTGATCCGCGCCTTAAGGTCTTGGTTGTCGAGCATGTCTTGTCCTCAGCGGTTGTTCTCTTTGCGCCAGGTCTCGAACCTGGCCAGGTTGGTCTCGTCGGTGGGCGGGTAGAGCCCGATGATCGTCGCGCCGCCCTTCACTTGTTCCACCACGAAATCCTCGTAGGCGGTCATCTCCACCGCCTCCTTCGAGACCTCGTCGGCGATTTCCGCCGGGATCACGATGACGCTCTCGTAGTCGCCCACGATCACGTCGCCAGGAAACACCGCCACGTCGGCGCAGCCGATCGGGCCGTTGATCTCGATCGCCTCGTGCAGGGTGAGGTTGGTGGGGGAGGAGGGGCGGTTGTGGTAGGCCGGAATGTCGAGTTCGGCGATGGTGCCCGCGTCGCGGAAGCCGCCGTCCGTCACCACGCCTTCGCCGCCACGCACCATCAACCGGGTGATAAGGATATCGCCCGATGATGCAGCGCGCGCGTCCTTGCGGCTGTCCATCACCATCACGTGGCCGGGCGGGCATTGTTCGATCGCCTGCCGCTGCGGGTGCTGCCGGTCGCGGAACACCTCAAGCGTGTTGCGGTCCTCCCGCGCCGGGATGTAGCGCAGCGTGAAGGCGGGTCCGACCATGTTCCGGCCCTTCACCGCAACCGGATGCACATCCTGCAGTACCTGGTTGCGCAAACCGCGCTTGTAGAGGGCGGTGGCGAGGGTGGCGACAGAGACGCCCCGCAGCCGCTCGCGGGTTTCCTCACTCAGTGACATGCACAACCTCCATTGCTCGAACCGTGTCGCGGCAACTGATATATTAGTGCTTTCGATCTTGCAATGCCATTGGAGGGCTGACAGGATGCGCTGGATTGAGGGGTGTGACCGCTAACATGAACGACCAGGGGACCTTCACCGACGTCATCGCCCGCCTCGGCATAGGCGCCGAGACAAAGGGCACCGCGCAAACAGCCGCAGGCCGCACGCTCGATTCCCTGCGCCGCCGGATCATCTCGCTCCAGCTCCCGCCCGACACCGTACTTACCCGCAACGACCTCGCCCGCGAGTACGGTGTCAGCCAGACACCGCTGCGCGACGCGCTCCAGAAGCTCGAGGCCGAGGGGCTGGTCGATATCTTCCCGCAGAGCAAGACGGTGGTCACCCGGATCAACCCCGACGAGATCGAGGAGGCCCATTTCCTGCGCCGCTCGGTCGAGATCGAGGTGGTACGAAAACTGGCAAGCGAGAGCGTGGGCGAGAATACCCTGACCCGCCTCAACACCCTGGTTTCCATGCAGGAAATGGTGATCGCCAACGGCGACGAGATCGGCGCCTTCCAGGATATCGACGATGCCTTCCACCAGGCCCTGCTCTCCGCGGCGGGCTATGCCGGGCTGCACCGGCTGATCCGCTCCCGCTCGGGCCACCTCAACCGCCTGCGGCGGCTCGACATGTGGGACGACGAGAAGATTCACCGCATCATCCGCGAGCACAAGGAAATCATCGCTGCCCTCCGCGCCCGCGATGCCGAAGCCGCCGTGGAGGCCGTCCGCCGCCACCTCAGCGGCACCATCACCAGGCTCGAAAAGCTGCGCGCCGATCATCCCGCCTTCTTCCCCGAATAGCCTTCAGAACTTGGGCCGCCCGAAGGTCCAGTCCGGCCAGTGCTTCTTCATCTCGGTGGCATCGTCGCGCTTGGTGTAGCCGCAGGCGAGATAGTTCTCGTGCAGCTGCTTCAGCGCGTCGCGGTCCAGCGTCACGCCCAGCCCCGGCCCCTCCGGCACCGCCAGCGAGCCGCCCTCGAACCCGAGCTTGCCCCCCTCGATCACCTCGTCCACCTGCCACGGCTGATGGGTATCGCAGTCATAGGTCAGGTTCGGCGTGGCCGCCGCCAAGTGGGTCATCGCCGCCAGCGAGATACCCAGGTGCGAGTTGGAGTGCATCCCCAGCCCCAACCCCCAGAGATCGCAGATATGGGCCAGCTGACGGCAAGCCGCGAGTCCGCCCCAGTAGTGGTGATCGCTCAGGATCACCCGAAAGGCATCCTGCGCCATGTTCGGCGGAAGATGCGCGTTTTCAACGACGTACATGTTGGTCGCCAGCGGAATGTCCGTCGCCGCCTGCACCTGCGCATTCTCGCTCAGGCCCGCCGTCGGGTCTTCCAGGTATTCCACCAGCCCGGTCAGCCGCGGCAGCAGCCGCAGCGATGTCTCCACCGTCCAGCCGCCGTTCGGGTCGATCCGGAGCGGCGCCTCGGGGAAGGCCGCGCGCAGCGCCTCCAGCCCGGCGATCTCCTCCTCCGGCTCCAGCACCCCGGCCTTCAGCTTGATCGCCTTGAAGCCGTTCTCGTCCACCATCTTCCGGGCCTGCTCCACCAGCCCCTCAGGCGTCAGCGCCTCGCCCCAGGCGTCGGTGGTGCCATCGGCATGGGCCGCGAACTTGTAGAAGAGATAGGCCGAAAACGGCACGCGCTCCCGCACCTGACCGCCCAGCAGGTCCACCACCCGCTGGCCCGTCGCCTTGCCGAGCGCGTCCCACATCGCCACTTCGATCGCGGCCACCACCCGCGGCACAACCGCCTCCGCCCCGGTATACCCCTCCGCGCGTCCACCGCCCTGCGCCGCGGCCCAGAGCGCATTGAGGTCGGTCACCTTGCGCCCCACCATGGCCTTGCCCGCCGCCGCGATGCCGTCCACCACGGCCGTCGCGCCATAGCTCTCGCCAAGCCCCACAACGCCTTCTTCCGTCTCCACCTCGATGATCGAGCGCAGGGCGAAAGGCTGGTGGCAGCCCGCATTGTTCAGCAGCGGCGGGTCGGCGAAGGCGATGGGGGTCACGCGGACATCCGCGATGCGCAGGTCAGTCATCGTTCACCCGGTTCGCTTCGATGTACTCGAGGTTGATGTCCTGCCCCAGCCCCGGCTCCTCGCGCCCGTGCACGTAGCCGTCGGCATCCATCTCGTCGTCGATCCGGTTCTGATAATCCGCCGGCTCGTCGTAATCCACGAAGGGATGCAGCAGCCCGCGTTCGTAGTAGGTGCAGTTGTGCGAGGCCAGCGCCACGGCGAGGTTGCCCGCGCCCGTGCCATGCACCTCGCAGGCCATGTGGAAGCTCTCGGCCATGTGGGCGCACTTCATCGCCGGGCTGATCCCGCCCACGTCCCACACGCCGGTGCGCACCATGTCGCAGGCGTCATGCTTCACCCATTCCGCCCGGGTCCAGTGCTTGCCGGTCATCGTCTCGGGGCCGAGGATGTTGAGCCCGGTGTTGGCCGAGAGCCACTTGTAGGAGCTCATAGAGGCCTCCTCCATCGGCTCCTCCATCCACACGAAATCCAGCTCCTGCAGCTTGTTGGCGAGCCAGAGCACGTCGGACCGGGGGTAGAAGTGGTGAGGATCCAGCATCAGCGGAAAGCCCTCGCCCACCACCTCGCGCACCGCGGCACAGGCGCGGTAATCCAGCCGCACGTCCGGGGCACCGGGCATCGGCACCATCCAGCCATGCAGCTTGATCGCCTTGTAGCCGCGCCCCACCATCCACTCGGCAAAGCGGGCGTAATCCTCGGGCGTGGCGAGCCCGCCCTCCATGTCGTCGCCGCACATGGTGGAACCATAGGCGAGGATCTTAGGCCGGTAGCCGCCCAGCAGCTTCCACACCGGTTGGCCGGTGACCTTGCCCATCAGGTCCCACAGCGCGAGGTCCACCGCCGTCAGCGTCCGGTCTGTCAGCTGTCCGCCAGACAGGCGCTGCCACTTGTAGATCGCGTACCAGGCCCGCTCGATGAGCAGCGCGCTGTGCCCGACGAGGTTGGGCCGCACGTAGCGCTCCAGAACGTCCTCGCGCACGTCCACCGGCCGGCAGATCGCGCGCCCCTCGCTGCCATCCTCGCAGATGATCCGCAGCATGGTCGACGCGCCCGTGCCCTTCGGACCCGGGTGGTTGTGCCCGTCACTGTCGCGCACGGTGTTGGTGGAATGGCGGAAGGTGACAGCCTCGACCCGCTCGATTTTCATGTCAGCGTCTCCTTGAGAAATCTCGCCGCCCGCGTGATGCAGGCCTCCGCCGCCGGCACCAGCCGCCCGCGATTGATGAAGCCATGGGTCACGCCCGGCTCCTCATGCCAGGTCACAGCCACGCCTGCACCGCGAAGCGCCTCTGCCATGGCCCTGTTTTCACTAAGCAAAACGTCCACCTCGGCCGCGATCAGCAACGCGGGCGGCAGTCCGCGAAGGTCGGCCTTGAGGGGTGCGATCAGCGGGTCTCGTGTTCCGGTCGGGTCATACATGGCGAAGAGCTCGCGCATCCGGGCGCGGGTCAGGCCGGGACCATTCTCGTGGCGGCGGTAGCTCTCGGTTTCGAGTTCTTCACCGTAGACGCCATAGAACAGCACCATCCCCGCGAGCCGCACATCGGTGGAGAGCGCAGTAGCGACGGCAAGGTTCGCCCCCGCCGAAGCGCCTCCGATGGCAATCCGGCCACCCTTCGCGGCCAACCAGCTCAGAGCTGCCCGGCAATCCTCCAGCCCTGCGGGGAACGGGTGCGCCGGGGCCAGCCTGTAGCTGATGCTCAGCACATCCCACCCGCTCTGCAGCGCCATCCCGGCCGCCGAGGGCTCGTGCAGCGCGATCGACCCGCCCGCCCATCCGCCGCCGTGGATGTAGAGCAGCGTGCCCAGATCCCCGCCCCGGTAGAGCCTGGCCGCCTGTGACTGCCCCGCGCCGCCGGCATAGGTGAAATCCTCGCAGGGCGCCTTCGGCACGCCCTCGTTCCAATAGGCTTCCGCCGCCGCAGGCGTCGCAAAATCGCCGAGGGCGATGACCTCTTCGATCCCTTCGGAGTACCTCAAGAGGCCTCCCCCATGTAGCGATGCCGCTGCCGTGTGCCGCGCAGGGCGGGGTCGGCGATGGGCACCGAGCTGAGAAGCGCCTTGGTATAGGGGTGCTGCGGGTTGGTGATGATCTCCTCGGTCTCGCCGATCTCGACGATCTTGCCGCGATACATCACCGCCACCCGGTCGCAGAAGTAGCGGATCACCGCCATGTCGTGGCTGATGAACAGAAAGCTCAGCCCCATCTCGGCTTGCAGCTTGAGCAGCAGGTCCAGCACCTGGGTCCGGATCGACACGTCGAGCGCAGAGGTCGGCTCGTCGGCGATCACCAGTTTCGGCTCCAGCGCGATGGCGCGGGCCACCACGATCCGCTGCCGCTGTCCACCCGAGAAGGCATGGGGGTAGCGCTCCATCATCTCCGGCGCCAGCCCCACCTCCCGCATGAGCTTCGCCACCCGGTCCTCGAGCTCCTGCCCCGAGGCAACGCCGTTCACCACCAGCGGCTCCGCGATGATCTGTTTCACCGTCATCCGCGGGTTCAGCGAGGCGAAGGGATCCTGGAAGATCATCCGGATCTGCTGGCGATAGCCCTGCATTTCCGCCTTGCCCGCGGTAACGAGGTTCGACCCCCGGTAATCCACCGTGCCTTCCGGGTCATAGACGCGCGCAATGCACCGCCCAACGGTCGTCTTGCCGGACCCGCTCTCGCCCACGATCCCCAGCGCCTCGCCCTCCTTCAGCGAAAAGCTCACGCCATCGACCGCCCGTGTCACATCCGTCACCCGCTGGAAGAACCCCTCCCGCTTCTCGAAGTGCAGCCGCAGGTCATCGACTCGCAGGATTTCCCTGGCGTCCGCCGCCGGCCGCACCTTTGCGGCAGCGGGCTCTTCCAGCCGCTTCACCGCGCCCAGCAGGCGCTTGGTATAGGGGTGGTGCTGGTGGGCGAAGAGCGCAGCGGTCTCTCCCGTTTCCACCACGTGCCCCTTCTCCATCACCACAACGTCGTCGGCCAGCTCTGCCACCACGCCCATGTCGTGGGTGATGAACATGATCGCCATGTCGAGCTCGGTCTGGAGCTTGCGCATGAGGTCGAGGATCTCGGCCTGCGTCGTCACGTCGAGCGCGGTGGTGGGCTCGTCGGCGATCAGCACGTCGGGCCGGCAGGAGAGCGCCATGGCGATCATCGCCCGCTGCCGCATGCCGCCGGAAAACTCGAAGGCATACTGGTCCAGCGCCTTCTCCGGCTTGGGGATCTCCACCTGCTCCAGCATCCCACGCGCAATCTCGCGCGCCTCGGCCTTGGTGCAGTCGCGGTGCAGCCGGATCGCCTCGATGATCTGGTTGCCGATGGTGTGCACCGGGCTCAGAGAACTCATCGGCTCCTGGAAGATCATCCCGATCTTGCCGCCGCGAATGTCGCGGATCGCCTTGCCCCTTGGGTCGAGCGCGGTGGTCTCGATCTCCTGCCCCTTCGATGGTCGGAACAGCACCCGCCCGCCGTTGATGACACCGGGCCGCGGCACCATGTTCAGGATCGCCCGCGCGGTGACGGACTTGCCAGAGCCGCTTTCGCCCACGATCGCTGTCGTCTTGCCCCGGTGCAGCTCGAAGCTCACACCGTGGAGCACGTCGAACATGCCCTTCCGGGTGTTGAACCCGACGTTGAGGTTTTCGACCGCGAGGATCGGGCGGCTGCTTGCTTCAGTGACCATAGGGATCAGCGGCGTCTCTCATGCCGTCTCCGAGAAAGTTGAAGGCCAGGACCGCAACCACGACGAAACCGCCGGGGACGAAGAGCCAGGGGGCCTGGGATATCGAGCGGATGTTCTGCGCCTCCTTCAACAGCACGCCCCAGCTTATGGCGGGCGGCTGCAGGCCGAGGCCAAGGAAGGAAAGGCCGGTTTCAGCCAGGATCATCAGCGGGATCGCCAGGGTGAGCGACGCGATGATGTGGCTGGTGAGCGATGGCAGCATGTGCCGAAAGATGATCCGCCTCTCGCTGGCTCCGTCGAGCCGGGCTGCGATGACGAAATCGTCGTTCTTCATCGCAAGGAACCTGCCGCGCACGACGCGCCCCAGTTCCGTCCAGCCGACCAGGCTGACGATGAGGGTGATGACGAAATACTGCTGGTAGATCGGCCAGGAGGGCGGCAGGGCTGCCGCGAGAGCCAGCCAGATCGGGATGGTCGGCAGGCTCAGCACGAACTCGATCAGCCGCTGGATCACCGAGTCGATCCGTCCGCCATAATAGCCCGATATGCCGCCCAGCGTGATGCCCAGAACAAGCGCGATTGCCACGCCGACGAGGCCGATGCTCATCGACACCCGCGTGCCGTAGACCACCCGGCTGAACATGTCGCGGCCCAGCCTGTCGGCCCCGAAGATGAAGAACTTCTCGCGCGGGTTCTCGGTGGCGAAGAGGTGCCTGTCGGTCTCCCAGAGACCCCAGAACTTGTAGGGCTCGCCCTTGCCGAAGAGCTTGAGATAGATCTTCTCGCCCGACGGCTGGTAGGTGATCGCCAGCGTGTCGGGGTCGCGCTCGCGGTCCATTTCCCAGACGTAGGGGCGGAAGCTCCAGCCATCCTCGGTGCTGTCGATGAAATGGATCATCTGAGGCGGGTGATACACCGCCCGGCGGTTCTGCTTGGTCGGATCGTCCGGCGCCACGAAGCCCGCGAAGATCGACACGAGGTACATGAAGCCGATCACCCAGAGGCCGATCATCGCCAGCTTGTGCTTCTTGAACGCCCACCAGGTGAGCTGCCACTGCGAGGCGATGGCGACCTTGTCGGCCGAATGGCTCTCGGCGGCCGCGAGCTGCTCGTCGGGCTGGTCGGGTAGGGTGTGTTCGGGTGTTTCAGTCATACTTCACCCGCGGATCGAGCAGAACGAGGAGGATGTCGGAGAGCAGCATGCCGATCACCGTCAGCGACGAGAGCAGCAGCACGAAGGCCCCGGCGAGATACATGTCCTGCGCCAGCAGCGCCTGCAGCATCAGCGGGCCGGCGGTGGGCAGGGAGAGCACGATGGCGGTGACGACGGCGCCCGAAACGAGGTTGGGCAGCACCCAGCCGATCGTGGAGACGAAGGGGTTGAGCGCCACGCGGACCGGGTATTTCATGATGAGCCAGAATTCCGACAGGCCCTTGGCGCGGGCCGTGTCGACATAGGGCTTGTTCAGCTCGTCCAGCAGGTTCGCCCGCATGATGCGGATCAGCGAGGCGGTGGCCGAGGTGCCCAGCACGATGATGGGTAGCCAGAGGTGCTTCATCAGGTCGACGACCTTGGCGAAGCTCCAGGGCGCGTTCTTGTATTCGTTCGAAAAGAGCCCGCCCACGTCGGCGCCGAAATGGACGACGCCGATGTACATCAGGATCAGCGCGAGCAGGAAGTTGGGCGTGGCGAGGCCGATGAAGCCCAGCGTCGTGGCGAGATAGTCACCGATCGAATACTTGTGGACGGCGGAGTAGACGCCGATGGGGAAGGCCACCGCCCAGGTGAACAGCAGCGTCGCCATGGAGAGGCAGAGGGTCAGCCCCATCCGTTCCCAGACGAGGTCGGCCACCGGCTGGCGCCACTCGAAGCTCATGCCGAAGTCACCCACGAGCAGGCGGCTCACCCATTTGAAGTACTGCACGTAAAGCGGCTGATCGAGGCCGAACCTCTCGCGGAGGTTCTCGATCGAAGCCTGGTCCATGATCTCGTTACTCTCGCCCAGCTTGGCGATGTAGGTGGTGAGATAATCGCCGGGCGGGGCCTGGATGAGGAGGAAGGCGACGATGGAGACGCCGAAGAGAAACGGCACCATCCACAGGATGCGTCGCAGGATGTAACGCCAGATCATGATGCGGGCCTGTTTTGGGTGGTGTCATTGCGCCGCGCGGCGGCGATGTCTGCGGGGGGTGGGGTGGGCATGGGCTGCCCACCCCTGTGTCCGGTCAGCTCTGCGGCCAGTACCAGGTTTGCGGCAGGGTCGGGCCCGGGTCGGGATACATCCACGACGAGGGCAGGCTGCGCGGCGCGTTCATCAGGTCCTTCTTCACCACGCCCACGAGGTTGGGAGCGAGAGTGATGCCGAAGACCTCGAACTCGTCCGCTGCGATCTGGTGAATCTGCCGGAAGATATCCAGCGCCTTCTCCTGATCCGCTTCCTTCTTGTAGGCGTCGTAGAGCTCGAGCCGTTGCTTCATGCTTTCGGTCGGCTCTTCACCATCGGCGCCACCCGACAGGTACCAGCGGGTCCACGGAATGGCGTACCAGCTGGCCTGCGGATGTACGGCGATGACATCACGCGGATCGAGCGTGGGATCGAGCCCGCCAGGCGCGCCCCAGACCATGAAGTCGTGCTCGTTGGCCTCGCCGCGGCTGTAGTAGATCGACCGCTCGACCGAGGCCGAGGTCAGCTCCACGCCGATCTCCTCCCACTGCTCCTTCATGATCTCCAGCGTGTCGCCCCAGTCCGGCTGCTCGATGCCGGTGAACTGCACGTTGAAGGTGAAGCGGCGACCATCGGGCATCAGGCGATAGCCTTCGGCATCCCGCTCGGTCAGCCCGGCCCCGTCAAGCAGCTCGTTCGCCCGGTCGGGATCATACTCGGTGTGCTGACGGCCCAGTTGCTCGTTGTAGAGCACATGGGTCGGCCGCGGCCCGATCTGCCAGGGTTCGCCCTGGCCCTGGTAGACGATGTCGATGATCTCGTCGCGGTCGATCCCGATGCTCAGCGCGATCCGCACGTCCTTGTTGCGGATCAGCTCGCGCATCACCGGATCCTTGTGGGTCTGGTTGAGGTGGATCGCCATCGAGTTCGAGTTGGCGTTGATCATGTCGAGGATCTCGTAATCGCCCTTTTCCGCGTTCTCGGCAAAGACCGGTTTGTTCTCGAGGTTCGAGATCTGGCGCCGCTGGAAGTCGATGTTTCCGGCGATGGCTTCCAGAACGATGGCCTGGTTGTCCTGCGCCACGTTCATCTCCAGCGTGTCGATGTAGGGGAGCTGGTTGCCCTCCTCGTCGACCTGCCAGAAATACGGGTTGCGTGCCATGACCACCTGGGTCGAGCCGGCGGAGTAGCCTTCACCGGTCACCACCCATGGGTCGAGCGTGGGGCGCTCGGGGTTGGACCAGCGGTTGGGGGCCTCGACCTCGCCGCATTTCAGCCGGAACAGCCCGGGCCAGTCTTCCACCGCATCGGTGGCATCGACCATGGACTGCAGGTCCGGATTGTACTTGGGGTGGAACTGCTGGCAGTAGTGCTTGGCCCAGAGCACTGGCTCCTGGGCGAGCGGGGTTGCCAGCTCGGTGAGGAAGGTGCCGTAAGGCGCGGCGAACTTCAGCTTCACGGTGTGATCGTCGATCTTCTCCGCCGTCATCACCTCGCCGTTCACCACGTAGCGCGAGGGCGGGTTGGGATAGAAGTCGGTGTTGGGCAGGATGTCCTCGACGTAGAACATCACGTCGTCGGCAGTGAAGGGTTCACCGTCCGACCATTTCATCCCCGCGCGAAGCTTGAAGGTGAATTCCGAGCCGTCCTCGTTGCTTTCCCAGCTCTCGGCCACGTTGGGGATGACGCCCGAGAAATCCGATTTCCAGCGGGTCAGGCCCTGGGGGCTGACGATGCGCAGGATCGAGTTGTGGTCGTTCGAGCCACCCAGCATCCGGCGGAGCTTGCCGCCGTATTGACCGATGCTGTCGAGCCCGGTGATGACTTCGGGCTGATCGGGCAGCCGCTCCTCGAGGGGCGGCAGGTTGCCCGCGGCGACGGCTTCGGCCAGCGCCGGGGCTTCGCCCGCCATCGCGGTAAACGGATGCAGAAATACGCCGACGGCAAGCGCGGCAACTGACGAGAATCGCCAATTTCGTGTCATGGATTTTCCTCCCTGTGCTTTCGCTCTTCCGAGTCTCAGCGCCGTAAGGTCAACATTCCGCACCCCACTTGTCAAACAAATTTTGTCATGTTGTAATTTCCTGGCCCATGGTAAGCCGTGGGTCGGGAGAACGTTCTGATGAATACCATGTCCAAGGAAGTGGCGGCGCGGGGCGAGGCGGCTTCGGCGCGCCGTCTCGAGACGGATGTCTACGAGCGGCTGCTGTCACAGATCCGGAGCGGGCACTACTCGCTGGGGGCCCGGCTGCCGGCCGAGAAGGATCTGGCCTCCGAGCACGGGGTCTCGCGCCCGGTGATTCGTTCGGCGCTTGCCAGGCTGCGCGAGGACGGGCTGATTGTGTCGCGCCAGGGGGCCGGGTCTTTCATCAGCGGGGGCGGCGAGGAGGCCGGTGCGGGCTATGCGCCGCTGCAGAGCATCGACGACATCGCCGCCTACATCGCCTTTCGCAAGATGCTGGAGATGCAGAGCGCAGGCCTGGCGGCGCAGCGTGCGACGCCCGAGGAGGTCGCCGCGCTTGAGGAGATGCTGGAGGACATGGAGACCAGCGTGCGCGAGGGCACCTCGACCATCGAGATGGACGCGCGCTTTCACGTGCGCATTGCCGAGTTGTCGGACAACAGATTCATACTTGATACACTGCACATGCTCCGGCCGCAGATGTTCTTCATCGGCAAGTTCGTCCGCAGCCTGGGCACCACCGGGTATCGGGAGGGCAAGGTTTCGATGGGCAACGAGCACCGCCGGATCTTCGACGCGATCGCCGCGGGTGATGCGGAGGCGGCCCGCGCCGCGATGGCAGAGCATATCGAGGCGTCGGAGCGGCGGGTCTTCAAGGGAGAGTAGAACATGGGTGTATCTGTGGATGTGGCGCTGCCCCTGCGGGCGGCGCTGGGGGAAGGGCCTGTCTGGGATGTGGCGGATGCCGCGCTCTGGTGGGTCGACATCACCGGCGGGATCATCCACCGGACGGAGGAGAGCGGCGCCGACACGCCCTTCGAGTTCGGCGAACCGGTGGGCTGCATCGCCCGGCGCGACGCGGGCGGGCTGATCGTGGCGGCCAAGTCGGGGTTCTACCTCTATGACACCGAAACCTTGACGAAGTCCTTCCTCACGGACCCGGAGCCCGAGCGGCCCGGCAACCGCTTCAACGACGGCGGATGCGACATGCAGGGGAGGTTCTGGGCCGGGACGATGAAGGACGGTGGCGAGCCCGAGGTGCTCGGCCAGTTCTATCGCTACGATCCCGACGGCACGGTGACGCCCTTCTTCGACAAGGTCTACACGACGAACGGCCTCGCCTTCTCGCCCGACGGGACGACGATGTACTACTCCGACAGCAACGCGGCGGTGCGCACGATCTGGGCCTGCGACTATGACACCGACACCGGAACGCCGTCGAACCGCCGGGTCTTCTTCGACACGCGCGAGGTGGCCGGGCGGCCGGACGGGGGCACGGTGGATGCCGATGGCTGCTACTGGATGGCGGGGATCTCGGGCTGGCAGCTGGTGCGGATCACACCGGAGGGCAAGGTGGACCGGATCGTGGAGATGCCGGTTGAGCGGCCCACGAAGCCGATGTTCGGCGGGGCGAACCTCGATGTGCTCTATGTCACCTCCATCGGCTCCGACGCGCCGGATGCACTGGACGGAAGCCTCTTTGCCGTCACCGGCCTGGGCGTGACGGGCGTGCCGCAAGCGAGGTTTGCAGGATGAAGATCACCGGGCTGAGAAGTTTCATGAGCCGGGACGGCAACCGCCCACGGGTGATCGTGGCGGTGGATACCGACGAGGGGATCACCGGCTGGGGCGAGTGCTACAACCACGGGCCCGACCGGGCGCTGCCGCCTTTGCTGGAGTACCTCTACCTCCAGATCGAGGGGGAAGACCCGACGCGGATCGAGCGGCTGATCCTGAAACTCCTGCAGCAATCCCGCTTCCCGCCCGGGGCCCTGGGGCTCGCGGCGATTGCCGGGATCGACCATGCGCTGTGGGACATTTCGGCCAAGGCGCTGGGCGTGCCGGTGTATCGGCTGCTCGGCGGGCATGTGCGTGACAGGGTGCGGGTATACCAGGGCGTCTACTCGGCGCCGGATGCGGCGCAGGTGCGCGATCACGTGGCGGAGCATTCCGAGCAATGGGGCTTCTCGGCCTTCAAGCTCTCACCCTACCGCTGCGACATTCACGCCGAGCCTTGGCACCGGGTGCTGGGGCAGACGGAGGAGTGGGTGGCAGAGCTTCGGGAGCTTTGCCCGGAGGCGGAGTTTGCCTTCGATGCCCATGCGCGGCTCTTCGAGCCTTACCAGGCTGTCGAGATGGGCAATGCGCTGGCACCGTTCCGGCCGCTGTTCTTCGAAGAGCCGATGCGGATGGAGAACATCGAGGCCTGGGGCGACCTGAAACGGCAGCTCAGGGTTCCGCTGGCGACCGGGGAGAGCCTCTATTCCCGCTTCGAGTTCAACAGGTTGCTCGCCGTGAAGGGGGCCGACATCATCCAGCCGGATATCTGCGCGGTGGGCGGGTTGCTGGAGATGAGGAAGATCGCGGCGATTGCCGAGGCGCATTACGTCAACGTCGCGCCGCACAACCCGATGGGGCCGCTGGCGACGGCGGTGAACGTGCATTTCGCGGCGGCCACGCCCAACTTCAAGATCCTCGAATACCGGCTGCCGGGCACCTCGGCCTTCCTGACGCGCGACATGGTCGCCGTCGACGAGGCGGCGGGGTATGTGAAAGACCCGTATATGCCGGTGGACGGCTATCTGGAACTCCGGCCGGACCGGCCCGGCTGGGGCGTGGAGATGGACGAGGAGTTCCTGGCGACCGACCGTTACATCCACTGGGAACGCAAGCTGCCGGTGCGGCCGGATGGCTCCTACGGCTACACCTGATGAGCTTCGAGGCGCTGGTGGGCTGGGGGCAGGCGGCCCCTCGGGCGGATGGGGTTTTCCTCTGTCCTGAGGGCGCTGGCCCGTTTCCGGCGGTGCTCTACTGCCATGCCCACGGGGGCGAGTATGGCCTTGGTAAACGAGAGCTTACCGAGGGCGCACGGTGGACGAGCGGGGCGCCGGGCCCGGCGCTGGTGGCGGCGGGCTTTGCTGTTTACTGCATCGACATGCCGGCATTCGGCGCGCGGCAGGGGGAAGGCACCGAGGATGGCCTGGCCCAGGCGGAGGCCTGGCACGGGCGCTCGCTCTTCGGCCGGATGCTGGCCGACCAGCGCGGCGCCTTCGAATACCTCGCCGCCCGGCCCGAGGTGGATGCCTCCCGCATCTTCACCTGGGGCGCCTCGATGGGGGCGGGGCTCGGCACCTGGCTCGCCGCGCTGGAGCCGCGCGTGGCCGGCGCGGTGAGCCTGATCATGCTGGCCGATATCGCGCCGATGATCGAGACCGGCGCGCATGAGCGCCATGGCCAGTGGTTCACCGTGCCCGGGCTGCTCCGCGAGGGCGATCACGGCGACGTCGCCGCACGCATCGCGCCGCGCCCGTTCTTCGTGGCTCATGGCGGGCAGGATGGGCTGACGCCCCCCGCGGCCCGCGACGCTGCCCTGGCGAAGCTGCCACGCGAGACCCTCACCACCTTTCTCCAGCCCGAGGCGGGGCATGGAGAAACCCCGGAAATGCGGGAGGCTGCTCTGGCCTTCCTGAAAACCCATGCGCATAAATCCTGACAGGGAGAGACAACCATGATGAACCGACTGCTGATCACCGGCGCCGCGGGCGGCCTTGGCTCGATGTGCCGCGACCGTCTGAAACATATGGCGAAAACCTTAAGGCTTTCTGACGTGGTCGAGATGCCCCCGGCGGGCGAGAACGAGGAGGTCGTCGTCTGCGACCTCGGCGACAAGGCGGCTGTGGAAGAGCTGGTGAAGGGCTGCGACGGGATCGTGCATCTCGGTGGCCGCTCCATCGAGGACACCTGGGAGGTGATCTCGAACGCCAATATCGACGGTGTCTTCAACCTCTACGAAGCCTGCCGGAAGACCGGCTGCAAGCGGGTGATCTTTGCCAGCTCGAACCACGCGATCGGGTTCCACGAGCAGAGCGTGAAGCTCGATGCCCATTCGGTGACCAAGCCTGACGGGCTCTACGGGGTGAGCAAGGTGTTCGGCGAGGCGATGGCCAGCATGTACTGGCACAAGTTCGGGATCGAGACGGCCTGCGTGCGGATCGGATCCTGCTTTACCGAGCCGAAGACCCGGCGAATGCTCTCGACCTGGATGAGCTACGATGATTTCGTGCGGCTGATCGAATGCGTCTTCCGTGCGCCCAAGGTCGGCTGCCCGGTGATCTACGGCGCCTCGGCCAACGATGCGAGCTGGTGGGACAACGGCCAGGTGAGCTACCTCGGCTGGGCACCGCAGGATAACGCGGAGGTCTTCCGCGCCAAGGTGGAGGCCGAGGAGGAGATGCCCGCGATCGACGCGCCGGTGGTGGTTTATCAGGGCGGCGGCTTCACGGCGGACGGGATACACGAGGAGTAGCATGGCCATATTCGGGGCGATTGCCGACGATTTCACCGGGGCGACGGACCTCGCCGGCTTGCTGGCGCGGAGCGGGGCGAAAGTGTCGCTGCGGATCGGGGTGCCGGAGGACGGCGCGAGCGATGCGCCCTTCGAGGTGATCGCCCTGAAGATCCGCACCGCGCCGGTGGCGGATGCCGTGGCGCAGGCGCTTGCGGCACTCGAGTGGCTGAAGGGCACGGGAGCGGAGCGGTTCTTCTGGAAGTATTGCAGCACCTTCGATTCCACGGCGGAGGGCAACATCGGCCCGGTTGCCGAGGCGCTGATGGCGGCGCTGGGGGCAAAGCAGACGGTCTATTGCCCGGCCTTCCCCGAGAACGGGCGCTCGGTGTTCATGGGCAATCTCTTCGTCGGGCAGCAGCTTCTGGCGGAGAGCCCGATGAAGGACCATCCGCTGACGCCAATGCGCGACAGCAACCTGGTGCGGCTGCTGGCCCCGCAGGTGACGGGCGAGGTGGGGCTGGTGGACAGGCTCACGGTGGCGCGGGGTGCAGAGGCTCTGGCGGCGGCGCTTGAGGAGGCGCCGATGCACGTGGTTGTCGATGCGGTGGCCGATGCGGATCTCGAGGTGATCGCCCGGGCCGGGCGCGACATGGCGCTGATGACCGGCGGTTCGGCGCTGGCGATGCCGCTGCCGGGGCTCTACCGCGAGGCGGGGCTGCTGGATGACAGCGCGCGCGAGGCGCAGGTGCCCGAAGTCGGGGCGGGGGCGGTGGTGCTCTCTGGTAGCTGTTCGGCGATGACGCGGGCGCAGGTGGCGGCCTACAAGGCGCCGGCCTTCAAGCTCGATCCGCTGGTGCTGGCGCAGGAGGGACCGGGCGCGGCCTCGGCCTGGCTCGACCGGCAGGACATGGCGAAGGCGCCGATCATCTATGCCACGGCGGAGCCCGACGAGGTGCGTCGGGCGCAGGGGATGCTCGGCACGGCGCGGGCCGGCGCGGTGGTGGAAGAGGCGCTGGCCGCGCTGGCGGTGCAGGCGCGGAACAAGGGCGCGCGGCGGATCGTGGTGGCGGGCGGCGAGACCTCGGGCGCGGTGACCAAGGCGCTGGGCGTGACCCGGCTCGACGTGGGCCGCGAGATCGCCCCCGGCGTGCCGTGGTGCGGCTGCGAGAGCGGCGGCGAGAAGATTGCGCTGGCGCTGAAGTCGGGCAATTTCGGGCGGGAGAGCTTCTTCTCCGATGCGCTGGGGATGCTGGGATGAGCGAGGGGCGGCTCAGGGAGCAGATCTGCCTGCTGGCGAAGTCGCTCTTCGACCGGGGGCTGACCCATGGCTCGACCGGCAACATCTCGGCGCGGACGGAGGATGGCGGGCTGCTGGTTTCGCCGACCGGCACCAGCTTTGGCAGGCTCGATCCGGCGCGGCTGGCGCGGTTCGATGCGTCCGGCACGCATGTGGGTGGCGACAGGCCGACCAAGGAGATGCCGTTGCATTCGGCCTTCTACGACACCCGCGGCACGGCGGGGGCGGTGGTGCACCTGCA
>CAYVQK010000058.1:0-18928 GCA_964454145.1 uncultured Oceanicola sp. | reverse complement strand
ATGCCGAAGACGATCGAGGGCACCGCCGCGAGGTTCGAGATGTTCACCTCGATCACGTCGGTAAACCGGTTCTTCGGCGCGAACTCCTCGAGGTAGATCGAGGCCGCCACGCCGATCGGCAGGCTGAGCACCAGCACCACCAGCATCATGAAGAACGAGCCCAGCACCGAGGCGCCGATGCCCGCGCCGCCGGGGTTGTCCACGCCCGCATCCTTGCCGGTGAGGAAGGCCCAGTCGAACTGCCGGGTGATGATGCCCGCCTCGGTCAGCGCATCCACCACGTCGAGGTCGGTTGCCACCAGGAACCGGCTGTCCACCAGCCCCTCGCGGGTCACGCGCCCCTTGAAATAGCCATCCACCCGCGACGACGCGTTCAGCGTGAAGGTCACCGGTTCGCCGATGCTGCCGGGATTGGCCTGGTAGAAGGCCCGCATGTCGTTGCCGACCTTGCCGAGAATGCGCTCCAGCGCCTCGCCATCCACCTCGCCGCCGATCCCCGCCGCGCGCATCTGCTCGCCGAGCTCGCCGATGAAGAGCTGGGTATAGGCCGCGGTCTTGAGCATCCCGCTCTCGGCCTCGTCGATCTCGGCCTGGCTGATGTTCATCTCGAGGCTCACCACCGTGGTGGTGAAGGCAGGAACGCCCGAGCGGATGATCGAAACGGCGAGCACCACCAGGAAGAACAACCCCAGCGCGATTGCGGCGATCCCGTAGGCCCGGAAGCGAGCCTCGGCGGCATTCCTGCGCCTCGTCCGCGGGTTCAGCGTCGTCAGGCTGCCCGCACGGCGCGGCGTGTTTGCGGTTGCGTCGGCCATCAGTCGTATTGCTCCCGGTATTTGCGCACGATGTAGAGCGCGAAGACATTCAGCCCCAGCGTGATGATGAAGAGCGTCATCCCCAACGCGAAGGCCACCAGCGCCTCGGGGCTGGCGAAGTCGGCATCGCCGGTGAGCTGGCTCACGATCTTCGCCGTCACCGTCGTCATCGCCTCGAAGGGGTTCAGGCTGAGCCGGGCCGCCGCGCCCGCGCCCAGCACCACGATCATCGTCTCGCCGATGGCGCGGCTGGCGGCCAGCAGGATCGCGCCCACGATGCCCGGCAACGCGGCCGGCAGCACCACCTGCCGGATCGTCTCCGACTGGGTCGCGCCGAGGCCGTAGGAGCCATCCCGCATCGCCTGCGGCACCGCGTTGATGATGTCATCCGACAGCGACGAGACGAAGGGGATGAGCATGATGCCCATCACCAACCCTGCCGTCATCACCGCCGTGCCCGACTGCATCCAGCCGAGCCCGCCGTCACCGAACACCGCCATCAGCAGCGGGCCCACGGTGAGCAGCGCGAAGAGACCGTAAACGATGGTCGGGATGCCCGCGAGGATCTCCAGAAGCGGCTTGGCCACGCTGCGCACCCTCGGGCTCGCATATTCGCTGAGATAGATCGCCGCAAAGAGCCCGATCGGCACCGCCACGATCAGCGCGATGATCGAGATGTAGAGCGTGCCCCAGAGCAGCGGCCAGATGCCCAGCTCCGACCCGCCGCCAAAACTCGGCGACCAGGTGAGCGAGCCGAAGAACTCGCTGGCGGGATAGATCCGGAAGAACTCGATGGTGTTGAACAGCAGGCTCAGCACGATGCCCACGGTGGTCAGAATGGCGATCGAGGCCGCCCCCACCAGCATCCAGCGCACCCCGCGCTCCACCACGTTGCGAGCGCGGAAGTCCTTCTGCGCCCGGCTCACGGCCACCGCGACGCCGGCCACGGCCAGGGCGAAGACGGCGATCGTCATCCAGAGCTTCGAGGTCCGGTTGGCGATCCGCATCTCCTGTGCGGCGCGCAGCACCGGCACCGTCACGTTCTGGGTGATGATCTGCCCGGCCTCCTTCAGCCGCGCGGTCATGTCGGTGAAATCGGCCCGCGCATTGGCCACCGTGTCCTCGTCCATCACCCCCATGGCCACCGCGTTGTCGAGGCCCACGGCCACCCGGCGCACCTCGGCCATCAGCAGATCCTTCGAGGCCGCCTGCTCCACCACCTCGGAGGGCAGATGCGAGGCCACCCGGTTCTGGATCACGATCGGCCCCACGATGAGCCAGACCACCAGAAGCAGGAAGGCCGGGGCCACGGCAAACATCAGGCCCATGTAGCCGTAGTAGCTCGGCAGCGAATGCAGGTGGCGCGGATCCTGCCCCGCGCTCGCCATCGCCCGACCCCGGGCGACGATGTATCCCAGCACGCCGATGCCAAGAACGATCAGGATGATCCACAAAACCGGCATCTGCCGTCCCCCGGGTCTTCAGAAATCTTGTGCCCCACAACCGGGGCCGTCACTGGTGCGAACAGTCTCGAAAGGGTCGGGGCGGAACCGCGCGGGCTCCGCCCCTGAAAGCCGGGCTGGCTTACATGCCTTCGCCCATGGTCTTCTCTTCCTCGATCAGGGCCTGGGTCTTGGCCAGCTCGGGGTCGGAGACCAGGCCGTAGTTGGCCAGCGGGCCGGTCGGGCCGGCGAGGTCATCGGAGACGAAGAACTGGGCGTATTCCTTCAGGCCGGGGATCACGCCGATATGGGCCTTCTTGATGTAGAAGTAGAGCGGACGGCTCACCGGGTACTCGCCCGAGGCGATGGTCTCGGTCTTCGGCTCGATGCCGCCCATGGTGGCGACCTTCAGCTTGTCCTGGTTGTTCTCGTAGAAGGCCAGGCCGAACACGCCGATCCCGTTGGGATTGGCGTCGATGCGGGCGAGGGTCTCGGTGTAGTCGCCGTCGATGTCGACCGACTTGCCATCGGTCCGCACCGCGAGGCAGGCGCTCTCGGCGTCATCCTCGGACATGCCGCTGTCGAGCATCGCCTGCAGGGCGCCGGTGGCCTCGCAGCCAGCCGCCATCACCTTCTCCTCGAACACTTCACGGGTGCCGTGCTTGGTGCCGGGAATGAAGGCGGCGATCTCCGCGTCGGGCAGATCGGCGTTGAACTCGTTCCACTTGGCGTAGGGGTTGTC
This sequence comes from uncultured Oceanicola sp., assembly GCA_964454145.1. Taxonomy (GTDB): domain Bacteria; phylum Pseudomonadota; class Alphaproteobacteria; order Rhodobacterales; family Rhodobacteraceae; genus Vannielia. The sequence goes on along the minus strand of CAYVQK010000058.1, from coordinate 15,929 downwards.
GACCAGCGCACCGTCGACCACCACCTTGGGGGCCAGCGCGTTGTAGATGTCGGCAGCCTCGAAGGCGGTGAAGGCCGGGCCGGACTGCTGCGAGGCAAACACGATCCCGTCGTAGCCGATCCGGACTTCGATGATGTCGGTCACGCCGGCGTCGGCGCAGGCCTTGATCTCGGCTTCGCGGATGGCGCGCGAGGCGTTGGCGATGTCGATGGTGTTCTCGCCCACGCCCTCGCAGAAGCGCTTGAGGCCGGCGGAGGAGCCGCCCGATTCCACGACCGGGGTCGGGAAGTCGGTGTTGTCGCCGAAGGCTTCGGCCACGATGGAGGCATAGGGCAGCACGGTGGAAGACCCGGCAACCTGCACCTGGTCACGGGCGGCAGCGGTGCCGGCGGCCAGCGCGGTCAGCGCGAGGGTGGAAACGGTCAGCTTGGTGAAAGACATCTGGAACTCCGTTGCATGTCAGGCTCGCCCCCTACGTTCCTGCGGGGCGCTTGCCGGGCCCTTCTCTGCCCCGCGTGTTAGGCTTTTGTGACGTCTGTGTAACAGTTTGATGACATGCCGCCGGGGAAAGGGAAAAAACCCTGCTTGGGCATCGGCAATGCGCCCCGCCGGGCTTTGCTCCACGCATGAGATCGAACCGGAAGCCGCAGTCACATAGCGGCTGACCGGCTCCCCGATGTCGCGGTGGATGCCTCCCGCACGATGAAGACCACGTAGCACGAAAGAAGGGCCGCAAAGAAACACCAGACCGAGGTGAAGGCGTAATGGGCAAAGAGGAATCCGCCGATCACCGAAATCGTGATCAGGGCGCCGAAGATCCTGACAGGCCTGACCGAAGAGAGCAGCATCGGCACGCAGACAATGACGGCATAGACCACCCTGATCACGGCTTTCGGCACGACCCCATCCCAGACCAGGGGCGAGTTGTAGTTGATCGACTGCTTCACGATCTGGATCGGCAGCGGCTCGGCGAGAAACAGGAGCGGAACGAAGAGCGACAGGCCGAGAAGGCCCCCAAGCACCGAGGCCACGATGAACTTGCGCCTCCGGCCGCGGTCCGGCTCGACGATGGAGGTCGAGAGCGGCACCCAGAACGGCCAGAGGAAATAGGCGAAGAACAGAAAGCCGATCGCATACCAATGCATCAGCTGCGGGTCTTCCCGCCCGATGCTCAGCCAGAGCCCGCCCTCCAAGGCCTGCTGGATGCCGAAGAACAGCGGAAACACCGCGAAGCCCAGATACCGCCTGTCACCGCGCAGGGCCGTCGTCAGGGTGACCGCAGCGACCGGCGCCAGGACGGCCGCTGCCGCAAAGCTTGCGGAGGCTGAAAAGCACATGAGGTCCGCGCTCCCGATGGTTCACCCCGTCTGTAACACAGGGGGCTCCGCCACCGAATTGATCTCTCTCAATCGGCAAAGGCGGCCTCGAGAGCAGCATAGGCTACCCCCTTCTCCTACCCCGCACTCCCCAACGGCAGAAACACCGTGAAACACGCCCCCTGCCCCGGCTCGCTCTCGATCACGAACCTTCCGCGATGCCGCGCCACGATGTGCTTGGCGATCGCCAGCCCCAGCCCGGTTCCGCCCATCTCCCGCGAACGATGCGAATCCACCCGGTAGAACCGTTCCGTCAGCCGCGGAATGTGCCGCGGGTCGATCCCGTCGCCGAAGTCCCGCACCGCGCAGCGCAGCGCCGGGCCGCGCAGCCCCACCACCCGCTCCTCCCGGCTCACCGAAAGCTCGATACGCCCGCCGCCCGCGCCGTATTTCAGCGCGTTCTCCATCAGGTTGGTGAAGACCTGCGTCAGCTGGTCGGCATCGCCCTGCACCTTCGGCAGCCCCGGCTCGAAGCGCGTCACCAACTCCACCCGGGCCTCCTCGGCGATGGGCTTCAGCGCGTTGGCGACCGAGGCCATGAGCTGCGCCACGTCCACCAGCGCCTGCGGCCGCTGCAGCGCCACCGCCTCGACACGGCTGAGCGACAGCAGGTCGTTCACCAGCCGGTTCATCCGCGCCGTCTCGCGCTCCATGATCCCCAGAAACCGCTCCCGCGCCGCCTCGTCGTTCTTCGCAGGGCCCCGCAGCGTTTCGATGAAGCCCGTCAACGCCGTCAACGGCGTCTTCAGCTCATGGCTGACATTCGCCACGAAATCCCGCCGGATCTGGTTCGCCGCCTCGGTCTGGCTCAGATCCTCGAAGGCCAGCACCACCCGCCCCTGCACCGGCGTCGCCTTCACCTGGAAGATCTGCTCCCCCTCGCCCTCCACCCGCCTGATCCGCGCCTGCCCCGAGTGCCCGCCCGCCAGCGCGTTCTCGATGAGCTGCGCCACGGAGGGCTGCCGGAGCTGCAACGAATAATGCCGCCCCTGCCCCACCCGCCCGAAGAGCGCCGCGGCCGCCGTGTTGATCGCCTCGATCCGCGCATCCGCGCCAATGGTGATGAGCGGCATGGGAACCGCGTTCAGAAACCCCTCGATCTCCTCGGGAGTCTCCACCGGCTCAGAGCGCCTTCAGCCCGGCCCGGAACCGCCGCATGTTGTCCTGGTAGTGGAGCGCCGAGCGCCTCAGCCCCTCGATCGCCGCCTCGTCGAGCTGGCGCACCACCTTGCCCGGCGCGCCCATGACGAGCGAGCCGTCGGGGATCTCCTTGCCTTCGGTAATGAGGGCCCCTGCTCCGATCAGGCAGTTCTTCCCGATCCTGGCGCGGTTCAGCACCGTGGCGCCCATCCCGATCAGGGAGTTCTCGCCGATGATGCAGCCATGCAGCATCGCCTTGTGGCCCACCGTCACGCCCGCGCCGATCACAAGCGGGCAGCCCGGATCGGTGTGGCACACGGTGTTCTCCTGCACATTCGCCCCCGCGCCCACCCGGATCTCCTCGTTGTCGCCCCGGAGCGTGCTGCCGAACCAGACCGAGGCGCCGCTCTCCAGCACCACCCGGCCGATCAGGTTGGCATCGGGCGCCACCCAGTAGTCGCCATCCTCCGGAAACTCCGGCGCAATCCCGTCCAGCTCGTAGATCATCGCTCTTCCTTCTCCCGGAACTGCTCGTGCAGCGCCCGCACATGGGCGGCGAGGTCGGGCTGCTGGGCCCGGCGCAGCCGCTCGGCGGTGACGATGGTGCGCAGCTTCGCCTCGGTGGCGTCGAGATCGTCGTTCACCAGCACGTAATCGTAGCTGTCCCAATGGCTGATCTCGTCCCAGCTCTTCTGCATCCGCTTGGCGATCACCGCCTCGTCGTCCTGCCCGCGCTCGATGAGCCGCCGCCTCAGCTCGTCTATCGAGGGCGGCAGGATGAAGATCGAGAGCGTGTGCTTGCCCAGCTCCGAGTTGCGGATCTGCTGCGCCCCCTGCCAGTCCACATCGAACAGCACGTCGCGCCCCTGGTGGATCGCCTCGCGCACCGGTCCGGCGGGGCTGCCGTAGTGGTTGCCGAAGACATGGGCATGCTCCAGCATCTGCTCCTCGGCCACCTGCTGCCGAAACTGCTTCTCGCTGAGGAAGTGGTAATGCACCCCGTCCTCCTCGCCCGGCCGCGGGCTCCTGGTGGTCGCACTGATCGAGAAACTCAGCTCCGGATCCCAGGACATCAGCCGCCGTGCAAGCGTCGTCTTGCCCGCACCGGAGGGCGACGACAGGATGATGAGCAATCCGCGTCTGGCCAAGGCTCCCCCCTATTCGATGTTCTGAACCTGCTCCCGCATCTGGTCGATGGCGGCCTTGAGGTCAAGCCCGATCCGGGTCAGCTCCACCGCCTGCGCCTTGCTGCACAGCGTGTTGGCCTCGCGGTTGAACTCCTGGCAGAGGAAGTCGAGCTTGCGCCCCACCGCCTCCTCGCTGGCCAGCAACTCGCGGCTCGCGGCCACATGGGCCTCCAGCCGGTCGAGCTCCTCGGTCACGTCGCTCTTCAGCGCCAGCAGCGCCACCTCCTGCGCCACCCGGTCCTGGTCCAGCCCCTTGGCGTTCTCCAGCACCCGCGCCAGGTTCTCCCGCAGGCTCTCGGCCATCTCCGCCTTGCGCTCCTCGGCCACAGGGCGAGCGAGGCGCACCAGCTTCTCCACCTTGTCGAGATGGGCCAGCATCACCGCATGCAAGGCCGCGCCCTCGGTTGCCCGCATCTCCAGGAAGCTGTCGAGCAGCGGCCGGAAGTCGGCCATCAACTTGCCCCGCAGGCCCGCCATCTCGCCGTCGCTCACCTGCTGCGGATCGTCCGCGATGCCCTTCATGGCAAGGATCTCCGCCGTCGTCGGCGCCTTCAGCTCCACGCCCGCGCGCTCCGCCTCCCGGGTGATCTCGCTCAGCGCCGCCAGCACCTGCGCCAGCTGCGCGCTGTCCAGCTTCATCGGCCCGTTCGCCCGGCTCCGCTGCACCCGCAGGCTGAGCGACACGTTGCCCCGCAGCACCGAGCGGTTCAGCTCCGTCCGCAGCCCCTGCTCGAGCCCGCTGATCCACTCCGGCAGCCGCAGGCGCAGGTCGAGGCCCTTGCCGTTGACCCCGCGCAATTCCCAGCTCCAGGTGAAGTCGCCGCCCTGCTGGGTGCGGGCCGCGAACCCTGTCATGGAGTTAACCATTTATGAATTTTCCCCCCGGAAATTCGTCGGGATTCGTGCTATTAACGGATAGGTAATCTTTCTTGTCCATGGGTTAACAGACCGTTCGCCCCGGGACAACAAAGCCGGTGGGTTTTCAGGCGAGGGCGATGGCGTGGAACATCAAGAGGATAATGGCCGCGGGGTGGTCTCTCTCATGAAGTACAACAACGACATCCGATTCCCGGCCGTCCACGCGCTCCGGCGCTACTGGGACGCGCTCCGCGGCCCCCGCCAGGTGCCGTCGCGCGCCGAGGTCGATCCGCGCGCCATCGAGGAAACGCTGGAATATGCCTTCATCCTCGAGCGCATCGCGCCCGGCGTCGGTCGCTTCCGGCTGGCGGGAATGCACCTGAACGACCTGATGGGCATGGAGGTCCGCGGCATGCCCTGCACCTCCATGTTCATGCCCGAGCACCGCGCCACCCTGAGCCGCGCGCTCGAGGAGGTCTTCGCCGGCCCCTCCACCGCGCTGCTCACGCTCGCCGGCGAGCGCGGCGTCGGCCGCCCGCCGATGGACGGCCAGATGCTCCTGCTCCCGCTCACCTCCGATTTCGGCGATGTCACCCGCGCGCTCGGCTGCCTCTGCACCATCGGCCCCATCGGCCGCTCGCCCCGCCGCTTCATCGTCAAGGACGAGGTGGTCCGCCCGGTCACACGGCACCCCGGCGCCGAGGATATGGCCCCGCCCCGCAGCCGCGACGAGCGCCTGAAGGCCCGCCGCGTCGCAGCCGCCGCCCGCAGCGACGCCGAAGCCGAAGCCGAAGCCGGGTCCGGCCCCCAGGGCTTCTCCGAACCCGCTCCCCCCTTCACCCCGGCCCCGCCCCGCGCCCCGGCAGGCGCTGCGCCCCGCCTCCGCCTCGTGCGCAGCGACGGCGAAGCGGTCGACTGATCTAGCGCCCCGCGACCGCCCAGGCTGGCAGGCCCGTCCCGGCCGCCTGCGCCGCCTGCCGCATGTATTGCCCGGGCGGTTGACCCACGTGGCGGCGGAACGCGGTGCTGAAGGTGCTGGCCGTGCCATAGCCGATCTGCGCCGCAACCTCCTCCAGGCTCGATCCGCCGTCGGCAAGGAGAGCCCGGGCAAGCGCCATGCGCCAGCCCAGCAGATATTCCATCGGCCTGAGCCCCATCACATCGCGGAACCGGTCGAAGAACCGTGAGCGTGAAAGGCCAGCCTCTCGCGCCAGGGCCTCCACTGTCCAGTCCCGCGCCACGTCCCCGTGCAGCGCGCGCAGCGCAGCACCGATCCGCGCATCGCCAAGCCCCCGCACCAGCCCCGGGTCAGGATCGCCCGGCACCGCGCGCAGCGCCTCGACCAGCAGGATCTCCACCAACCGCTCAAGGATCAGCTCCCGCCCCGCTGCCTCGTCCCCGGCCTCCGCTCCCAGCATCTCCACCAGCACCGCCAGTCGCGGAATGCCCCGCAGGTGGATCATCCGCGGCAACAGCGAGGCAAGCATCCCTGCATCACGCGCGGCGAAGGTGAAGTAACCGCCGATCTGCCGCATGTCCGGCGGCCCGTCCCGTCGCCCGAAACGCACCTCCTCCTCCCGCATCTCCGCCGCGCGGCGCGCGTCGATACGGACCGCCGGCGCAGGCTCGAAGCCCGACATGGTGAAAGCCGGCGTCGCCGGCAGCAGCACGAAATCGCCCGCCTCCAGCACCACCGGCTCGACTCCCTCCACCACCAGCCGGCACCGTCCCTCGGTCACGGCGGCAAAGCCCGGCTGCCCGAAGGCCGAATAGCGCACTGCCCAGCGTCCCGCCCCGGTGATGCCCTTCGAGACCACCGCGGCAGGTCGCAGCAACTGGATCACCTGGCTCAAAGGGTCGGCCATTTCAGGACTCTTGCGAATAATATCCGGACCATCGGTCGATGATCGTCCAATCCTGCGCGGCTATCTGGGTGGCGTCAACACCCAACCAATGGAGACCCCATGAAAACCGTTCTCATCACCGGATGCTCCTCCGGCTACGGGCTGGAAACCGCCCGCCACTTCCTCGCCCGGGGCTGGTCCGTCATCGCCACCATGCGCAGCCCCCGCGAAGAGCTCTTCCCAGAAACCGATCGCTGCCGCCTTCTCGCGCTCGATGTCACCGACCCCGCCAGCATCGCCGCCGCGATCTCCGCCGCAGGCCCGATCGACGTGCTGGTGAACAACGCGGGCATCGGCGTTGTGGGCGCCTTCGAGGCCACCCCGATGGATCACATCCGCAAGGTCTTCGACACCAACACCTTCGGCACCATGGCGATGTGCCAGGCGGTGATCCCGCAGATGCGCGCCCGCCGCGCCGGGGTGATCGTCAATGTCACCTCCACCGTCACCCTCGCGCCGATGCCGCTTGCTGCCGCCTACACCGCCAGCAAGCAGGCCATCGCCGGCTTCACCGGCTCACTCGCGCTCGAACTCGCGTCCTTCGGCGTCACCGCCCGGCTGGTCGAGCCCGGCTACGCGCCCACCACCCGCTTCGCCGCCAACACCGACATACCCGTGGCCGACCTCATCCCGGCCGCCTATGCCGCCTACGCGGAGCCGATCTTCGCCACCTTTGCAAACCCGCCTCTGACCACCACCGAAAGCGACGTGGCAAAGGCCGTGTGGCAGGCCGCGACGGAAGCGCCGGGCCGCCTGCACTACCCCGCCGGGGCCGATGCCCTGGCCCTGGCCACTGCGGGCTGATCCATACCCCGCAAACGAAAATGGCGGGCCCCACCGGGCCCGCCACCTGTCTCATTCCATGTCGGCCGGTCAGACCGCAGCGCGTGCCGCACCGTCCCGCCCGCGCGAGAGCTCCTCGGCCACGAGGAAGGCGAGCTCCAGCGACTGCGAGGCATTGAGCCGCGGGTCGCAGGCCGTGTGGTAGCGCGAGCCCAGATCCTCGTCGGTCACCGCCCGCACGCCGCCGGTGCACTCGGTCACGTCGCGGCCGGTCATCTCGAAATGCACGCCGCCGGGGATCGTCCCCGCATCGCGATGGGCCGCGAAGAACTCGCGCACCTCGCCCAGCACCCGCTCGAACGGCCGTGTCTTGTAGCCGCTCTCGCTCTTGATGGTGTTGCCATGCATCGGGTCGCAGACCCAGACCACGTTGGCCCCTTCGCTCTTCACCACCTCGATCAGCCGCGGCAGGTGGTCGTCCACCTTGCCCGCGCCGAAGCGGGTGATGAGCGTGAGCCGCCCGGCCTCGTTTTTCGGGTTCAGCGACGCCATCAGCTTGCGCAGGTCGTCCGACTCCATGGTCGGGCCCGCCTTCAGGCCGATCGGGTTGATGATCCCCTTGCAGAACTCCACGTGGGCGCCCTCGGGCTGCCGGGTGCGGTCTCCGATCCACACCATGTGGCCCGAACCCGCCACCGTCTGCCCGGTGGTCGAGTCGACGCGGGTCAGCGCCTCCTCGTACTCCAGCAGCAGCGCCTCGTGGCTGGTGTAGAAATCCACCGACTGCATGGCATGCACGCTGTCGCTGTCGATCCCGGCGGCGCTCATGAAGTCGAGCGCATCCTGAATCCGGTTGCTGAGGTCTCTGTATCGTGCCCCGCGGTCCTCATCCACGAAGCCCGTCGTCCAGGCGTGCACCCGGTGAATGTCGGCAAAACCACCCGTCGAGAAGGCGCGCAGCAGGTTCAGCGTCGCCGCCGCCTGGGTGTAGGCCTGCAGCATCTTCTTCGGGTCCGGAATCCGCGCCTCGGGGGTGAAGTCCAGTTCGTTGATGATGTCGCCCCGGTAGGACGGCAGCTCCACGCCGCCCTTCACCTCGGTCGGCGCCGAGCGCGGCTTGGCGAACTGCCCGGCCATCCGGCCCACCTTCACCACCGGCACCTTGGCGCCATAGGTCAGCACCATCGCCATCTGGAGCATCACCTTGAAGGTGTCGCGGATGTTGTCCCCGGTGAACTCGGCAAAGCTCTCGGCACAGTCGCCGCCCTGCAGCATGAAGGCCTCGCCGCGGGCGGCCTTGCCCAGCTCGGCCCGCAGGCGGCGCGCCTCGCCGGCAAACACCAGCGGCGGATACTTCGCCAGTTGCGCCTCGACAGCGTTCAGCGCGGCCGCATCAGGGTAATCCGGCATCTGAACCCGGGGCTTCGCGCGCCAGTCGGATTTTTTCCAGTTGCTCATCGTCTCGTATCCTTCAACCATCCGCGCCTCCCCGCGCGGGTAAGGCGGCCCTTATAGGGCGATGCCGGGGCCCCGGCTACCCCTGCGCGTGCCGAAACCGCCGATTTTCTGGCCCGCCTGCCCTTGCGCGGTGCCCCAATTCCTGATTGCTTCCTGCCCGGGGTCAAAATCTAGGATGGAGCCAGGCCGATGGCGCGGGCGGAAGCGCAAACTGTTGTGGTGGACGTGCCGGCCAAGCCGCGCCGCTTCGCCTTTCTCCTGGTGCGCGATTTCTCGCTCCTGAGCTTTGCCGGCGCCATCGACGCGCTGCGGCTGGCCAATCGAACCGCCGGCGCCAGGCTCTACGACTGGCAGCTGCTCTCCGAGGGCGGCGAGCCGGTCGCCGCCTCCTGCGGCTCGGTCTTCCAGGTCGATGGCGGCCTCGATGACCTCTCCCGCGACGAGGTGGTCCTGGTCTGCTCGGGCCTCGACGTCGAAGACAAGGCCAGCCCCAAGCTCCTCTCCTTCCTCCGCAAGCAGGCCCGCCGCGGCCTCGCCGTGGGCGGGCTCTGCACCGCCGGCTACCTGCTCGCCCGCGCCGGTCTGCTCGACGGCAAGCGCGCCACGATCCACTGGGAAAACGCCGACAGCTTCTCGGAGGAATTCGAGGAGGTGAAGCTCACCAAGACGGTCTTCGTCCACGACGGCAACCGGATGACAACCGCCGGCGGCACCGCCTCCATCGACCTCGCGCTGCAGATCATCGCCGAGGACCACGGCGAAGATCTCGCCAACACCGTGGCCGACCAGCTCATCTACAGCTCCATCCGCACCGACCAGGACACCCAGCGCCTCTCGATTCCCACCCGGATCGGCGTGCGCCACCCCAAGCTCTCCCGGGTCATCCAGATCATGGAGCAGAACCTCGAGGAGCCGATCAGCCCGGCCAAGCTGGCCGACGAGGTGGTGCTCTCCACCCGCCAGCTCGAGCGCCTGTTCCGCCGCTACCTCAACCGTTCGCCCAAGCGGTATTACATGGAACTGCGCCTGCAGAAGGCCCGCAACCTGCTGATGCAGACCGACATGTCGGTGATCAACGTGGCGCTCGCCTGCGGCTTCACCTCGCCCTCGCACTTCTCCAAGTGCTACCGCGCGCAATACCAGACCACCCCCTACCGCGAGCGCGGCTCGCACGGGGCGCGGCTCTCGGTCTGAGGCCGCCCGTGCTCACCACCGCCCGCCTCACCCTGCGCCCCGCCACGGCGGAGGATCTGCCCGCGCTGCACGCCATCTTCTCCGACCCGCTCGTCATGCGCCACTGGTCCACCCCGCCCGACGAGACGATCGACGCCACCGCCGACCGGCTCGAGAGCTTCATGCGCGGCGAGCGCGAGCTGGGGCCCGAACTGATGATCCTCCACGAGGGCAGGCTCATCGGTCGCGTCGGTCTCTGGCGCAAATGGGAGGTGGGCTACATCCTCGCCCGCAGCGCCTGGGGACAGGGATTCGCCTCGGAGGCCCTGCAGGCCGTCACCGCCGAGGCCTTCGCCCGCCACCCCGCCTGCGACGCCCTCACCGCCGACATCGACCCCCGCAACATCGGCTCCGCCCGCGTGCTCGAAAAGGCCGGCTTCACCGTCACCCACCACGAGAAGAATACCTTCTGCATCAACGGCGAATGGTCCGACAGCACCTACTACCGCCTGCGCCGTCCCCGCCCCGAGTGACCCCGCCTCAAGGTCAACACGCCGCCCCGTTCATTTTCTTGCTCCAAATATCTCCGGGGGTGTGGGGGCAGCGCCCCCACTCCAAGGCCGCCGCAGACGCATCGCTCGCAGGTCGGACCCCCTCCCGACTCCCCCGGGCCGCCTACCCCGGCACCATCCGGAACACCGCCCCCTCACCGACCGACAGAAACCAGATCGCCCCATCCGGCCCCTGCCGTACATCGCGCACCCGGCTCGTCTCCGGCGTCTCGATCCGGCCAAGCTCGGTCGTTCCGTCCGCCGACACCCGCGAGATCATGTCGAACTTCAGCGACCCCACGAAGAACTGCCCCTGCCACTCCGGAAACATCTCGCCCGAGTAGATCATCAGCCCGGAGGGCGCGATCGACGGATCCCAGTAATGCACCGGCTGCTTCATGCCCTCCTTCTCGGTCCCCTCGCCGATCCGCGCGCCCGAGTAATGCCGCCCGTAGGAGATCACCGGCCAGCCGTAGTTGGCGCCCTTCTCCACCAGGTTCAGCTCGTCGCCCCCCTGTGCGCCATGCTCAACCACCCAGAGCCGCCCCTCGGCATCGAGCGTGGCGCCCTGCGGGTTGCGATGCCCGTAGCTCCAGATCCCGGGCTGCGCGCCCTCGTCGCCCGCAAAGGGGTTGTCCTCCGGCACCACACCGTCGCGGCTCACCCGCACCACCGAGCCATTCTCGCGGCTCAGATCCTGCGCCGCAGGCCGGTCGCCGCGCTCGCCGATGGTGAGGTAGAGCATCCCGTCCGGCCCCTCTACGATGCGCGAGCCGAAGTGCCGTCCGCCCTCCGAGCCCGGCGCCATCTCGTAGATCACCTCGAAGCCCTCCAGCGCGGTGCCGTCCTCGCTGAGCCGCCCCTTGCCGAGCGCCGTGCCCGCCCCGCCGTCCTGCGGCTTGGCGTAGCTCAGGAACACCTCCCGGCTCTCGGCAAAGTCGCGCGGCACCATCACGTCGAGCAACCCGCCCTGTCCGCTGTCATAGACCTCGGGCAGGCCCGACACCGCCAGTTCCTCGCCATTCCTGACCAGGGTCAGGTCTCCGGCCCGTTCCGTCACCAGAAAGGCCCCGTCCGGCAGGAAGGCCAGCCCCCAGGGCTCGTCCAGCCCGCCCAGCACCTGCTCCACGCGCACCGACTGCGCGCTGGCGCCACTCCAAACCACCAGGGCCACAAGGCCCGCGACCACGCCGCTCAATCGTCTGTTCATCATTTCTCTCCCGTTTCGCCAAAGCTAGCCCGCACCCCGCCCCGGGCCCATTCAACTTTCCGAAAGAGCGCCGCGTCACCCCCGCTTTCCAAAGACAATTTCCCGGTCTAGGCTCCGATCAGGACATCAGATCCAACAGGGAGACCAACAATGAAGAAACTGATCCTCGCCACCACGGCCATGACCGTGCTTGGCGCCGGCGCCGCTTCCGCCGAAGATGTCAAACTCGGCATCATCCTCGGCTTCACCGGCCCGATCGAAAGCATCACCCCCGCCATGCGCGACGCCGCCGTGCTGGCGATCAACGAGGTGTCCGAGAGCGGCGCCTTCATGGAGGGCTCCACCGTCACCGCGGTCGAGGCCGACAGCACCTGCATCGACAGCGGCGCCGCCACCGCCGCCGCCGAACGTCTCGTCACCTCCGACGGGGTGAAGGGCATCATGGGCGCCGACTGCTCCGGCGTGACCGGCGCGATTCTCACCAACGTCGCCATGCCCAACGGCGTCGCGATGATCTCGCCCTCCGCCACCTCCCCCGGCCTCTCGACCGCCGAGGACAACGGCCTGTTCTTCCGCACCGCCCCCTCCGACGCCCGCCAGGGCGTGGTGATGGCCGAGGTGCTGAAGGAGAAGGGCATCATGTCGGTCGCCCTGACCTACACCAACAACGACTACGGCAAGGGCCTGGCCGACAGCTTCCAGAGCGCCTTCGAGGAAGTCGGCGGCTCGGTCACCCTCTCGGCCGCCCATGAAGACGGCAAGGCCGACTATTCCGCCGAGGTCGCCTCGCTGGCCTCCGCCGGCGGCGACATGCTGGTGGTCGCGGGCTACGTCGACCAGGGCGGCCGCGGCATGATCCAGGCCTCGCTCGACTCCGGTGCCTTCGACGCCTTCTTCCTGCCTGACGGCATGTATGGCGACAGCCTCGTCGAGCTGCTCGGCGCCGACCTCGACAACACCATCGGCACCATCTCCGGCAACGACAGCCCCGGCGCCGCGATGTTCGCCGAGCTGGCCGAGGCCGCGGGCTTCGATTCCACCTCCTCCTACGCGCCCGAGAGCTACGATGCCGCTGCGCTTCTGCTGCTCTCCATGCAGGCCGCCGGCTCGACCGACGCCAACGCCTACAAGGAAAAGGTTCTCGAGGTGGCCAACGCGCCCGGCGAGAAGATCTATCCCGGCGAACTCGGCAAGGCACTCGAGCTGATCGCGGCCGGCACCGACATCGACTACGTCGGCGTCTCCGCCGTCGAGTTGATCGGCCCCGGCGAGGCCGCCGGCAACTACCGGATCTACGGCTTCGAGGGCGGTGAGCGCCAGACGCTCGAGTATCGCTGACCCATCTGCCGGCCCGGTGCTCTCCAGCGCCGGGCCGTGCCACTCCGAGGGCGTCCGCGCGGCGCCGACTTCGGCAAGAACGGGCAACCGCACATGATCCAGGTCGAGAACCTGCACAAGCACTTCGGTGGCTTCCACGCCGTCGATGGCGCCACCCTCCAGATCGAGCCCGGCTCCATCACCGGCCTCATCGGCCCCAACGGCGCCGGAAAGACCACCCTTTTCAACGTGATCGCAGGCGTGCTTGAACCAACGTCAGGCCGCGTCACGATGAACGGCGAGGATATCACCGGCCTCCCGCCGCACCGGCTCTTCGGCAAGGGCCTGCTCCGCACCTTCCAGATCGCGCACGAGTTCAGCTCTATGACCTGCCGCGAGAACCTGATGATGGTTCCCGGCGGCCAGTCCGGCGAAACCCTCTGGAACACCTGGTTCGGCCGCAAGCGCATCGCCGAGGAGGAGCGCGCGCTGCGGGCCAAGGCCGACGAGGTGCTCGAATTCCTCACCATCTCCCACCTGGCCGACCACAAGGCCGGCAAGGTCTCCGGCGGCCAGAAGAAGCTGCTGGAACTCGGCCGCACCATGATGGTCGACGCCCGCATCGTCTTCCTCGACGAGGTCGGCGCCGGCGTGAACCGCACGCTGCTGAACACCATCGGCGACGCCATCATCCGCCTCAACAAGGAACGCGGCTACACCTTCGTCGTCATCGAGCACGACATGGACTTCATCGAACGCCTCTGCGATCCGGTCATCTGCATGGCCGAAGGCAAGGTGCTCGCCGAGGGCACCCTGGCCGAGATCAAGGCCAACGAACACGTCATCGAGGCCTACCTGGGCACCGGGCTGAAGAACAAGAAGGCCGAGCCCGCATGATCCGCGCCGCCGCCCTTCTGGCCACCCTCGCCCTGCCCGCGCAGGCCCAGGACTGCCTCCAGATCTCCACCAGCTTCGATCTCTGCCTCGCCGGCACCACCATGGAGGGCGCCGGGCTGGAGCAGTTCGGCGACGGCGCCACGCTGGATCTCTCCGAGGTCACGCTGGACTGGATCGAACCTTACGCGGGCCGCGGCACCGGCACCCTGGCCGAGGACATGGCCGCGCTCACCGCCTTCTTCGAAACCCCGCCCGAGGCGATCCTGCGCACCGGCACCTTCGAGGCCGAAGACCGCACCGCCGTCACCCAGGTCTATGACGACCCCGACAGCACCCGCCGCATCGCCCGCGCCATCGTCGAGATGGAGGGCACCCGCATCCTGCTCTGGAAAGGTGCCCCCTGGGACGCCGCGCCCGACGGGCTCGAAGCCGGCGTGATCGAAATGGCAAACGCCCTCCACCTGCGCTGCCCGGGAGGCTGCTGACATGTCCGACTATTCCAGCCGCGGCAACGCCGACCGCTCCATCACCAACCCGCGCCCCGCCGCCACCCTCACCGCCTCGCCCGGCACCGGCGAGGCCGTGCACTCGGGCAACGCCTTCCTCATCGGCGACTCGATGACAGGCGGCTACGGCAGCGGCCCCGACATCCTGCATGAGTGCACCATCGCCGTGGACCCGGGCGAGATCGCCGTCATCGTCGGCCCCAACGGCGCCGGCAAGTCCACCGCGATGAAGGCCGTCTTCGGGATGCTGAACATCCACAAGGGCTCCGTGCGGCTGAATGGCGAGGACATCACCGACCTCACCCCCCAGGCCCGCGTGCGCGCCGGCATGGGCTTCGTGCCGCAGACCCACAACATCTTCACCTCGATGACGGTCGAGGAAAACCTCGAGATGGGCGCCTTCATCCGCGAGGATGACATCTCGGGCACCATGGAACAGGTCTACGACCTCTTCCCGATCCTGAAGGAAAAGCGCCGCCAGCCCGCGGGCGAGCTCTCGGGCGGCCAGCGCCAGCAGGTCGCCGTCGGTCGCGCACTGATGACTCAGCCCAAGGTGCTGATGCTCGACGAGCCCACCGCCGGCGTCTCGCCCATCGTGATGGACGAGCTCTTCGACCGCATCATCGAGGTCGCCCGCACCGGCCTGCCGGTGCTGATGGTCGAGCAGAACGCCCGCCAGGCCCTCGAGATCGCCGACAAGGGCTACGTGCTGGTGCAAGGCCGCAACGCCCACACCGGCACCGGCCAGGAGCTGCTGAACGACCCCGAAGTCCGCCAGAGCTTCCTGGGAGGATGAAGATGCTGCGCCAAGCCCTTGCCCTCACACTGCTTTCCGGCCCCGCGCTGGCGCTCGACTGCACCCCGCAGACGAGCTGCACCATCGAGGGAAGCTGTTCCAGCGGCGCCACCGAAGGCGCGATCCGCCTCACCCGCACCGGCGACCGGATCACCCTCACCTCGCTGCCCGAGCCCGCCCCCGGCGAGCCGCCGCTGCACCTCATCGAGGCCCCGCGCGACGATACCACCCTGCGCAGCTTCTTCACCGCCACCTCGCCCGCCGGGGATGCCGTGCTGCTCACCCTTCTCGACGAGCGCTACTTCACCCTTTCCATCCACGGCCACGCCCACGGCACGCCCTACGCCTTCCTCACCGAAGGCTCCTGCGAAGGCTCCCTCTGATGCACCGCCTCGCCCTGCCCTCCGCCCTCGCGCTCCTCGCCGCGCCCGCCGCCGCACAAGCGGGCGACGAGCCCATCGCCATGTGCAGCTCCGCCTCCTACGAGGTCTGGGTCACCCCGCAGGACGATCCGCGCCGCCCGGTCCAGCTCACCCTCATCGGCACCCGCCCGCTGGATGCCAAGCTCACCCGCCGCAACGGCCTGCGCCTCTTCGCCGTCAGCTCCGTCGACAAGCTCTACCTCGCCCTGCATCTGCGCCCCGACGGCAGCACCGAGGTCATGGTGCAGCCGATGGGCGGAGAGCCCGTGCTCGAGGCAGCCGAATGCGCCACCCGCGACGCCCTCGTCACCTACCTGGAGGCCCAGACATGATCCGCACCGCCCTCCTCGC
>CAYVQK010000057.1:0-19118 GCA_964454145.1 uncultured Oceanicola sp. | reverse complement strand
AATCTTGGCGTGCATCACGCTCTGTTTGAACGAGTCTTTGGTCATATAGATCAAGGACTTCGTCGGTTAATCGTTCACGCCCATCTGCCATAAATACCATCAGCAACGGATAGCGTTCTCTTGCAGCTTTGCGTTGAAGGGCTTGATTGCTTGAAGTGCGGTCGCAGAACTCCGGCACGCTGCCGAGGTTATGGGTGGAGACCAGCATCACCCGGCCCTCGTCGCGCAGTTCACGGAGAAGCTGGATGATCTCTTCCTCGGTGGTCACATCGACGCCGGTGAAAGGCTCGTCGAGCAGGATCACCTGCCCCTCTTGCGCCAACGCCCGTGCCAGGAACACCCGCTTGCGCTGGCCGCCCGAGAGCTCGCCGATCTGGCGGTGGCGGAAGGCGGCCATGCCCACCCGGTCGAGGGCCTCGTCCACCACCTCGCGGTCGCGGGCCCTTGGTCGGCGGAGAAAGCCCATGTGGCCGTAGCGGCCCATCATCACCACGTCTTCCACCAGTACGGGGAAGGCCCAGTCCACCTCTTCGGCCTGCGGCACGTAGGCGACGAGGTTGCGCTTCAGCGCCTCGCGGACGGGCAGGCCGAGCACGCGGATGTCGCCCGAGGCGAGCGAGAGGAAGCCCATGATCGCCTTGAACAGCGTCGACTTGCCGGCTCCGTTCACCCCCACCAGCGCCGTGATGGTGCCGCGCGGAATTTCGAAGCTTGCCGAGTGCAGCGCGGTATGGCCGTTGCGATAGGTGACCGTGATGTCATCGACGAAGAGCCCGGCACCCGCCTCTGGGGTGCCGGGCTCGAAGATTTCCTGCGGCTCGGTGGCGAGGCTCATTCCCCGGCCCCGGACAGACCGTCGAAGATGGTCTGCGATGTGACCCGCAGCAGGTCGAGGTAGGTCGGCACGGGCCCCTCGGCCCCGGTGAGGCTGTCGACGTAGAGCACGCCGCCATATCGCGCCCCGGTTTCGCGGGCGACCTGGCGGGCGGGCTTGTCGGAGATGGTGCTCTCGGAGAAGACCACCTCGATCCCGTTCTCCCGGATCGCGTCGATCACCGCTCGCACCTGCTGGGGCGTGCCCTGCTGGTCGGCGTTGATCGGCCAGAGGTAGAGTTCTTTCAGCCCGTAGTCGCGGGCGAGATAGGAGAACGCGCCTTCGGAGCTGACCAGCCAGCGCTGCTCTTCCGGAAGTGCGGCGATGGCCTCGCGGATAGGTGCGATGGTGGCAGCGATCTCGGCTTTGTAGGCCTCGGCATTGGCGGCATAGGTCGCGGCATTGTCGGGGTCGTGCTCGCTGAGCGCAGCGGCGATGTTGTCGACGTAGATCTCGGCGGAGGTCAGCGCCATCCACGCGTGGGGGTTCGGCTTGCCGTCATAGGGACCGGAGGTGATGGAGATGGGCTCGACGCCTTCGCTCACCACTGCGGCGGGCACGTCGCCCAGGTTCTGGAAGAACTTCTCGAACCAGAGCTCGAGGTTGAGCCCGTTCCACAGGATCAGGTCGGCGTCCCGCGCAGCGAGGATATCGCGCGGGGATGGCGCATAATTGTGGATCTCGGCGCCGGGAGGCGTGACGGAAACGACCTCGGCCGCATCACCGGCCACATTGCGGGCCATGTCGGCGATCACGGTGAAGGTTGTGGCGACACGAAACTTCTCGGCCCAGGCGGTGGCGGGCGCGAGGGTGAGGGTCGCCAATGCGATAGCTGCGACGAGGCGCATGAGTTCGATCCTGTTCTGGCGTTCCCAGTGAGAATATGTCGGCAGGATCGCGAGTCAATGCAAATGCGAATGAGTTGCAATAAAATGTGCAGGCGCAGCATTTGCCTCATCCCCAGAAAACCCTTCACATCCCGGAAACCCTGCCTCTAAGATGTTCGCGATCCGTGGCCACTCGGCGGAACTCAGTTCCGCCACGCGAAAGGCCGCGGGCAACAGGGAGAGAGACATGCACATGATGACGAAGGTGGCCGTGGCCACCCTGGTGACTGCGGGCATCGCCAGCGAAGCAGCCGCGACCGAGTGGAACGTATCCGTCTGGGGCAAGCGCCGCGCCTTCACCGAACACATCGAGAAGATCGCCGAGCTCGTCAGCGAGAAGACTGGCGGCGAGTTCACCATGAACATCAGCTACGGGGGCCTGTCGAAGAACACCGAGAACCTCGACGGCATCCAGATCGGCGCCTTCGAGATGGCACAGATCTGCGCCGGTTATCACCCCGACAAGAACCCCTCGCTCACGGTGCTTGAACTGCCCTTCCTCGGCGTGAACTCGCTGGAGATGGAAACCGAGGTGTCGATGAAGCTCTACGAGCATCCGGCGGTGCAGGAAGACCTCGCCCGCTGGAACGCGACCCTGCTGATGCCCTCGCCGATGCCGCAGTACAACATTGCCGGCGTGGGTGATGCACCCAAGACCCTGGCCGACTTCAAGGGCCTGACCGTGCGGGCGACCGGCGGGATCGGCTCTGCCATGGAAACCGTCGGCGCCGTGCCCACCTCGGTGACCTCCGAGGAAGCCCGTCAGGCGATGGACTCGGGTGTGGTGAAGTCGGTGGCCTTCGCGCCCCATGCCCACATGAGCTTCGGCACCATCGAACCGGCCAAGTGGTGGACGACCAACCTGAACCCCGGCACGGTGAACTGTCCGGTGGTGGTGAACACCGACGCACTCGCCGCGCTGACCGATGCCGAACGCGAGGCGCTGGTGGGCTCGGTGCAGGAGTCGCTCGACTATTACATCGACTTCTACAACAACGAGACCATGGCCAAGTGGGGCCCGCTGCTTGAGGAAAAGGGTGTGGAGCAGATCACCTATTCCGACGACGCGCTGGCCGAGTTCCGGGAACAGGCCGCCGGCCCGATCGCCCAGCAGTGGGTCGAGGACAATGCCGCCAAGGGACTGCCTGCGCAGGAACTGCTGGATCTCGTGAACGGCGTGATCGGCGGCGGAAGCTGAGCTGATCCGCAGGCACACCATCGCACGGGCCGGAGCATTCCTCCGGCCCGTCGCTTAACGGCAGGGGGCAGGACAGATGGCGGGATCATCTTCGGTACTCGAGGACGGCAGCACGCTAAGCCGGATCGACCGGGCGTTGTTCAGGGTAGAGACGGTGCTTGCGCTCATCGGCGGCCTGGCCGTCTTCGGGCTCATGCTGCTGGCTGTCGCCTCCGTGGGCGGACGCAACTTCTTCAACCAACCACTGAGGGGTTACGTCGACTGGATCCAGTTCGCCATGCCCTTCATCGCCATCCTCGGCGTGAGCTACTGCCACCGTCTGGGCGGGCATATCCGGATGGACATTCTCGTGGGCCGGCTCAAGGGCCGGGCGCTCTGGCTGTTCGAGCTGTTCTCGACCCTTCTCGTTCTGCTGCTGATGATCCTTCTGCTCTGGGGCAGCTGGGCGCATTTCGGCCGCTCTTTCGACCTTGGCCGCCCGCTCTGGAGCGCCGACAGCTCGATCGACATCGGCCTGCCGCTCTGGCCTGCCAAGCTGGTGGTGCCCGTGGCCTTCGCGGTGCTCTGCCTGCGCCTGATCATCCACGCAATCGGCTATGCGAAGGCCTTCGCCACCGGGGCCGAGCGCCCTGTAGCCGTGCCGCTGATCGAAGACGCCGCCGCGCAGGCCGCGCATGAGGCCGAGGCAGTTTCAGGCTTCGAGGAGGACGCTCGATGACCTCCATCGAGATCGGCCTCTGGGTCACCGCCGGCCTGCTGGTGCTGGTTCTGATCGGCACCCGCGTGGCCTTTGCCGCCGCCCTCGCCGGGGTCGTCGGCCTCGTCTGGATCTTCTGGTCTAAAAAGGGCTACGACGCCGACCAGCTCGGCTGGGCCATCGGCGTGGCGGTGAAGACCGCGGGCCAGGTGCCGCACTCCAAGGTGTCGAGCCAGGAGCTTTCGCTGATCCCGATCTTCGTGCTGATCGGCTACCTCGCCTACTACGCCGGGCTCACCAAGGCACTCTTCACCGCCGCCAAACGCTGGGTCGGCTGGCTGCCGGGCGGCCTTGGCGTGTCCACCGTTTTCGCCACGGCAGGCTTTGCCGCCGTTTCGGGCGCCTCCGTGGCCACTTCCGCCGTCTTCGCCCGCATCGCGATTCCGGAGATGATCGAGGAGGGCTACGACAAGCGCTTCGCCGCAGGTGTGGTCGCCGCCGCAGGCACGCTGGCCTCGCTGATCCCGCCCTCCGCGATCCTCGTCATCTACGCCATCATCGTCGAGCAGGATGTCGGCGCGCTGCTGCTCGCAGGCTTCATCCCCGGCGCTTTCTCCGCCGTCATCTACGCCCTGATGATCGTGGGCATGGCGATCGCCTGGAAGAAGCTCGGCCCGCCGGTCACCGGCTTTACCTGGGGCCAGCGCTTCGCCGCGCTGCCGGGTGCGCTGCCCATCGTCTTCGTGGTGCTGATCATCATCTTCTTCATTTACAACCCCTTCGGCGGCGACGCCTGGGGCACGCCTTCCGAAGGCGGCGCGCTGGGGGCCTTCGTGGTGTTCCTCATCGCCCTCTGGCGGGGGATGCGCTGGAAGGAGTTCAAGTCGGCGATCCTGGAAACGGCAAAGCTCTCGGTGATGATCTTCACGATCATCTGGGGCGTGCTGATCTACGTGCGCTTCCTCGGCTTCGCCGACCTGCCGGGCGCGTTTTCGGACTGGCTCCAAAGCCTGAATCAGCCACCCATGATGACGCTGCTGCTGATCCTCTGCGCCTATGCGGTGCTCGGCATGTTCCTCGACGCCATCGGAATGCTGCTGCTCACGCTGCCCATCGTCTTTCCTGCAGTCATCGCACTGAACGGCGGCGACGGGGTGACGGCGGCGGAGAGCGCCTTCGGGATGAACGCCACGGGCTGCGCCATCTGGTTCGGGATAATCGTGGTCAAGATGGCGGAGCTCTGCCTGATCACCCCGCCCATCGGGCTCAACTGCTTCGTCGTGGCGGGCGTGCGGCCCGAACTCTCGGTTCAGGACGTGTTTCGCGGCGCCTCGCCGTTCTTCGTGGCCGACGCGCTCACCATCGCCGGCCTCGTCGCCTTCCCGGCGATTGTGCTCTACCTGCCGGGACTCCTTCTGGGATTGTAGCGATATGACGCTGCGTCAGGGAGCGGCGCTGTGAAGAAAATCGGGTTACGCCCTTGCATTCCTGCAATGCGGCGGCGCGGCAGCCCGCCGACTCCGTCGAGTCGTGCCGGGAAAATCACCGGGTCAAGCCGCCAAATTCCCGATTTCAAGTTATTTTATTGCGCCCAGCCTGCGAGCCATTGCCCGCATTGCCCATGCGTAAAGGGCCGTACAGGAGCAAGATCCCTGCACGGCCCTGTGGATAACTCCGTGGAAACTCAGGCGACGTCGTCGAGCCCCCGGCCCTTCAGCAGCGCCTCGACCCCCGGCAGCCGACCCCGGAACGCAGTGTAGAGCGCCTCGGGTTCCCTGGTGCCGCCGGCGGAAAGGATATGGGCCTCGAGGCTCTTGGCCGTCTCCGGATCGAACGGCCCGCCGGCCTCCTCGAAGGCGGCGAAAGCATCGGCATCCATCACCTCCGACCACATGTAGCTGTAGTAGGCCGAAGCATAGCCGCCCGAGAAGATGTGGGCGAAGTGCGGCGTGGCATGTCGCATCCGGATGGCGCGCGGCATCCCGATCTCTTCCAGCACCTCGGCCTGCTTCTGCATCGGGTCGGCCGGGGGCTGGCCCGCGTGGAATTCGAGGTCGACAAGCGCCGAGCCGATGAACTCGCAGGTCTGGAATCCCATGTCGTAGGTGGCGGCGTCGAGCACGCGCTGGAGCAGGTCTTCCGGCATCGGTTTGCCGCTGTCGGCGTGGGTGGCGAACTCCTGCAGCACCTCGGGCACCTCGAGCCAGTGCTCGTAGAGTTGCGAGGGCAGCTCGACGAAATCGCGGCTGACGGAGGTGCCGGAAATCGAGGGGTAGGTTACATCCGACAGCATCTGGTGCAGCGCGTGGCCGAACTCGTGGAAGAGCGTGCGCGCATCGTCGTAGCTGAGCAGCGCGGGCTTGCCTGCGGGCGGCTTGGCGAAGTTGCAAACGTTGATGACATGGGGGCGGATGTCGCCATCGAGCTTGTGTTGCGACCGTAGCGCCGAGCACCAGGCGCCGGAGCGCTTTCCGCCGCGGGCGAAATAATCGCCGATGAAGACGGCAAGATGCTCTCCGTTCCGCGTGACTTCCCAGGCGCGGGCGTCGGCGTGGTGCAGCGGCACGTCCAGGGTGGAGAACTGCAGCCCGAAGAGGCGATGCGCGCAGGAGAAGGCGGCCTCGATCATCCGGTCGAGCTGGAAGAAGGGCTTCAGCTCCGCCTCGTCGAGCGCGTGCTCTTCCTTGCGGCGGGCCTCGGAGTAGAAGTGCCAGTCCCAGGGCTCGAGCGGGCCCTCGAAGCCGTCGGCATGAAGGCGGCGCTGCAGCACCTTGGCGTCGGCCTCGGCCTTGGCGCGGGCGGGCGACCAGACGGCCTGCAGCAGGTTGCGCACCGAGTCCGGCGTCTTGGCCATCTCGGTCTCGAGCCGGTAATCGGCAAAGCTCTCGTAACCCAGAAGTTTCGCACGCTCGGCCCGCAGCGCGAGCATCTCGGCGGCCAACGCCCGGTTGTCGGTCCCGCCGCCATTTGCGCCGCGCGAAGTCCAGGCCTCGTAGGCCGTGCGGCGGTAATCGCGGTTAGGACAAAACTGCAGAAAGGGCACCACAAGCGAACGCGAGAGGGTGACAACCGGGGTGTCGCTGCCTTTTTCCTCGGCGGCCGATTTCATCGCGTTCACCAGGAAGTCGGGCAGGCCGGTGAGGTCGGCCACCGGCATGAACCAGTCCCTCTCATCGGCCAGAAGGTTGAGCCCGAAGGCAGTGCTCTTCTCCGACAGCGCGGTGTTGATCTCCTTCAGCCGCGCGCGACCGGCATCATCCAGCCCGGCGCCGGAGCGGCGAAAGCTGCGGTGGGAGAGGTAGAGCACGCGGGCCTGCTCGTCGGTCAGGCCCAGGCTCTCCCGGTTTTCCCAGAGCGTATTGATCCGATCGAAGAGCGCGGTGCTCAGCGAGATGTCGGAGTGGAGCGCGGAGAGGCGGGGCGAGAAGGCGCGCTGCAGCTTTTCGCGCTCAGGCGTGGAAGAGACGGCGGCCAGAAGGAAGAACGGCCCCAGCACATCGTCGAGCGGCTTGTCGGCCAGTTCCAGCGCCTCGATCGTATTCTCGAAGCTGGGCGCCTCCGGGTTGGCCTCGATCTCGGCGATGGTCGCGCGGGTCTCGGCCTCTGCGGCATCGAGAGCGGGTGCAAAGTGATCGTCGGTTAAGGCAGCGAAATCGGGCAGGTCGAATGGCTGCTCGGAGGGGGTGAGAAGCGGGTTGGTCATGACGCGGTCTCCTTTGGGAGGCAACATAGGGGCGGGAAGCGGGAAGGCGAAGGGCGGTGCGCTCATCCGCCCTGGGCGGCGGCTTCACGGGTGCCGCAGATGGGACAGTCGGGGCGGCGCTTGAGCGAGATCTTGCGGGTTTCGCTCCACAGCGCGTCATAGATCAGCATCTCGCCGCGCAACGGGCTGCCCGCACCGGTGATGAGCTTCACCGCCTCGGCCGCCATCATCGCCCCCACCACACCGGGCAGCGGGCCCATAACGCCCGCCTCGGCGCAGGAGGGGGCGAGGCCGGGGGCCGGGGGCTCGGAGAAGATGCAGCGATAGCAGGGGGCGCCATGGGCCGGGTCGAAGACCGAAAGCTGGCCCTCCCACTGCGAAAGAGCGCCGGAAATGAGCGGGATGCCTGCCGCTACAGCAAGGTCGTTGGCAAGGTAGCGGGTGGTGAAGTTGTCGGTACCGTCGAGGATCATGTCGGCCTGTGCGGCGAGCGCCGGACCGTTCTCTGGCGTCAGCCGCTCGGCGAGGGGCCTGACCTTCACATGAGGGTTCAGCGCGGCCATGGCCTGCGCTGCGCTCTGTGCCTTGTTGCGGCCCTGTCCCTCGGTCCGGTGAATGACCTGGCGCTGGAGGTTCGAGGCATCGACCGTGTCGTCATCGAGCACCGTCACATGGCCCACCCCGGCGGCGGCGAGATAGAGCAGCGCAGACGAGCCGAGCCCCCCTGCCCCGATCACCAGCACCCGCGCCGCCTTCAGCTTCTTCTGCCCCGGCCCACCGATCTCGCGCAGCACGATGTGGCGGGCATAGCGGTCGAGCTCGTCGGGGGTGAGCTTGGAGGGGTCTGCAGGTGTGGCTTGCGCCGCGCGTTCAGCATCACGACGGGCGGTCGAAGCTTCGATATTACCCGCTTCGCGGCGCAGCAGCTTGAGCAGGAGGCTGTAGCCCACCCCGATGCCGCCGAAGAGCAGGACGATGAACCAGAGCTCCCAGCGGCCTCCGGTGATGCCACGCAGGGCGTTGCCTTCCGGCAGCGCCAGGTTGACCAGCAGGGCAAGCAGGGGAACCGCCACCAGCGCGAGCTGCCGTTGCCAGAGCCTTGCGCCCAGCGCCGCGCCGCCCCACCAGGCCAGCGCCATGACCGCGAAGACGAGGAGCATCAGCCCCGGCCCGTGGAGCCGAAGCCGCCCGCGCCCCGGGCCGTATCCGAGAGGCTGTCGGTGGTAGTGAAGTCGGCCTGCACCACCGGCGCCACGACGAGTTGGGCGATGCGGTCGCCATGGGCCACCGTGAAGGGCTCGGCACCGAGGTTGATCATGAGGATGCCGAGGGGCCCGCGATAATCACTGTCGATGGTGCCTGGGGTGTTGACGAGAGTGACGCCATGCTTTGCGGCAAGGCCGGAACGGGGGCGGACCTGTATCTCGTAGCCCTGCGGGATCTCGACACGCAGGCCGGAAGGTACGATGGCGCGGGCGCCCGGCGCGAGGGTAAGGCCCTCGGTGCGGCTCGCCTCGGGGAGGTTGGCGCGCACATCGGCCCCCGCGGCGCCGGAGGTCTCATAGGAAGGAAGCGCGATGGAGGGGTCGGCACCCTCGTCACGCGTGCAGCGGATCTCAGGGGTCATGCGAAGGCCTCGGCGATACGGGCCGCGAGGTTCTGCGCGACCTGGGTCTTGCTCATGCGGGGCAGCGCTTCGGCGCCTGCGGCGGTGATGATTGTCACCGCGTTCTCGGTGCCGCCCATGATGCCGGTTTCGGGGGAAACGTCATTGGCCACGATCCAGTCGCATCCCTTGCGGGCGAGCTTGGCCTGGGCGTGAGCGAGCACGTCATTGGTCTCGGCGGCGAACCCCACCACCAGCTTGGGGCGGTCGGAGGACTTCGAGATCTCGGCGAGGATGTCGGGGTTCTCGGTGAACTCGAGCGGCGCGATCCTGCCGCTTCCGTCCTTCTTGATCTTCGAGCCGCTTTCCGAGGTCACCCGCCAGTCGGCCACGGCGGCAGCGAAGACGGCAGCGTCGGCGGGCAGCGCGGCGAGGACGGCATCGCGCATCTGGCGGGCGGTTTCGACCTTCACCACCGTCACGCCCTCAGGTGGCGGCACGGAGGCGGGGCCGGTGACGAATGTGACCTGGGCGCCCAAGGCCCTGAGCGCTTGCGCCAGCGCGGTGCCTTGCGCGCCGGAGGAGCGGTTGGCGATGTAGCGCACCGGGTCGATCGGCTCGTGGGTGGGGCCGGAGGTGACGAGGATGTGCTTGCCCTTCAGCGGGCCATCGGCCAGCGCCTCGGCGACGGCGGCAACAATCTCTGGCACCTCGGCCATGCGGCCGGGGCCGTACTCGCCACAGGCCATCTCACCCTCGGCGGGGCCGGTGAAGATCACGCCATCGGCGCGAAGCTGGGCCACGTTGCGCTGGTTGGCCGGGTGGAGCCACATGCGCACGTTCATCGCGGGTGCGCAGAGCACACGTTTGTCGGTCGCCATCAGAAGGGTCGAGGCGAGGTCATTTGCGTGGCCGTGGGCCATCTTGGCGAGGAGATCGGCGGTGGCGGGAGCGACGACCACCAGGTCGGCAGCGCGAGACAGCTCGATGTGGCCCATCTCGCGCTCGTCGGTGAGGTCGAAGAGCTCGCGGTAGACCTTCTCGGCGGCCAGCGCCGAGACCGAGAGAGGCGTCACGAACTCCTCGGCGGCCCTGGTCAGCACCGGGGTCACATGGGCGCCCTGTTCGCGCAGGCGGCGGATCAGGTCGAGCGACTTGAAGGCCGCGATGCCGCCCGCGATGACGAGTAGGATTTTCTTGCCTGACAGCATGGGTTTGGCCCTCCGCTCTGCATTCCTACCCGCCCGGGGGAAAGCGCACAATCCGCCAGGGGCTCAGTTGCGGAAGGCGAGACACGGGTCTTCGCGCGGCGCTGCGGGTGAGAGGGCGGTGGCGTCGTACTGCGTGGCCTCCTCCGGCAGGGCCTCCTCGAACTGACCGAGGCTGGCCACCCTCACTTCGGGCGCGGCACGGGCCAAGAGCGCGGGCACCCCCCAGTCTCGCCGGGCGTGGCCGTTGCCAGTGACGAGCACCACCGGCCCACCGTTGTCGTCGAGAGCACGGAGGACTTCTCCGGCGAGAGCAGCGTCGCGCAACCGTTGGGCAGCGACGAAACCGGGCAGGATCTCGGACGGGAGGGCATTGCAATGGGCGGCCATCTGCTCGGCCTCGCGGGCGGCCTGTTCGTCTTCCGGCAGCGGCGCGGCGAGTCCGAAGTCGGGCGCGGGACCGTCGCCCTCTCGTGTCCCGGCGTAGAGGGCCTCGGGCGATTCCGCGAAGGCACGGCGGACGACATCGCGGGGCAGCATCGCGCCATAGTGCCGCAAGCCCTCCGTCGCCGCGAAGACGGGCGCGTAGAGCGTGAAATCAGGCCAACCGCTCTCGGCCCAACCGATGGCCTCGGGGTCCGTCCTGCCGGCAGCGGTGATGGTGGCGGCCTGATCCGGCGTCAGCATTTCGAAGACCACCGCTTTTGGGGCGATCCGCCCGATCATCTCGGCCTGGCGTTCGTGGTGTTCCGGGTTGTCGTGTATCTCGCCGAGGATGAAGACCTCGGCGCCGGAAGCGAGGAACGCGTCAAACCTGTCCTGCGCCTGGAGCGGAGGTGCCCAAACGGCAAGGGCGGCGATTATGAGGCGGACTGTGGCGATTGGCGCTTGGATGATCATGACATGGATCTAGGGCGCTGCGGCCCGGGCGGCAACGGTGCCCCGGTGGGGGCGCTGACCCCACAGCACCGGGATACTCGGAGCAAGAAGAAGCAGCTATTGCGCTTTCGGATACCAGGTGCCGAAGCACCAAAGGTTTCCGTCCGGGTCGCGGGCGATGAATTCGCGGGAGGGATACGTTCGGTCCGTCGGGGGCTCGATGATCTCGGTCCCGGCGGACGAGACCCGCGCATGGAGGCCGTCGGGGTCGTCGACGGCGATGTAGGTGACGGAGCCTCCCGGAAGTGGGGATTTCTCGCCAAAGGCATCGTCGCGGACCTGACCGATCATGATGATGGAGGAGCCGAAGGCGAGTTCGGCGTGTTCGATCGGGCCGGTCTCGGGATGGCGCATGAGGGTG
This sequence comes from uncultured Oceanicola sp., assembly GCA_964454145.1. GTDB lineage: Bacteria > Pseudomonadota > Alphaproteobacteria > Rhodobacterales > Rhodobacteraceae > Vannielia. The sequence continues at coordinate 7,645 of CAYVQK010000057.1, read as the reverse complement.
ATGAAGCCGAGGGTGTCGGTGAACCAGCGGTGCATCGCCTCGGCGTCAGTGAAGCGGAACGTGGGGTAGATGCGGGGTGCGTCCATGGGTGTCTCCTTTCGGGAGAGCGTGCCATGGCGCCTGCCGACTGGTCTTGAAGAAATGGGACGTCAGGCGGGAAAGGCCTGCGGGGTCATCCCGGACAGCGCGCGGAACTCTCGGGTGAGGTGGGCCTGGTCGGCATACCCCGCGTCGGCGGCGATCTGGGCCCAATTGGCGCTGCCGGCCCGGGCGGAGGCGGCGGTGAAACGGGCAACGCGGGCGGCCTCCTTGGGCGAGAGGCCGAAGGGGCGGAACTGGCGGGCGAGGTGACGGCGAGTCATTCCGAGATGGTCGGCGATGCGGGCGATCGGCGCCCGGCCCTGCGTGCCCTCGATCAGCTGCCAGGCGCGGGTGAGCGCGAGCGGAATGGGGGTGGCGAGGCGTTGGGCGAGGAACGCCTCGGCGAGAGCAAGGCGGCTGTCCCACTTCGACACTTCGCCCATGCGGGCATGCAGCTCGATGATCTCCCGGTCGCCGTAATCGGGCAGCGCGTGTAGGCCCTCGGCGGCCGTGCCGAGCGCAGCACCGAGGACGCGCATGGCCCCCAAGGGCGTTAGGTCGATCTGGAGCACCTGGACCGCCTCAGGCGAGGCAATGCGCGCGGGGGTGAGGGAGAGGCCTGCCATGAAGCTGGCGATCCGGTCCGCTCTGCGCGGGTCGCGGCCCATGCCGATCTCGAAGGCGCCGTCGAAGACGAAGATCAGCGGCACGACGAGGGCGGCGGGCTCTGCCATCAGGCCGGGCAGCGGGCCATCGGAGCGATATAGTGTGATCCGCCGGACTAGGCCGCGGAAGGCCGGGCGAAGCGGCGCACGCCAGAGAGAAAAGGAAGGGCCGCGGATCACCGCGGCCCCATCTATCCCTGCAAAGGGCGTTTCCACCTCAGGAGATCAGCGCAAGCACTTCGTCCGACTGCTGCTCGAGCGAGCGGCGCATCTTCTGGAAGGCCGCCGCCTCGAGCTGGCGGACACGCTCCTTGGACAGTCCGAGCTCTTCGCCGAGGCTCTCAAGCGTGCGTTTCTCCCGGGCGAGCCTGCGCTCCCTGATGATGAAGCGCTCGCGCTCGTTCAGCGCGCCCATCGCAGCCGCGAGCCAGTCACGAAGCTGGGCCTTGTCATGCTCCACCTCAACCTGTTCGGCCGCCTGCGGGCCCTCGTCTTCCAGCGCGTCGATCCACTGCCGACCATCGTCGTCGGTGGATTGCGTCACGTTGAGCGAGAAGTCGGAACCCGACAGGCGCCCCTCCATCATCTCGACATCGGCCAGCGGCACGCCCACTTCGGTGGCGATCTTCTGGCGCAGCTGCTGGCTGTCGAGCGTTTCGCCAGCGGCGGCGGCCTCACGCTCGAGCTGGGCCTGGACGCGGCGCATGTTGAAGAAAAGCGACTTCTGCGAGGAGGTCGAGCCTGTGCGCACCATCGACCAGTTGCGCATCACGAACTCCTGCACGGAGGCCTTGATCCACCACATGGCATAGGTAGAGAACCGCACGCCACGCTCGGGGTCGAACTTGTCGGCGGCCTTCATCAGGCCCAGCGACGCCTCCTGTATGAGGTCGTTCATGGGCGCGCCGTATCGCTTGTATTTCGCGGCCATCGAGATCGCGAGGCGCATGTAGGCAGAGATGAGCCGATGCAGCGCCTGCTCGTCGCGGTGGTCGCGCCAGGCACGGGCCAGCTGTTGTTCCGTCTCGGCGTCGAGCAGTTCGGCCTGACGCGCGTGGCGGGACATGGAAGTATCTATTTCGCCGTCCAAAGGCATGGGGGAGCTCCTTTTCGCGGGCAAGGCGGACCGGGCATCGACCCACCTTGTCTTATGCTAAACGAAGATTAGAACCGATCGGTTCAAAAGAAAGTGTGAAAAATGCATGGGAGGGTTTCCATCAAGATTCTTGATGGACTTCTGCGCAAAATTGCGTTGGTCGCGGGGTCAAGTCTGTGCGTAGCGTCACAGCCATGACACAGACACTTTACATTGGCGATCCCGCCTACTCCTCGTGGTCCCTTCGGGGCTGGCTACTGTTCGAGAGATTCGGGCTGGCGCAGCGCACCGTCTGGGTCGATTTCGCAAACCGTGACGTGGCCGACCAGCTGGCCGAGATTGCACCGGCTCGTACTGTTCCGGCGGTCGTGTTCGACGACGGCGCAGTGCTGGGCGAGAGCCTTGCCATTGCCGAGGAACTGGCGAGCCGGTTTCCCGAGGCGGGTCTCTGGCCGGAAGGAAGCCGCGCCCGGGCCACGGCGCGGGCCCTGGCGAGCGAGATGCATGCCGGGTTCGGTGCCCTGCGGTCGGCCTGCCCGATGGCGCTGCGGGTGGCCTATGAGGGGTTCGAGCCCTCCGAGGAGGTGTTGGCCGACCTCGCGCGCCTCGAGGTGATCTGGGATCATGCCCGCCGCACGGTGGGCGGCGAGGGGCCGTGGCTCTGCGGCGCCTATTCCGTGGCCGATGCCTTCTTTGCCCCCGTGGCGGCACGGATCGCGACCTATGGTCTGCCCGTCTCGGAAGCGGCGACGGAGTACGTGGCGGCGCACCTGGCCGACCCGGCCTTCCGGCGCTGGCGCGCGATGGGCTTCGCGCGGGGCGAGGAACTGCCCTGGTATGCGAAGGATCTGTCCACACGCGAGTGGCCCGGCCCGACACCACTCGAGGCACGGGCGGTGAACGCAGGCCCTTCGGTGAACGAGACCTGCCCCTATTCGGGCAGGCCCGTGACCGATTTCATGGAAGCCGGCGGCAAGGTCTGGGGGTTCTGCAACCCGTTCTGCCGCGACAAGACGGTGGCGGACCCGCTCGCCTGGCCGAAATTCGCGGCGCTCTTCGAGGGGCATTAACCAATCCCTAACCATCACGTTCTAGCGTTAACCACGGTGTAACGACCGGGGACTCGGATCATGCTGGACGGGAGCGGAGGAATGCTGGCGGCGGCCTATACGGTGGCCTTCGACGGCATCGAGGCGCGGCCCGTGGAGGTGCAATGCGCCGTCTCTCCGGGCATGCCAAACTTCGCCATCGTCGGCCTGCCCGACAAGGCGGTGAGCGAGGCGCGCGAGCGGGTGCGGGCGGCGCTAGGCGCCATGTCCATCGCGCTGCCCTCGAAGAAGATCACCGTCAACCTCTCTCCCGCCGACCTGCCCAAGGAGGGCTCGCACTTCGACCTGCCGATCGCGCTGGCGCTGCTGGCGGCGATCGAGATCCTTCCGCGCGAGGAAATCGCGCAGGTGGTGGCACTGGGCGAACTCTCGCTCGACGGGAAGCTGGTGGCGGTGAACGGCGCCCTGCCTGCCGCCATGGCCGCCGCGGAGCAGGAGAGGCGACTGCTCTGCCCGCGGGCCTGCGGCGCCGAGGCGGCCTGGGTCGGCGCGGCGGAGGTGATCGCGGCGGCGAGCCTCGGCGCCGTGATCCGGCACTACACCGGCGAGGCGCCGATCGAGCCCTCGCAACCGGGCGAGGTGCAGGGCCTCGTCGCCGGCAAGGATCTGCGCGACGTGAAGGGGCAGGAGCGGGCGAAAAGGGCGCTGGAGGTGGCCGCCGCCGGGCGGCACCACCTGCTCATGGTCGGCCCGCCTGGCTCGGGAAAGTCGATGCTGGCCGCGCGTATCCCCGGCATCCTGCCGCCGCTCACCCCGCGCGAGGCGCTGGCGACGTCAACGGTGCATTCCCTCGCCGGCCTGCTGAAGGAGGGTGGGATCAGCCGCGAGGCACCCTATCGCGCGCCACACCACACCGCCTCCATGGCCGCAGTGGTGGGCGGCGGGCGGCAGGCCAAGCCGGGGGAGGTTTCGCTTGCGCACAACGGCGTGCTGTTCATGGACGAGTTTCCGGAGTTTCCCCGCACGGTGCTTGAGACCCTGCGCCAGCCGATCGAGACCGGCGAGATCATGGTAAGCCGGGCCAATGCCCACGTGGCCTACCCCTGCCGCTTCATGCTGGTGGCCGCGGCCAACCCCTGCAAGTGCGGCCACCTGACCGACCCGGGCCGGGCCTGCTCCCGCGCGCCGAACTGCGGCGAGGATTATCTCGGTCGCATCTCGGGGCCGCTGCTCGACCGGTTCGACATCCGGCTGGAAGTGCCGCCCGTGGCCTATACCGACCTCGACCTGCCCCCGGCCGAGGAAGGTTCGGCCGAGGTCGCCGCGCGCGTCGCCGCCGCCCGGCAGGTGCAGCGGGCCCGCTTCGAGGCGTTGGGCGTGGAGGCCACCACCAACGCCGATATCGAGGGCGAGGTGCTGGACGAGGTCGCCAGGCCCGACGACCCCGGAATGGAGCTGTTGCAGAAGGTCGCCCAACGGTTCGGGCTTTCGGCGCGGGGCTATCACCGGGTGATGCGCGTGGCCCGCACCATCGCCGACCTTGATGGCAGCGAGGGCGTGCACAAGAGCCATGTCGCCGAGGCGGTGGGCTACCGGTTGGTGAAGGGCGCCTGACCGGTGGCCCGGGCCGACACCCGCAGCCTAGGCCGTGGCGGAGGGCCGGGCCTCGACCTGCTTGGCGAAATCTCCCATGCGCCGGCGGAGCTGCTGGGTCAGGCTCGCCCGCCGCAAGCGCAGCGACTGCACCAGCACGCGCGCCGTGATCGTGCGCGGCATCAGCTCGATATCGAGGTTCATCCGGGTGCGCATCTTCGACAGGGCGATGAGGTCGATCTTCACCACCGCGTCGAGGCCACCGATGGTGATGCCGAAAGCCACCTGTTCCGGCGGCTCAAAGGCCGCAACCTTCGCCGTGACATCACGCATCTGGCCGCGGATGGGGAACCGCATCTTCCAGGCCATTCCGGCGCCGGCCTTGGCGAGCGTGTCGGTCCTCGAAATCTCGTAGCCGCGCCGCATCACCTGTTTTTCGAAGGCATCATGGTCCGTCACCGCGGCGAAGACCTCGTCAATGGGCTTCTCGATATCTTCCTTGCCGGTGAAGTTCATTCAGCCGCTGCCCTTTTCGTCCGCACGCCCCGCGTGAAGTCTTACGCGTCAATCCAGCCGGTCCGCAAGCCAGTTGGACAGCAGGAACTGGGCAATGGCCCCGCGCCGAGCGGGCTTCATGGCGGGGTTCCGGCCCGCGAAAGTGTCGAGCATGTCTTCACGGGTGACCCAGCGGGCGTCTTCCAGCTCTTTCGGATCGAGCCTGATCTCGGTGCCCGTCGCCTCGCCGTGGCAGCCGATCATCAGCGAGGCGGGGAAGGGCCAGGGCTGGGAGGCGAGGTAGCGCACCGGCCCGACCGGGATGCCCGCCTCCTCGGCCACCTCGCGGCGCACGGCGGCTTCAACCGTCTCGCCCGGCTCCATGAAGCCTGCGAGCAGCGAATACATCCCCTCGGGCCAACCGGGCGAGCGGCCCATGAGCACCGAGTTGCCATGGGTGATGAGCATGATCACCACCGGGTCGGTGCGCGGAAAGTGATGCGCGCCGCAGGACGGGCAACGCCGCTCCCAGCCGGCGCAGGCCACCTCACTGCGGGCGCCGCACTTCGCGCAGAAACCATGGCTACTGTGCCAGCCCGTGATCGCCCGCGCGGCCGCCGCGATCTCGGCCTCGAGCGCGGTGAGCCGGGCCATGGCGGCGCGCAGTTCGATGAAGCGGGCAGCGTCGATGCCGGGATAGAGCTGCTCGGAGCGGTCGAGAAAGCTGTCGGGCGCCTCGAGAATCTCGTTGGGCTCCCAGGCGGAAATGTCATGGCCGAACCAGACGTCCCCATTGGGCGCCTCGCCGAGAAACACGGTCAACCCGGCCTCCCGCAACACCTCCGCGCCGAAGGGCTGCGGCGCCAGAGCGGGCGCCTCCTCCGGCCCCTGCATCAGCGGCTTGCCGCGCCAGATCGGCAGGTGGCGCGCCTGCGGCCCCTCCGCCAGTGCGCGCAGCGCCTCGGCATCGCCGCGCAGGTCCGCCCGCCGCTCCAACCCGCCCCCGCCGAAGGTGACCTCTTCCGCGTGCCGCATCCGCTTCACTCCCTTGCCCTGTGCGTGTTCTGACATGGCGGAGGCGAGGGCGCAAACCGGCAGGGCCGAGCTCAGCCCTTGGTTGATTTCCGGTTTGACATTCCACCTGATCGTGCATCCTCTGTGCCTCCGCCCGCCAAAACCTGCCACCGATCCGCATGACATCCGCTGAAGACAGGTCCGATATGGCCCGACTGGCGAACAGGCCGCATCTGCGCATCGCGGCGACCTCCGATCTGCACATGAACTTGCTGGCCTACGATTACCACGCCGATGCGCCCTCGACCGGCCTCGGCCTGTCGCGGGTGGCCAGCCGTATCGCGGAGGCCCGGGCCGAGGTGCCGGGGCTGGTGCTGCTGGACAATGGCGACTTCCTGCAAGGCTCGCCGATGGGCGATTACGTGGCCCAGGAGCAGCAGGCAGAGGGCCGGGCCCATCCGATGATCGCCGCGATGAACGCGTTGGGCTACGATGCCATAGGCCTCGGCAATCACGAGTTCGACTACGGTCTGGAGTTTCTGCAAGCGGCGCTCGCTGGGGCGACCTGCCCCGTGCTCTCGGCCAATGCGGTGCAACGGCGCGGCGAAACCCCGCTGAACGACGTGCGCCTACCCCATACACGGCCCTGGGCCATTCTCGACCGCCAGATCGCCGATGAGCAGGGCGTGCCGCAGTCCTTGCGCCTCGGCATCCTCAGCCTGCTGCCGCCCCAGGTGATCCGGTGGGACAGGGAGCGGCTCGAGGGCCGGATGGAGGTGCGCTGCATGATCGAAACGGCCCGGGCGCATGTGCCCGAGATACGCGCGGCGGGTGCCGACGTGGTGGTGGCGCTCGCCCATTGCGGCCCCTCGGACCGGCTGCAAGAGCCCGGCATGGAGAACGCGCTGGTGCCTCTGGCGGGCATTGCGGGAATCGACGCGCTGGTGGCTGGCCACCTGCACAGGCTGCTGCCCGGCACGCAGTTCGCCGGGGTGCCTGGCGTGGAGGCCGAGGCCGGGCGCGTCTGCGGCAAGCCGGTGGTCATGCCGGGGATCGCGGGAAGCCACCTCGGGGTGATCGACCTCTGGCTCGAGGGTGGTCCGGGCGCCTGGAGAGTGGCCGACGCCTGCGCGGAGCTGCGGCCCATTGCCCGGCGCGGCACGCATCGGCTGGAACCGCTCGTTGCTGATGCCCCGGAGGTGGCCTGCGCGGTGGCCGAGGACCATGCCGCCACGCTCGCCTGGATCCGCCGCCCGGTGGGCCGCAGCGAGATCGCCCTGCACAGTTTCACCAGCTTCGCCGCCCCCTGCCCGGTGATCCATGCCATCAATGCGGCCCAGCGCTGGTATGTCCGCCAGGCCCTGCACGACACGGGCCTGCCAGTGCTCTCCGCCGCCGCGCCATTCAAGGCAGGTGGCCCGGCGGGCGCCGAGAACTTCACCGACATCCCCGCCGGGCCCCTCAGATACAGCGATCTGTCGGCGCTCTACCCCTTTCCGAACAGCATCCGTGCGATCCGCGTGGCCGGGGCCCAACTGCACGATTGGCTGGAACGGGCGGCCGGGGCGTTCAACCGGCTCGCGCCGGGGGTGAAGGACCAGCCGCTGCTGAACCCCGAGTTCCCGAGCTACGATTTCGACGTGATCTCGGGG
>CAYVQK010000056.1:0-19279 GCA_964454145.1 uncultured Oceanicola sp. | reverse complement strand
AGAAGCAGCGTGAACTGGCCCGCGCCATCAAGCGCGCCCGCTTCCTCGCCCTTCTGCCCTACGCCGTGAAGTAAGGAGAGAGAGCAATGCAAATCATCCTGCTGGAACGCGTCGCCAAGCTTGGCCAGATGGGCGAAGTGGTGAACGTCAAGGAAGGCTACGCCCGCAACTACCTCCTGCCGCAAGGCAAGGCGCTGCGCGCGAACGATGCCAACATCGCCCGCTTCGAAACCGAGAAGGCCCAGCTCGAGGCCCGCAACCTCGAGACCAAGAAAGAGGCCGACGCTCTCGCCGAGAAGCTCGAAGGCCAGACCTTCATCGTGATTCGCTCGGCCTCCGACGCCGGCGCGCTCTACGGCTCCGTCACCCCCCGTGACGCCGCCGACGCCGCCACCGCCGAGGGCTTCTCGGTCGACAAGCGCCAGGTCGCGCTCGCCCGTCCGATCAAGGAACTGGGTCTCCACGAAGTGCACGTCAACCTGCACCCCGAAGTGGACGTGACCATCACCCTCAACGTCGCCCGCTCGACCGAGGAAGCCGAGCTTCAGGCTTCCGGCAAATCGATCCAGGAGCTGGCCGCCGAAGAGGAAGCCGCCGCCGAGTTCGAGATCTCCGAGCTCTTCGACGACATCGGCCAGGCCGCCAACGAAGATTTCGGCGACGAGCCCTCCCCCGCTGCCCAGGCAGTGGAAGAGTCGGACGACGACGAGAACAACTGAGTTTTCACAGGCAAGAAAACAGGAAGGCCGCTCCATCCGGGGCGGCCTTTGTCATTCCAACCGGCGGGCGAGGCCCAAAAAGGTGACTACGGTCACATACAAGTGCAGACCCCAGCCAAACTGACCGCGGTCAATATCCCACCATCGCCAGCATCAGGCGCATGTCCTGGTGCAAAAACATCCAGCCCCCGAGGCTCGCCGCACCGATCCCCGCCAGCGCCGCCGATTGCAGCATCCGCAGCCTGAACCAGCCGTGCATCGCCTCCCGCCTGCGGGCGGCCATCACGGCACGCCCGGCCACCAGCAGCCCCGCACCGAGCGCCTCCGCGGCCCGCCGCGCCTCTCCGGTCAGCACCCGCGACGGATGCAGCCCGGGCTGTTCCTCCACCGGCAGGCCCCGCATCGGCCGCACGAAGGCTTCGGGGATCACGAAGGTTGCCTCTTCGTCCCCCCAGCCCTCCAGCCGCGCGGCGCGCAGAATTCGCCGCAGCCGGTGCCGGAAGCAGAAGGCCTCGGCTCGCGTGATCTCAAGCGCCTGCACCGTGTAGAACCCGGCGCCAAAGCGCTCCACCAGCCGCTCCATCGCCGCCAGCAGCCGCGCATCCTCCCGCGTGCCCATCCAGACCTCCGCGTCGAACAGGCTCCAGAACAGCCGCACCGCGTTGGATCGGTCCAGCTCCCTGCGCCCGACCATCCATTCCAGAACCCGCGCTTCCGGCGTATTGTCCTGCCCCTCCAGGCCCCGGATCACATGCGCCCAGACCGCCTGGCTCTGCCCCGAGAGCCAGTCCGCAAGCCCGGCAGCGTCGCTGTCCCGTTCGTAGATCCTCTCAACCTCTGCGTGCTTCCCCATGCACCTGCTCCACCTGTGCGACTCGATTGAGGGCCTATCCCAGCATACCAATTGGGGCGTTTTTTGGGCGTCGGGCCCGGAGAACTCGGCAAATTTCCCCCTTGTCGCAGCGGAGCCTCTCGCCAAGTCCGACACACTGCGCCACGCTGTTGCAATGACGACTCGACGCACCGCCCTCGCCCTCCTTGCCCTTCTGCCCCTGGCCGCCTGCGGCAGTTCCGACGATGGGCCAGAACCAAGCCGCGGGCGCTTCAACCCGCCGCTCTACCCCAATGAAACGCCCGAACTCCGGGCGCTGATCAACAAGTATGCCGTGATCCACGACATGCCGCCGGAGCTCATCCACCGGGTCTGCATCCGCGAAAGCACCCACAATCCCCGTGCCCGCAACGGCCCCTACTACGGTCTGATGCAGGTGCTCCCCCAGACCGCCCGCACCATGGGTTTCCGCGGCGCGCCCTCCGACCTGCTCGATGCCGAGACCAACCTGAAGTACGCCGGCAAGTACCTGAGAGGCGCCTGGATCGTCTCCGGCGGCAATATCGACAGCGCCATCGGCTGGTACGCCCGCGGCTACTATTACGAGGCGAAGCGCCTCGGCCTGCTCGAGGAAACAGGCCTGCGCGGCTGACACGCAAGTTTCACACGACCCGGGCAAACCGGGCGCAACACCCAACAGAGAGGACGCCCCCATGCCCTTCACCCTCGACCGCCGCAGCTTCCTGGCCTCCACCGCCGCCGGCAGCTTCATCCTGCTGCACCCCTTCTCCGCCCGCGCCCAGGCGGGGCAAGCCCACTTGCGCCTGATGGAGACCACCGACCTCCACGTCCACGTCTACCCCTACGATTACTACGCCGACAAACCCGTCGACACCGTCGGCCTGTCGCGCACCGCTTCCATCGTGAACGAGATCCGCGCCGAGGCCACCAACTCGCTGCTGCTCGACAACGGCGACTTCCTCCAGGGCAACCCGATGGGCGATTACATCGCCTATGAGCGCGGCATGAAGGAGGGCGACGAGCACCCCGTCATCACCGCCATGAACACCGTCGGCATCGAGGCCTCCACACTCGGCAACCACGAATTCAACTACGGCCTCGACTTCCTCCTCAAGTCCCTCGCCGGGGCCGGCTACCCGGTCGTCTGCGCCAACATCGCCAAGCCCGGCGGCGGCGAACCCCTGCTCGAGCCCTACGTCATCCTCGACCGCGAGCTGACCGACGGCGCCGGCGAGACCCACCCGATCCGCATCGGCATCATCGGCTTCGTCCCGCCCCAGGTCATGAACTGGGATCGAAAGCACCTCGAAGGCAACGTCGAGGCGCTCGACATCGTCGCCTCCGCCCGCAAGTACGTGCCCGAGATGCGCGAGGCCGGGGCCGATATCGTCATCGCCCTCTCCCACTCCGGCATCGGCTCGGCCGACGAGACCGAGATGATGGAAAACGCCTCCGTCCCGCTCGCCGCTGTCGACGGGATCGACTGCGTTATGACCGGCCACAGCCACCTGGTCTTCCCCTCCGACACCTACGCCGATTACGCCGCCGTCGATGCCGCCGCGGGCACCATCCACGGCAAGCCCGCTGTCATGGGCGGCTTCTGGGGCAGCCACCTCGGCCTGATCGACCTGATGCTGGAGCGCGACGGCAACTCCTGGCGCGTCACCGGCCACACCGCCGAGGCCCGCCCGATCTCCAAACGCAACGAGGACCGCTCGATCTCCGCGCTGGTGGAAGACGACCCGGCCGTGCTCGACTCGGTCAAGGCCGAGCACGAGGCTACGCTCGAATACGTCCGCCGCGCCGTCGGCACCACCGCCGTGCCGCTCCACAGCTACTTCGCCCTGGTGGCCGACGATCCCTCCGTGCAGGTCGTGAGCAACGCCCAGACCTGGTACATCGAGCAGATGATGCAGGGCACCGAGTGGGAGGGCCTTCCCATCCTCTCCGCCGCCGCCCCCTTCAAGGCCGGCGGTCGTGGTGGCCCGGAGTATTACACCGACGTCGCCCCCGGCGCCGTGGCCATCAAGAACGTGGCCGACCTCTACCTCTACCCCAACACCGTCCGCGCCGTGGCGATCACCGGCGCCCAGGTGAAGGACTGGCTCGAGCGCTCCGCCGGCATGTTCAACCAGGTCGAACCCGGCACACAGGATGCCATCCTGCTCAACCCCGACTTCCCCAGCTACAACTTCGACATCATCGACGGCGTCACCTACCAGATCGACCTGTCGCAACCGTCGAAGTACGGCCCCAAGGGCGAGCCGCTCAACCCCGATGCCAACCGCATCACCAACCTCCAGTTCAGCGGCGAACCCATTGACCCGGAACAGAAATTCGTCGTCGCCACCAACAACTACCGGGCCGAGGGCGGCGGCACGTTCCCCGGCGCCGACGGCTCCACCATCATCTTCGAGGGCCCCGACACCAACCGCGACGTGATCGTGCGCTACATCGTCGAGCAGGGCGAGATCTCCCCCGCCGCCGATGCCAACTGGACCTTCGCCCCGATGGAAGGCACCACCGTCCTCTTCGAGACCGGCCCCAAGGCCGCCGATTATGCGGCCTCGGTCGAGGGCGTCACAATCGAACCTGCGGGCGACGGCGCCGACGGCTTCGCGCTCTTCCGCATCACGCTCTGATTGCTCCGGCGCCCCGCTCACCCGGGCGGGGCGCTACTCCTGCCGCTTCCGGCTGTCCTTGACGACCTTGCGCACCATCTTCCCGAATGCCTTGTCGCGCATCCGCCGCTCCGACAGGCTCTCGGAGTTGAAGCGTTCTTCTGCCACCAGCTTCTTCCACCGCCTGATTCGCGCCTCGTCGATCTCGCCCCGCTCCAGCGCGGCCGTCACTGCGCAGCCCGGCTCGGTGTCATGGGCGCAGTTCCTGAACTTGCAGTGCTCGCCCAGGTCGCGCAGATCGGCGAACAGGTCGCCGATCCCGCTCTCCGCATCAGTCAGCTGCAACTCCCGCATCCCCGGCGTATCCAGCACCGCGCACCCGCCCGACACGAAGTGCAACTGCCGCCGCGTCGTCGTGTGCCGCCCCTTCGCGTCATCCTCGCGGATCGCCTGCGTCGCCACGTCCTCGCTCTGCGAGAGCGCATTGGTCAGGGTCGACTTGCCCACCCCCGACGATCCGAGAAACGCGACCGTCTGCCCCGGCTTGCACCAGGCCGCCAGCGCCTCCGCAACGGCGCCGCCCTTCGCATTCAGCACCACCACCGGCACGAGGTCCGAAATGCCCCGCGCCTCCTCGGCATAGCGCTCCGCATCATCCGCAAGATCGGGCTTCGTCAGCAGGATCACCGGCGCCACCTCCGCCTCCAGCGCCAGCGCGATGTAGCGCTCCAGCCGCGCCACGTTGAAATCCGCATTGCAGGATGTGACGATGAAGGCCGTATCGAGGTTGGCCGCAATGAGCTGAACGTTCCGCTCCAGCCCCGCCGCCCGCCGCTTGATCACGCTCTGCCGCTCCAGCACCCGGCTCCGCGCGGGAGTCTCCCGGTCGAGCAGCAGCCAATCGCCCACCGTCGCCTCCGGCCCGGGCGGCACCAGCAGGTCGATCCCGTCTCCCACCACGTGCAGCCCGTTCCGATGCACCTGCGTCACCCGCACCGGCGGCGCCTCGGCCATCTGGTCCGCATCGGTCTGCTGGGCAAAGAAGTTCCGCCAGCCGAGCCCCTGAAGCACCGACTTCGGCGGGCCGGCCGCCACGGCCCCCGTGTTCAGGAATTGCGAATAATCGCGGGTCATCGACGCACTCCTCGCCCTCCCGCTTCACCGCGCAGGGCTGCTCCGGTCTAGCGCCGCACGGGCATTCGCGCCAGTGCCTGCCTCACCCGAAGCGCGCCAGCAGCTCCGCCACATCCGGGTCTAGCGCCCGATGGCTCACCACGAGCACCTCCAGCCCCGCCTCCCGGTAGAGCCCGAACGCCCGCCCCATCGCCTCCAGGATCCACCGTTTCTCGTTGCCGAAGGCCCCGCCGCCCAGCAGCGTCAGAAACACCGGCACCCCGAGCCGCGCCGCAACCCCCAGCGTGATCTCGTAGGCCTCCTCCAGCACCAGCCGCGCGAATGGCTCCCAGGGCCCGCCGCGCCCGTAGGCCACCGGCAGCGCCGAGCAGTAGATCTGATGCACCAGATGCCCGCCGCCCTCCAACGTCACCTCCGTGCCGCGCTGCACCCCCACCTGCAACAGCCCCCGAAACGCCTCCGTCGCGCCTTCAAGCCGCGCCGCCACCTCCTCCAGCCCCCCGGGTCGCGGCAGAGCATAGCCGTTCCGCATCTCCCAGAGCCGCCCGTCCTCGTTTCCCAGCGCAGCCCCCAAAGCCGCCAGCCCGTCGATTTGCCGGTCGCACTGGCCCACCCCGCCATCATGCTCCACGAAGTAATTCCGCCAGATGGTCCCGGCCGCACAGGCGATCGCACAGGCGGGCCCCTGCGTCGGATCGCCGGCATAGCGCGAAATCCCCATCGCCGGTGTCACATCCGGCCCGATCATCTCGAGCAGGTTGAATTGCGAGGCGACCTGGAACAGCGCCCCCGGATGCGCCATGTGCAGCGCCGCCGCATCGCCCACCACCTGCCCGAACCGGCTCTTCCCCCGCTTCGGCACCGGCCCCAGCCCGGCACTGCTCACCAGCTCCAGCATCCCCGGCCGCATGACACGCCCGTTCACCCGGCTGCGCAGCACGCCATCCTCGACCACGATATTCGCCCGCACCCGCGCCGGGCTCTCCTCGGCAAAACCGGTCAAATCCTCAAAGAACCCCACGCATCCCTCCCAAAGCAAAAGGGCCACCCAACCGGGCGGCCCTCGCTGATCTCAGTCCAGCCGAACTCACTCTTCTTCGAGCTTGTCCACGGCCTCTTTCAGCTCGTCCTTCGAAACTTCCTTCTCCGAAACCTCGGCAAGCTCGAAGATGTAGTCGACAACCTTGTCCTCGAAGATCGGCGCGCGCATCTGCTGCTGCACCTGGGCGTTGTTGCGCACGAATTCGAAGAACTCGCGCTCCTGGCCCGGGTACTGGCGCGCCTGCGCCATGATCGCCTGGGTCATCTCGGCGTCGGTCACCTCGATCTCGTTCTTCCGGCCCATCTCGGCGAGCAGCAGGCCAAGGCGCACACGGCGGGCGGCCAGCTTCTTGTGCTCGTCAGTGGTCTCGATCTCGGGATGATCGTGGCCATGAACGTCGGGGTTGTCCTCGTGCCACAGCTGGTGGGCGATCTGCCCGGCCTCGGCGTCGAGCAGCGACGGCGGCAGGTCGAAGTCCACCAGCTTGTCCAGCTCGTCGAGCAGGCGGCGCTTCATCACCGCGCGCGACGCACCGGCATACTCGGCTTCCAGCCGCTCCGAAACCTGGCTCTTCAGCGCGTCGAGGCTCTCGGCCCCGAACTGCTTGGCCAACTCGTCATCGAGCTTCGCCTTCGCGGGCTTCTTCACTTCCTTGATCGTGCAGTCGAACACCGCTGCCTTACCGGCCAGGTGCTTGGCCTGGTACTCCTCGGGGAAGCTCACTTCCACGGCCTTCTCCTCGCCGGCCTTCACGCCGGTGAGCTGCTCCTCGAACCCGGGGATGAACTGGCCCGAGCCCAGCACCAGCGGAAAGTCTTCCGCCGAGCCGCCCTCGAAGGCCTCGCCGTCGACCTTGCCGACGAAATCCATCACCACCTGGTCGCCGTCCTTGGCCGCGCCCTTCTTGGTCTCGAAGGTCTTGGCCTGCTCGGCCAGCCCTTCCAGCGCCTCGGTCACCGCAGCGTCGTCGGCCTTCACCACGAGCTTCTCGATCTTCACGGCCTTGAGGTCCACCTCGGGGATCTCCGGCAGCGCCTCGTAGGACATGGACACGACAACATCGTCGCCCTCTCTCCAGTCCTCGTTGGTCATCTTCACCTCGGGCTGCAGCGCCGGACGGTCGCCGCTGTCCTCGAAGTGCTTGGCCATCGCGCCGTCGATCGCTTCCTGCATGGCTTCGCCCAGAAGACGCGGGCCGAACTGCTTCTTCAGCAGCGCCATCGGCACCTTGCCCTTGCGGAAGCCCTTCATCTCGACGGAGGGCCGGGCTTCTTCGAGCTTGCCGTTCACCTTCTCGTCCAGCTCGCTGGCCGGAATGGTGATCTCGTAGCCGCGCTTGAGGCCTTCGTTCTGGGTCTCGGTGACCTGCATTCCTGCTTCCTTCTTCGTATTAGCTCGTATAAGCACCGCAACCCCCTCGGGATCGAGGGGGGGATAAATCAGGCGCCTTGTATGTGGCTCGAGGCGTGGTTGCAAGGCGATTCCCGTGCGCTTTGGCAGCGTCCTGCCGCCCCTGCCGGGCTCAGCCCCCCACGGTCACGAAGGGCCCCCAGGCCGCGGGATGGGCATAGCGCGCGCGGTCCGGTCGGTCGATCATCTCCAGCATGGTCGCCCGCAGCGCCCGCGCCCCCGCCGCAGGCCCCGGCCCGGCCTCCGCCATGGCCTCGAACATGCCCGTCGTCAGCTCCACCGTCGCCAGCGAGTCCACCGCCCAATGGCTCACCAGCAGCCGCCGCGCCCCGGCATAGAGGAAGGCCCGCGCAAGCCCCGAGAGCCCTTCCGCGCCCTCTCCCCCCGGCCCCAGCGCCGTGTTGCAGGCCGAGAGCAGCACCCAGTCCGCATCCAGCTCCAGCACCGCGATCTCGCTGGCGCTGAGCAGCCCATCGCCGCCCGCGACCGGTGCCGCCAACGCCAGCGCCGGCTCGTCCAGCCCCGCCGCCTCGCCCCCCAGCAGCCCGTGGGTCGCAAACACCAGCACCCGCGCCGCCCCCAGCGCGATGCCGGTGCCGATCTCCGCCTCCTGCACCGCCGCGCCGGTCACCATCTGCCCGGCCCCCCCCGCCACGGCCCCATTCAGCGCCACCACCTCTTCCACCGTCTCGGGCAACCGCGGCAACTCCAGCCCGCCCTGCCCCTCCCCGAAGGCCGGATCCGCGATCCCGAGAAAGGGCAAGGTCCCTGTACTCTGCCCCGCATCCGCCCTCAGCGCCCTCAGCGAGGACGGCAGCGGCAGGGTCGCAAAGGCATGATGCCGGATCGCCCAATCCACCTCGCCCCAGGCCGCGCCCTCCGCCGTCTCGGAGGCCACCAGCACCCCCAGCGGCAAGGCCTGAAACGGCCCGTCCGGCACCGCGAAGATCACCGTCTCCTCCGGCACGAAGCCCACCGCAGCCCCCAGCGCCGCGCGATGCAGCGCATGGGCCTTCGCCAGGTCGAACGCCTCAGGCTCCTCCGCCGCCTTCAACGCCACCGCCGCCCGCTGCGGCCCGCTCGGATCGAGCGCGCGCCGCAGCTTGCGCACCCCCTCCGCCAGCTCCGCATCGGTCACATCCACCCGCTGCCAGACCACCGCCTCCGGCGTCACGATGAACACGTGAAACCCGCGCGCCGTCTGCAACTGCACCAGCAGCGCCTCGCCCTCGCCCAGCAGGTCGCGCGCCTCCTCCAGCCCCAACGGCCTCGGCGCGGCACTCGCCCGCCACTCCGGCGCGGCCTCCGCCAGTTCCGCCTCGATCGCATCCAGTTCCGCATCCAGCGCAGCCACATCCGCCTGGCCCGCCGGGCCCCGGGCCACGAGCCCCTCGCGCCGTGCCAATGCCGCGTCCCGCTCCCGCAGAAGCCGCCCCACCTCGCCACCGCCCGCCGCCAGCCGCGCCGTCATCGCCTCGATCGCCCGCCCCGCCGCACTCTGCCGGGCCGACTGCATCATCCCGAAGGCCTCTTCCAGCCGGTCCACCCAGTAGTCACCCGCCTCCAGCGGCACGTAGCCGTCGGTTTCCCGCCACGGGAACACGTAGGGTCCGCGCTGATCGAACCCCTCCACATGCGCCGCCCCCATTGGCCCCATCGGCGGGTCGGCCTGCATCCGGTCGTAGATCGCATCGACCCCGCCCTCGAAGAGCGCCGCATAGGCATCGAGCTGCCGCCGCGCCTCCGCCCCCAGACGCGACGGCACCGCCTCCACCTGTCCCCGCGCCACCTGCGCCGCGCTGTAGGCGAGCGAAGAGAGCATCTCCGGCCCGTCATGCGGCGGCGCGAGCCCAACGCGCGACAGCCCGCCCAGCCCCTCCGCCAGCTCTGCGAGTGTCGCATCCGGCAACAGCCGCACCGCATCGTAATGCGCCCGCGCCGCCTCCCGCGCACCCTCCGCCTCCAGCATCCGGGCCAGGTCCAGCCGCAGCCCGGCAATCAGCCGGCGGCCATAGCCGTCCTGCCCCATGGTGTCGAAATCCAGCAGCGGCTCCGGCACGCGCAGCTCTGCCACCCTGGGCCGCTCGCCCTCGGGCACAGCCGCCACGGCCTCCAGTAGCATCGTCATCAGCTCCAGCAGGTCGACCATGTCGGCATGCACGTAATCCGCCCCCGGCTCCGGCGCGAAGCCCTGCACCAGCGGCGCGATGGCCTCGATGTCCGGCACCCCCTCCACGGTGAGCACCTTCACCGCCTCCATCAGCGCCCGCCGGTTCGGCCCCAGCCCGCCATCGGCCAGCGCCGCTTCCGCCTCCTGCCGCGCCAGGTCTCTCCGCCCCAGCCGCCAGTCGGCCAGGGCGGCCAGCGCCAGAAGCCCCGCCCGCAATTCGCTGCCCTCCGCCAGCGCAAGGTAGCCCTCCCGCGCGGCCAATACCTCGCCCCGATACTCCCGCATCCGCAAGGGCAGCACCGGCAGCACCGCACCGCCCGGCTGACCGATCACCGGCGCCAGCGGCCCCAGCAGCGCCTCCGCCTCCGCCACCCGCGCGCCCTCATCCGCGACCCAGGCCGACCTTGCCTCCGCATGGAGCCCCAGCAGCCGCACCCGCGCCCGCGTTGCCTCGTCGAACCGCTCCGCCCAGCCCTCCATCTCCATGAACCTGACAGCGTTCGAATAGGCCGCCCCCGCCTGCAGAAACAGCCCGAAGCCCGCGAGGATCTCGCCGCGCAGATAGGCCATCTCCGGGATCCGCTTGGTCAGCATCGGCTGCCGCCCGCTGGCCTCGTCGAGCCGCGCCAGAGCCGCGCTCGCCTGCCCCGCCGCATGATGCGCCAGAACCAGCGCCAGGTAGATGTCCGAAAGCAGAAAGGGGTCGTCCACCCCTTCCGCGTCATAGCGCGTCACCAGCCCGCCCAGCCGCGCGGCGGCGCCCGGGGCATCCTGCGCGATCTGCCCGTAGGCCGCGCCCAGCTCCTCGTAGAGCGAGCCCTGCGCGCCTGCGCCGCCCGACAGCCCCAACACCACAGCGAGTGCGGCCAGGCCGCGGATCAGCAGATTCAGTCCCATGGCCCCGACGCTAGCAGCCCGCCGCGCCCGCCTGAAGCCAAACCTGCTCTCCCCTGCCCCGGCCCGGCTCAGGCACCAGTGGCCTGGGGCAGCAGCCAGGGTCCGCCCGCGGGCGGCGGGGTGTTGATCCGCAGCGGGCAGCCGTAACAGGCCGAGAGCGCCGTGTCGGTCAGCACCTCGGCGGGCGCGCCCACGGCGCGCGCACGCCCCTCCGCCAGCAGCGCAACCCGGTCGGCGAACATCGCGGTGAGGTTCAGATCATGCATCACCGCCACCACGCCGCCGCCGTCGCGGGCATAGTCCTGCGCAATCTGCATCACGATCAGCTGGTGGCCGATGTCGAGCGAGGAGACCGGCTCGTCGAGAAAGAGCCAGCGCGGCACACCGCCCAGCACCGGCTCCCAGATCTGCACCAGCACCCGCGCCAGTTGCGCGCGCTGCCGCTCGCCCCCCGAGAGCTCGTGCACGAAGCGCCCGCCATAGCCCGAAAGCCCCACCCGCTCCAGCGCCGCATCCGGCAGCCGGTCGGTCTCGCGTCCGGCGACCCCGGCGGTCAGCCCCAGCCGCACCAGCTCCAGCACCGTGAACGGGAAGGCCACCTTTCCCGCCTGCGGCAGCACCGCGCGGCACCGCGCCAGCGCGATGGGCGACAGCCGGGTGATGTCGTCGCCGTTCAGGATGATCTGCCCGCCCGCGGGGATCTCGCCGGTGATGGCCCGCAGGAGCGTGGTCTTGCCCGAGCCGTTCGGCCCCACGATCGCCGTCAGCGCCCCCGCCTCGGCGCGGAAGTCCACCCGGTCGAGCACCCGGCGCCTGCCGAAGCTGACGGTGATGCCCCTCGCCTCCAGCACCTCAGCTCTCCAGCAGCGCGCGGTAGCGCAGAAGGATCCACAGAAAGAACGGCCCGCCCAGGGTGGCGGTGACGATCCCGATGGGCAGTTCGGCCGGGGCCACCACCGTGCGGCTCAGCATGTCGGCCAGGAGCAGCACCACCGCGCCAAGCAGCGCCGCATTGGGCAGGAGCGTGCGATGCTCCGGCCCCTGCAACAGCCGCAGCAGGTGCGGCACGACGATGCCGACAAAGCCGATGCCCCCGGTGATCGCCACCGAGGCGCCCACGGAGGCGGCCACGGTGAGCACAGCGATGCGCTTCAGCCGCTGCACGTCGATCCCCATGTGGGCCGCCACCGGCTCGCCCAGCGCCAGCGCGTCGAGCGCGCGGGCGAGGAAGGGCGCCGCCAGCAAGGCGGCGGCGATGATCGGCCCGGCCGAGAGCAGCTTGCCCCAGGTCGCCCCAGCCACCGAGCCCATGCCCCAGAAGGTCAGGTCGCGCAGTTGCTCGTCGGTGGCCCGGTAGACGATGAAGCCGGTGACAGCCCCGGTCAGCGCCCCCAGCGCGATGCCCGCCAGCAGCATGGTGGCCACCGATGTGCGCCCGCCCCGCGTGGCGATCCGGTAGAGCAGGATCACCGAGGCCCAGCCGCCGAGGAAGGCCGCGAAAGGGATCAGCCAGGGCCCGGCGAAGGCCCGCACCGCGGCCGGCAGCAGCCCGCCCAGCACGATGGCCGAAACCGCGCCCAGCCCGGCCCCGGCACTCACGCCCACCAGGCCCGGATCGGCCAGCGGATTGCGGAAGAGCCCCTGCATCACCGACCCCGCAACGGCCAGCGCCGCCCCCACCAGCGCCGCCGTCGCCATCCGCGGCATGCGGATGTCCCAGACGATGGTCATGTCGCGCAGGCTCGCCTGGCCCAGGCCGAAACGCGCCAGCAGCGCGCCGATCACGTCGGTGTCGCCCGCTGCGCCCCAGCCGAGGCTGAAGAGCATGACCAGCCCGAGCCCGGCGGCCAGCGCCACCCGCAGCAGCCGCGCCCTGGCCCGGCGGTCGCCGGGGCGGTGGGCGCGTGTCGCGGTCTCCGCCAACGCCACCATCCCGAGCCTACATCTCGCCGCCGGCCGCCTGGCGCAGCGCATCATGCAGGCTCTGCGCCAGAGCCGGGGTGCGCGGGCCGAACCCGAGCGCGGCCGGGTCGATGGTGACGAAGGCCTTCGCCTCGCCCGCAGGCGTGCTCGCCAGCGCCGGCAGGGCGAAGATCTCCTCGGCCCGGGCCGAGTGGTCGCCCTCCCGCTCCATCATCAGTACCACCTCCGGCGCCGCGGCAATCAGCGCCTCGTCGTTGAGGATACGGTAGCCCTCGAAGGCCTCGGCCATCACGTTCTCGGCGCCTGCGAGGCCGATGATCCCGTCGGCCCCGGTGCCCCGCCCGGCCACGTTGAGCCGCCCGGCCTGGTTGGAGAGGATGAAGAGCACCCGCACCGGGGTCTCCGCGCTGTCGCGGGCCCCGGCCAGGGCCGCGAAATCGGCTTCCGTCTTCGCCGCCAGCGCCTCCGCCTCGGTCTCGACCCCCAGCGCCACGCCCACCGTGCGGATGGAGCGCACCACCGCCTCAGGGGTGAAGCCCGTCTCCACCTCCACGATCGGCACCGCGGCCGCGCGCAGCTGGTCGAGCACCTCCACCGGGCCAGCGCTGTCGAGCGTGAGGATCAGATCGGGCCCCACCGAGAGCACACCCTCGGCGGAAAGCTGGCGCATGTAGCCCACGTCGGGCAGCTCCGCGACCTCTGGCGGAAACTGCGAGGTGGTGTCCCGCGCCACTAGCCGCTCCCCCTGGCCAAGGGCGGCAACGATCTCCGTCACCGACCCGCCGATGGACACGACGGCGCGGGCCTCCGGATGCCCCTGCGCCCAGAGTGCCGCCGGAACGGCCAGAGTGGCGAGGCTCAGCGCGACCCGCTTCATGCCACCACCCCCTCTGCGGCCGGCAATGCCGCCAGGATGCCCTGCCAGGTGGCCAGGTCGTCATCATCCCCGTCGCGCTGGCCGAAACACTGGAAGATCAGCATCCCCTCGGCGTCGAAGGCCTCCAGCGAAATCGCAGGCCCGCGCTTGGTGGGCTTCTCCACCACGTAGACCTCGGCGATGTGGTCGCCGCGCAGGTGCAGGTTGAAGCGCTCGTCCAGCACGTTCAGCCAGGGCCCCATCGGCTTCACGTTCTCGAACCGCCCCCAGTGGATCTGGATGTTGCCGCGGTTGCCGACGAAGAGGATCACCTTCTGCCGCGCATCCCGTACCCCCTGGAGGAACCCGGCAACACTCTCGGGCGCCACCGCCCTCACCCAGCGCGGATCGGCGCTGCGATAGGCCCCGAGCCGGTTCATCCCTAGCTTGCTGACAAGCCGGTTGAACTGGTGAGTGTCGGTCATCCGCCCCCATTCCTCCATCAGGATCTCGCGCTTGTCGGCGTTCATCTTCGCGCCTTCGGTCGCCGGGCGCGGCGCGGTCTCGATCTCGCCCGACGGGTCGTCGAGCGCCAGTTCAGCCACCAGCGGCGCCCAGGCGGCATGGTCGGAGGTGTCGCGCAGATGGATCTTCTGAAGTGCATCCCCCGCGGCATCGAAGAACTGGAGCGAGCGCCGCAGGCCGCTTTCTGTCTCCTTCTCCACCGCAAAGCCGAAGCTCCAGTGCTTGGGGAAGATCCGCGTGTCGATCTCCTTTCCCAGCACCATCGAGGCATGCTGGCCCGAGTGGTATTCGCCGAAGGTGCCGACCCGCTCCAGCACGCAGGACTCGTTGCGGGTGAGCGCCATCACCTCGCCCAGCCTGCCCAGCTTCTCCATCACAGCATCCGGATCGGCAGCGATGCGGGTCACCCCCGCGCCGACTTGGGCTGCCAGCAGCGCCGCCTCGGAAATGCCGAGGTGATCGGCAAGGTCACGGTCGCGCATCTTGGCGTTCTCGGCCTTCGCGGCGCGGATCTCGGCAGCGGTCAACATCTTGGTCATGGGGCTCTGGTCCTCTCGGAATGTCATTGGTGGTGCGGGCGGCCCGGCCGCCCGCCGATCTGGCCCGGAAGGGCCTCGCCGCGGTCAGCCTGCCGGCACGGGCCGTTGCCCCCTGCTGCGGCACACCACCGCGATCGCCCAGGCGATGGCCGGAGCGGCGTCAAGATCAGCGCGCAGATGCAGAAATGGTGTCACGGTGGTCCCTTCCAGAATCGGTCTGTGGGCTGGCGAGGGAAGGGCTGGCACCTGATTGCCCGATGCCTAGGTAACCCGATTGTTTTTGTCAAGATTGCAGGTTGCCAATTCTTGAACCCCTTCCCCCGTAACCGCAGGCCCATCCCCCTGCCTGATCATGGGCACTCACCCGCGAAATCGCCCCCGTCGTCCCCTCCCAAGGGTCGAAGGCCCTCGGCCTGCCTCCCACAGCCCAGCGAAGGGGTCTTGAAGGTGTAATCGGTCAGTTTGATCTTGCCGGTGGTCACGCCGCGGACCGCGCGCCACTCCCGGAAATCCGCCTCGCCCTTGTGGTAGAACTCGCCCACGGGACGATAATCGCGGCTCGGGCCGGGCAGTTCGGCCAGGGTTTCGTGAGCGTCGGTAAGCACCAGTCAGTGATTGCCCAGCGTGTTGGTGAAGTGGAAGGAGATGCCAAGACGCTCCATCATCCGGCGGGCAAGGGAAAGGTCGCCTTGGCCACACTGCCCGGTATGCCCGAGCTTGGGATAGGCGCGCTCGGCTCGACACTGTGGGTCGTCGGGCCAGTGCCGGACCAGGCCGAAAGCATCTCGTCGAAGATTGAAAAAGACGGTGACATGGATGCCCAGCAGGCAATCGGATCGGGACCCCCGGGGCGCCAGCACCGTGACGGTGTAGTCGAAGAGGTCGTTCAACTGGTGGGGTCCGGTAACTTTGTGAGAAGCGGCTGGTCCTTGCCTGGACGGGTCTCGACCCAACCAAGGTTCCTGTCCTGCGAATGGACGCCGTCCATGCCGACACACCCCCGCCAACTCGTCCGCAAAAGACCCACAGAGCTTCTGCGCCGCATTTTCCAAGCGATATCAGGGCGCCAGAAAACGTGGGCGGGCAACCCGCACGTTCTTCGCGAGCCTTGCCCGCCGAACGTTCACCATCGGCGCTCTCTCTCGGGTTCTTCGACAGCCCGGTCACGGCCGGTGAGTGTGGCGGCGCCCCATGACACTCGCGATGCCGGCCGGGTTGCCATGCTTGCAATCCCCCCTTCCGCCCCGGCCAGATCGTCCTGCCAACTGGCGGCCAGTATCCCCCGCAGCGCAAATCGACCGGAAGCCTGCCGGAACGTGCCGGAAGCCCGATGTGCTCACGCCGGCCAGGGCGTCCTCTGCGCTGTCACCGGGCCCAGCCGCATCCCACTCCGCGCCGAGAATGACCCGCCGTTTCTCGGCGCCCCCTTTGGCCCCTGAGATCTCCGCAGCGGATTGCCCGCAGGCAAGCGGTTGCAGTGCCGTTACAGGACGATTTGCGCTCCCTAGGCGCCAACACGCGCCGGAAAACTGTTCCCCTCTCCAACCTCGCAGTCCACCGCACGCCGACGCTCCCAAGCAGTCGCGCCCGGGGGCGGAATCGAACCACCGACACGAGGATTTTCAATCCCAAATTGTGGATGGGAAATCAGGCCGTTAGGGGCGAAATTTCTGTCAAACCCACCACCGGAAATCAGCCACTTAGCGGCCGATTGTCAAACCATTTGCGGGCCCGGAAAGAGGCATTGGGCGGATGGTGTTGCCTCGTTCTCCACTCTGTCAAGCGGTTTGATCCGCCGCCTTTGACCCGCCGCCGCTCCCCTTGTCCGGGGACCTGCGCATGAGCTGGAAGATCGCCAATCTCTGCGCCGACCGCATCTTCGGGAGCGCCGCGCGCAAGCAGATCATCATGTTCCTGGCGGACAAGGCGAGCGACGACGGCTCCGGCATCTGGTGCTCCAAGGGCACGATCCAGCGGCACACGGAGCTAGGCGAAAGCACAGTAAAGCGGACCATCACCGATTTCCTGAAAGAGGGCATCCTGGTCGAGACCGGACGGCGGCCCTGCAAGAACGGTTTCACCGTGATCTACCGGATCGTGCTGGACCGGGTGATGGCGCTGGAAAGCTCCGCCGAACCCGACGAAGGGACGGGGTCCACCGTGGACCCCGTCCAGCGTGACCCCGGTAGGGGGTCCAGGGTGGACGGGGTACGGGGTCCAGGGTGGACCCCAAACCACCCTAAAACCATCCATAAACCACCTACGCGCAAGCGCGCGGAGGCAGCGGTGGATGAAAGAGTTGAAAGGATCTGGGCTGCCTACCCCAAGGACCGGCAGCGCGGGAAGGCTGCGAGTGTCGAGGCAATTGCCGAGGCACTGATCGAAGGGATCGACCCGGACGACCTGTTGCGCGCCACGCAGGCCTACGCGACCGAGAGCGCTGGCTTTACTCGGTCCAAGGTCTGTTTCTCCGACAACTGGTTCGCCGCGCGCCGGTGGCAGAGGTTCCTCGAGGCGATGGCAGAGGAGCGGCATGCGCGGACAGCACTGGCCGCCGATCACCATGCCCGGCTGGCCACATGGGTCCGCGACCGCAGCCCTATGTGCAAGCACATCACCGCCTCGCAGGTGACGGCGCTGGTGGCTGCGGGGCTAGTGACCGACGGACAGCTTCGCGCGGTGGGGCTGGCGCGATGAGCGCTGCCTTCTGCGCAAGATGCACCGTGCATCGCGCTTTCCGGAGTGTGCGTGCTGACCCGCGTCCCGTGCGCCGCGCATGACGCATGGCGCATCGCGTCCATTGCGCCGCGTTTCCTGTCTCGTGCAGCGCGCATCGCGTTTCCCGCATCGCGTCTCCTGCACCCAATCCAGCCCAGCACACCCACCGAAACGGACTCCAAGCCACTGACCCACCTCCGCGGATGCTGGGAGGCGGGTGGCTTGGAGGAAGTTGGCAAGAAATAGGAACGTAAACTTCACATGCACCACCACCGCAAACTGTCCGACGACGAACGCCGCCAGATCATCGAGGCCCGCGCCGCGGGCACCACCGCCGCTGTTCTGGCCCGCCGCTTCAACGTTTCGACCCGGACGATCTACAACACGCTGAGCCGTGCCCAAGGCGTGCGCCCTGGCCCCACAACGACAATCAGCACGCGCCTGAGCGCTCTCCAGCTTGCGGGGTTCGAGGCTGCACTGGCACGACGCGGAATCACTGACCAACCCGCCTCCCTGCGCCGCCTACTGGGGGCGGCCGACATCCTGTTGCGCCCGGTTGATCCGGTGGTGCTAGAACTCCTGCAAGCTTGGGGCGCGCAGGTCGCGATCGAAGGCGCCGCGATCAACCACACCGCCCGCAAGCTGAACGAGGCCAAGCTGCGCGGCCGCTCGCTGCTCTTCACCGATGAGGACATGACCACGATCCGCACCTTCGCCGGGGGTTTGGTCGAATTCGCCGAGGAATTCCGCATCCTGTGGGAGGCACAGCTGGCCGCAATGACGCGCACGGTCGACGAGGCGCTTGTGGGAGTGGAAGCCAAGGAACCGCCTACACTTTGATCGCCACGATGGGGCCGCAAGGTTGTTGAGCTCTTGCAGCAAACCAAGGCGGTTTACGCCGTCAGCCCCTTGTCCCAAGTAGCCATCGTCAGCTCCGGCAGCGACCACCATGCAAGGGTTGCTTTTCTCCCCGCCTTTGAGAAGCAGCCACAATGGCTTGCTGCGATTGATCCAATCGCGCAAAGGCGCGCGAAAAGCACAGGACAGATGGTCACCTTATCTCGCAATTAAGGGCAAAGATCGACGCAAAGCGCGCCGAGTCTAAGGTCTAACGGCAACGAGACACCGGGCTTGAACTAAGAAACCTCGCAGAAATCCGTGGGCCTTCACGAGATCCAATCACAGGCCCGGCACACGTTGGTGGCCGGAGGCACACCGTCGGGGCCCAATGGAATTTAGATCGAGATCGCGGCGATGCCGTGTCTACAGAACGCGCATCATCTTCCTGAGCCCGCCTCCCTGCGCATGGTCTCGACTTCGGAAGACCACCACTCGGCTAGCCGCACACGCTCATCCCAATACTCTCCACGCACGTAGGCACGCCTGACGTCGCTGCGCTCGACGTGGGCGAGTGCGCGCTCGATCGCATCCGGATGCCACAACCCGCTCTCGTTGCTGAGTGTCGCGAATGTAGAGCGAAATCCATGGGCCGTTACCCTGTCAGGACCGTAGCCATTGCGCCTGAGAACGGTGTTCAGGGTGTTTTCCGAGATTGGCTTCTTCCAGGATCGCGACGACGGGAGGAGATAAGGGCTGTGGCCGGTCAGCCGCCGCAAGCTCTCAAGTCGAGAAACGACCGAAGGAGATAGCGGCGCTCGATGTCGCAGCCGCATCTTCATCCGTTCTGCCGGGAGGGTCCACACTCCAGCGGCAAGGTCGAATTCCTGCCATCTTGCCCAACGCAGTTCCCCAGGGCGCGGGGCCAGAAGGGTCAGCAGGTGGATGGCGTGCCGGTTCACCTCGTTCGTCTTGAAGCCATCGATACGGCCGAGAAACACCGCGAACGCATGGCGCTCCAAGATGGCCGACCGC
>CAYVQK010000055.1:248-19444 GCA_964454145.1 uncultured Oceanicola sp. | reverse complement strand
GCGGTGATGCTGGGCTTCCTGAACGGGCTCGCCATCGTGCTCTTCCTGGCGCAGCTCGGGCAGTTCAAGGTGCCCGGCGGCGACGGCGAGTGGCTGACGGGCACGCCGCTGATGCTGATGCTCGGCCTCGTGGCGCTCACCATGCTGATCATCTGGGGGATGCCGAAGATCACGCGCGCAATCCCGGCGCCGCTGGCGGGGATCGGGATCGTCGCCATCCTTGTGATCGTCTTCGACATCCCGGTGCCGCGGGTGGGGGACATGGCCTCGATCGCGGGCACGCTGCCGCCGTTCCACGTGCCCTTCGGAGAGGGCGAGGGCTTGTACGGCACGCCGCTGGCGCCGCTGAACCTGGAAACGCTCTACATCATCTTCCCCTACGCGCTGATCCTCGCGGCCATCGGGCTGATCGAGAGCCTGCTGACGCTGAACCTGGTGAACAAGATGACCGACCAGCGCGGCGGGGCCAGCAAGGAATGCGTGGCGCAGGGCATGGCCAACACGGTGACCGGCTTCTTCGGCGGCATGGGCGGCTGCGCGATGATCGGGCAGAGCATGATCAACGTGAAATCCGGCGGGCGGACGCGGCTGGCGGCGATCGCGGCGGCGCTGTTCCTGCTGTCGTTCATCCTGTTCGCCTCGCCGCTCATCGAGCAGATCCCGCTGGCGGCGCTGGTGGGGGTGATGTTCATGGTGGTGATCGGCACCTTCGCCTGGAACACCTTCCGGATCATGCGGGTGTCGACCCGCTTCGCCAGCTTCGTGACCCTCCTCGTGACGGGGGTGACGGTGCTGGAAGACCTCGCTGTAGCGGTGGTGGTGGGGGTGATCGTCTCGGCGCTGCACTACGCCTGGCAGAACGCGAAGCGGATCACGGCGAAGAGCTACACCACGCCGGAGGGCGCCAAGGTGTACCAGGTGGTGGGGCCGCTGTTCTTCGGCTCGGCAGACGGGTTTCTGGAGCTGTTCAACCCCAAGGGCGACCCGGGGCTGGTGATCGTCGATTTTGCCGAGAGCCGGGTGGCCGACCAGACGGCGCTGTCGGCGATCGAGGAGATGGCGAAGAAATACATGGACGAGGGCAAGGAGCTGCACCTGCGACACCTCAGCCGCGACTGCCGGCGGCTGCTGACCCAGACGGGCCTGATCGTGGATGTCAGCGAGGACGATCCGGAGTACGGGGTGGCCGCGAACTACCGGGTGCAGACCGGGCTCTTCGGCGCGGCGCATTAGGCTGGCGGGCCGCGCGGCGCCGTGCGAGGCTCCGCGGATGGACCTGATTGCAGATGCCCGCGCACTCGACGCCGATGACCCGCTCGCCGAAAGGCGGGCGCGCTACGTGATCCCCGAGGGGGTGATCTACCTCGATGGAAACTCGCTCGGCCCCGCGAGCCGCGCGGCGCTGGCGGCGCTCGACGTGGCAGCGCGCGAGGAGTGGGCCGAGGGGCTCATCCGCTCGTGGAACGCGGCCGGCTGGTTCGAGATGCCGATGGCGCTGGGCGACCGGATCGGGCGGCTGATCGGGGCGGGCGAGGGCTGTGTGGCCTGCTGCGACACGATCTCGGTGAACCTCTACAAGGTGCTGCACGCCTGCCTTGCGCTGAGGCCAGGGCGGCGGGTGATCCTGGCGGAAGCCTCGAGCTTTCCGACCGATCTCTACATCGCGGAGGGGGTCTGCGCGGCGGCGGGGGCGCGGCTGGTGCTGGCGGAGGGGCCGGTGGAGGCGGCGCTGTGGCCGGAGGTGGCGGCGATGCTGGTGAACCACGTGGATTACCGGACGGGCGAGGTGCGTGACATGGCGCGGCTCACCGCAGCGGCCCATGCGGCGGGGGCGCTGGCTGTGTGGGATCTGTCGCATTCGGCGGGCGCGCTGGAGGTGGCGCTGGATCGGGACGGCGCCGATTTTGCCGTGGGCTGCACCTACAAGTACCTGAACGGCGGGCCGGGAGCGCCGGGGTTCGTCCATGCCGCCGCGCGCCACCACGGGAGCATCCGCCAGCCGGTGAGCGGCTGGTGGGGCCACGCCCGGCCCTTCGCCTTCGAGCCGGGCTATGCGCCGGCCGAGGGGGTGAAGGCCTTCCTGGCTGGCACCCAGCCTGTGCTGTCGATGCGGGCGCTGGCGGGGGCGCTGGAGGATTGGGAGGGGGTGAGCCTTGCCGCGGTGCGCGCGAAGAGCATGGCGATGACCCAGGCCTTCATCGGCTGGGTGGAGGCGACGTGCCCGGGGCTGGAGCTGGCCTCGCCGCGGGAGGCGGAGCGGCGGGGCAGCCAGGTGTCGTTCCGGCATGCCCATGGCTACGAGGTGATGCAGGCGCTGATCGCGCGGGGAGTGATCGGGGATTTCCGCGCGCCGGACGTGCTGCGCTTCGGCTTCGCGCCGCTCTACCTGAGCTTCGAGGAGGTGGCGCGGGCGGTGCTGGCGCTGGCAGAGGTGCTGGAGAGCGGGGAATGGCGGGAGGCGCGGTTTGCCGAGCGGGGCGCGGTGACGTGAAGGTCGGAGTGGGGGGCGCTGCCCCCCACACCCCCCGGAGTATTTTCGGCAAGAAAATGGGGCCGTCGGTAACGCGCCATTAACCTTGACGCGCCATGATGGGGCTACGGTACAGGCTGGAGAGCCGATGACCGTGCAAGGAAATGCCCCGCCGTCGCTGGTCCTGGACCGTCCCGGCGGCGGGGTTCGCGCGTCAGCCGCTCCGCGCTGATCTCTCAGAGTCTCTGGAGACTCCTCGGGGTGCAGCAGGCTATGCCTCTCTGCATTTTCTTGCTGGAAGTACTCCCGCCGGAGGCCCGGATCTCTTCGGGTGCCCGGTTGCGTCAGGCGGACCGTCAGTCGTCGGGGCGCGCCAGTTCGAAGACGTTCTCGACCACGGCATAGTCGCGGTAGCCGAGGCGGGAGAGGGGCTGGAAGGTTGTCACGTCGAAGCGGCCGTCCTTCAGGCAGTTGTCGCGGATGTGCACGCCGGTCACCTCGCCGATCACCATGTGGTTGTCCTTGCCCTCGAGCTGGATGAGCTTCACCACCCGGCATTCGAGGTTGGCCGGCGCGCCGGCGACGCGGGGGCAGACGATGCTCTCGCATTCCGCCTTCTCGATTCCGGCCGTCTCGAACTCGTCGACATTCGGCAGGTGCGACTTGGAGGTGGCGTTCATCACGTCGCGGGCGTCGGATTCGACGATGTTCACGCAGAAGACGCCGGTCTCGCGGATGTTCATCAGGGAATCCTTGGTGCCGGTGGAACAGAACATCACCTGCGGCGGCACGTAGGCCACGGCGTTGAAGAAGGAATAGGGCGCCAGGTTGTCGTGCCCCTCGGCGCCGCGTGACGAGATCCAGCCGATCGGGCGGGGCGAGACGATGGCGTTGAAGGGGTTGTGCGGCAGGCCGTGGCCGTCTGCGGGGATGTAGAACATGCGCTCTCCTTGGGGCGTTTGCGGGAACGTAGCGCGCATGGTAGGGGGCGACCAGTGCGGAAGGGCTGTGCGTGATCGGATATGTCATAAGCGAAGAGGGGGCGGAGGACCGCTGGGAGGTCGAAGCCCTCTATGACACCTGTTTTGCCCCCGGACGGGAGGCTCTGAGCTCCTACCGGCTCAGGGACGGGGTGGAGAAGGTGGCGGGGCTCTGCCTGATCGCGCGGGACCGGGACGGGATCCTCGCGGCGGCGATCCGCTACTGGCCGGTGCGGGTGGGCGGTGCGGCGGCGCTGCTGCTCGGGCCGGTCGCGGTGCACCCGACACGGCAGGGCGAGGGAATTGCGGCGTGGCTGATCACCGAGAGCCTGGAGCGCGCCTGGGCGCTGGGCTGGGACCGGGTGATGCTGGTGGGCGATGCGCCCTATTACGGACGCTTCGGCTTCGAGAAGCTCGGGGGCGTGGTGATGCCGCCGCCGACCAACCCCGACCGGGTGCTGGGCATTGGTGACTGGCAGGGCATCGCGGGCGACGTGGAGAAGTGGGCCTAGCCGCTCGGGCGTTCCAGCTCGCAGACGGTTCTGATCGTTGCGGAGTCTTCCAGCGCGAAGATCTCGGTGCAGCGTCGGCCGTCGTGCTCGGTGGGGCGTTGACCGAGCTCGAGGCTCCTGAGGGCCTCGCGGGGAGAGACGAAGCCGTTGCCGTCGAGGTCGATGAACTCCTCGGGATGCGTGTTGATACGGAACATGCCCGCGGCGGCGGCCAGACCAAGGCCGGCGATTGCGAGGACGGAGAGCGAGCGTTTTTTCACGGGGTACGTTTCTCGGATTGGGATCTGCTCGTGGCCCGCGGTAGCAGGCGTGCGGTCCGAAACCCAGCCGTCGGACGGGAGGCTTATTCCGTAGTGGCCCATTCCGGCAGGAGATTGCCGAGGCAGAGGGCCCGCGCGGGTCAAAACCCGCCGATCGGGCGGATCACTCCGGGTCGGTGTTGTCGAGCAGCCAGGCCTCGACGCGGGCGCGGACGGATTGCATGCCTTCGGTGCGGGCGGCCTCGATCTCCTTGCGGAGGTCGGCGAGGTTGATGCGGCGCAGGAGCGATTTCACCGCGCCGATGGAGGCGGGGCGCATCGAGAGCGAGCGCAGGCCTATGGCGGCGAAGCAGGCGGCCTCGAGCGGGCGGCCGGCATCCTCGCCGCAGAAGCTGACCGGGGTTTCGGTGGCGTCGCAGCGCATCACGATCCATTCGAGGAACGACAGGAACGAGACGTTCAGGCAGTCGTACCGGTGGCGCACCCGCTCGTTCTCGCGGTCTGCGGCGAAGAAGAACTGCTTCAGGTCGTTGCCGCCGATGGAGATGAAATCGGCCAGCTCGAAGAACTTCTGCGGCGCGTAGGCGAGCGAGGGGGTCTCGAGCATCGCGCCGACCTCCACCGTCTCGGGCAGGGTGTGGCCGAGCCTGTCTTCGCGGTCGAGCTCGCGCATCAGGTGGTCGCGCGCCTCGGTGAACTCGGAGAGCTGGGCCACGAAGGGGAACATCACCGACAGCGGCCGGCCGCAGGAGGCGCGGATCAGCGCCTGGAGCTGCATCCGCATCACCCCGGCCTTGTCGAGCCCCACGCGGATCGCGCGCCAGCCCATCGCCGGGTTGGGCTCGTCCTGCGGCTTCATGTAGGGCAGCACCTTGTCGGAGCCGATGTCGAGGGTGCGGAAGGCCACGCGCTTGCCCTGGGCGGCATCGAGCACGCGGGAATAGAGCGCGGCCAGTTCGCCGCGGCGGGGCACCTGGTTGCGGACGAGGAACTGCAGCTCGGTGCGGAAGAGGCCCACGCCCTCGGCCCCGGAGGAGGGCAGCGAGGGCAGGTCGGCCATCAGGCCCGCGTTCATGTGCAGCGCGACGGTAGCGCCGGACTTGTCTGTGGCGGGCAGGTCGCGGATCGAGGCGTAGCGCTCCACCGCCTTGGCGCGCATCGCGATCTTGTCGCGGAAGGCGTTCGACACGGTGTCCTCGGGCCGCAGGTGGACGATGCCCTGGTCGCCGTCGACCAGGATGGTGTCGCCGTTCAGCGCCTCGGTGGTGATGCGGCTGGCGTGGATCACGAGGGGGATCGCCAGCGCGCGGGCGACGATGGCGGCATGGGAGCCGACCGAGCCCTCCTCCAGCACGATGCCGCGCAGCTTGCGGCCATAGGCCAGCAGCTCGCCGGGGCCGATGTTGCGCGCCACCAGCACCGGGTTGGCGGGCATCTCGGAGCCGTCGTCCTGGCCCTGGCCGGTGAGCAGGCGCAGCAGGCGGTTGGAAAGGTCATCGAGGTCGTGCAGCCGCTCGCGCAGGTAGGCGTCGGGCACCTGCTCCATCCGGGCGCGGGCGGAGGATTGCTCCTTTTCCACCGCCGCCTCGGCGGAGAGGCCGCGGCCGATGTCTTCTTCCATCCGCCGGAGCCAGCCCTTGGAATTGGCGAACATCCGGTAGGCCTCGAGCACCTGGCGCTGGTCGCCTTCGCCGAGCGGCGCGGCGGAGAGCATCTCGTCGACGGAATAGCGCAGCCTGTCGACCGCTTCGCGCAGGCGCTCGACCTCGGCGTCGGCATCGTCGGCAATGGGGTTGGTGACGACGACGCGGGGCTCGTGGAGGTAGACGCGGCCCTCGGCTGCCCCCTCCTGCCCGGTGCCGCCGCGGAACATGACGGGGTGGGTGTGGCGGGCGCGCAGGCCGTCGGCGGAGGACTGGAAGATGCCCAGCTCGGCCATCTCGGCCAGCACCATGGCGACCACTTCGAGGCCGTAGACATCGTCGTCGGAATAGGCGCGGGCGTCGCGGCTCTGGACAACGAGCACGCCAAGACGCTCGCCCAGCCGCTGGATCGGCACGCCGAGGAAGGCGGAATACCGCTCTTCGCCCGTCTCCGGCATGTAGCGGAAGCCGCGCTCGGCGGGGGCGTTGGCGGTGTTGATCGGCGTGGTGCGCAGGGCCACGCGGCCGACGAGGCCCTCGCCGAGGCGCATCCGGGTCTGGTGGACCGACTCGGGTTTCAGGCCCTCGGTGGCGCAGAGCTCCAGCGTTTCGGCGTCGCGGAAGAGGTAAATCGAACAGACATCCGTCTTCATCTCGCAGGCGATGAGCGAGGTGATCTTGTCCAGCCGCTCCTGCCCTTCACCGGCCCCGGAGAGGGTTTCGCGCAGCCGCTTCAGCAGCCGGCGGCTGCCTTGTTGATTTGTCTCTGGCATTCTGCCCCATCACTTCCGGACCGGCGGGTGGCCGTTCCGAAGACCGGGTATAGACCATCGCGCACAGGTTGCGAAACGGCTTTTGACGCGGCAGTGCAGCGAAACGGGTTGGGCGCGGTGAGGGCGCGGTCGACCGGGGGTGGGCAGATTGCCCACCCGGGAGGATCAGGCCTTTTCCAGCTCGAAGGCGTCGTGCAGGGCCTGGACGGCGAGTTCGGTGTACTTGCGGTCGATCAGCACCGAGATCTTGATCTCGGAGGTGGCGATGACCTTGATGTTGATGCCCTCGTCGGAAAGCGTCTTGAACATCTTGGCGGCCACGCCGGACTGCGAGCGCATGCCGATGCCGACCACGGAGATCTTGGCGACGTTGGTGTCGGCCACGATCTCGCGGAAGTTCAGGCCGCCTGCCGTCTTCACGTCGTTCAGCGCCTTCTCGGCGCGGGCGACCTGGTTGATCGGGCAGGAGAAGGTCATGTCGGTGCGACCCTCTTCGGAAATGTTCTGAACGATCATGTCGACGTTCACGCCCGCCTCGGAGAGCGGGCCGAAGATGGCGGCGGCGATGCCGGGGCGGTCGGCCACGGAGATCAGGGTCATCTTGGCTTCTTCGCGGCTTGCGGCCACGCCGTTCACGGCTTTGCTTTCCACGATATCCTCCTCGGCACAGATCAGCGTGCCCGCTTCATCGGATTGTTCTTCGAAACTCGACAGCACCCGCAGACGCACGTTGTAGCGCATCGCCAGCTCGACGGAGCGGGTTTGCAGCACCTTGGCGCCGAGGCTGGCCAGCTCGAGCATCTCCTCGAAGGCGATCTTCTCGAGCTTGCGGGCCTTGGAGGTGATGCGGGGGTCGGTGGTGTAGACGCCATCGACATCGGTGTAGATGTCGCAGCGCTCGGCATCGAAGGCCGCGGCGAAGGCCACGGCGGTGGTGTCGGAGCCGCCGCGGCCGAGCGTGGTGACGCGGCCATCGGGCGCTAGCCCCTGGAAGCCCGCGACCACGGCCACCTTCATGCCCTCGCCGAACTTGGCCATGATGTTGTCGGTCGGGATCTCGACGATGCGGGCGGCGGCGTGGGCGTTGGTGGTTTTCAGCGGCACCTGCCAGCCCTGCCAGCTGCGCGCGGGCACGTCCATTTCCTGCAGGGTGAGCGCCATGAGGCCGGCGGTGACCTGCTCGCCCGAGCTGACCACGGCATCATATTCGCGGGCATCGTAGAGCTGCGAGGTTTCCTCGACATAGCCCACGAGCTTGTTGGTTTCGCCCGACATGGCCGAGACGATGACGATGACGTCATAGCCGTTGGCAACCTCGCGGCCGACGCGCTTGGCGGCACGGCGGATGCGGTCGGTGTTGGCGACGGAGGTGCCGCCGAATTTCATCACCAGAAGGGGCATTGGTGCAGTCTCTTTGAGTTCCGGCGCGGGATAGGTGACGGCGGGGAAAAGCGCAAGAGTTCTGTCTGATCCATGTCAAGGCGGGGCAGGGGGCGAGGCGGCAGTCTGGGGACGGAAAAACAGGAGAGACAGATGTCGCAGAATACCCCACATGAACTGGCTGAAGAGTTTCCGGGCCGCGAGGCCGAGATCTCGGCGCTGAAGCAGCGGGACGCGCATTTCGCCAAGATGGTGGACCGTTACCACGAGCTGAACCGCGCCATTCACCGGGCCGAGACCAACGTGGAGCCGACCGACGATTTCCACATGGTGGAGATGCGCAAGGAACGGCTGCACCTGAAGGACCAGGTGGCCGTGGCGCTGAACGCGGTGGCGTGACCGCTCAGCCGGTGTCGATCTCGTAGGGCAGGAGGCCGCGGGCGTTGAAATCGACCGTCAGGCGGCGCTCCAGCGGCGGGACGGAGCGCTGGTGGCAGCCCTGCCGCTCGCAGATGCGGCAGGAGATGCCGATGGGCTCGAAGGCGGCCGGCTGGCTGGTGTCGAGCCCGTCGGCATAGACGAGCTGGGGCGCGTGGGCGACTTCGCACCCCAGCGCGATGGCGTAGCGCCGCACCGGCGCGTTGAAGCTGCCGCCGGGCTTGGACACGTCGCAGGCGAGGCTGATGTAGCGCACGCCGTCGGGCGTTTCTGCGAGCTGGCGGAGGAAGCGGCCCGGCGTCTCGAAGGCGCGGTGGACGTTCCAGAGCGGGCAGGCGCCGCCGAAGCGGGCGAATTGCAGCCGGGTGGCGGAGTGCCGCTTGGTGATGGTGCCCGCCTGATCGACCCGCACGAAGAAGAACGGGATGCCCTTGGCGCCGGGGCGCTGGAGGGTGGAGAGCCGGTGGGCGACCTGCTCGATCGAGGCGCCGAAGCGGTCTGACAGGCGCTCGAGGTCGTGGCGGGTGTCGCGGGCGGCCTCGAGGAAGGCGCGGTAGGGCAGCAGGGCGGCCCCGGCGAAGTAGTTGGCCAGCCCGATCTTGGCGATGGCGCGGGCCTCGTCGGTCTGGAAGCGGGCGAGGTCGAGCGTGGCCTCCAGCAGGTCGTTCTGCGTGATGAGTGCAAGCTGGTGGAAGATCTGGAAGCGTCGGGTGGCCGCCGAGGCGCGGGCCGGGAGCGACAGGCGCTTCGTTTCGGCGTCGTAGCGGCGGAGCGCGGTTTCATCGGTGAGCGAGAGGGTTACGCCGGCGGCTTCGAGCTGTTTCAGCGCGATGTCGGGGTTGGTGCCGTCGCCCGCGTATCGTTCGGCGGCGCGGTCGATGGCGTCGAGGTAGTTGTCGCAATAGTGGAAGAAGTCGCGGACCTCCTCCCAGGGAGAAATCGGCGCGGGGCCGCCCGTGCCCATGGCCTCGTCGAGCAGCGCGAGCCGCTCCTGGCCCTGGCGGTGGGCGCGGTGCAGTTCGAGGAAGGCGCGGGCGAGGGCGGGGGCGTTGGAGGCGGTGAGGCGGAGGTCGGCCAAGGGGGGCGTGTCG
The DNA here is from genome assembly GCA_964454145.1 of uncultured Oceanicola sp. Taxonomy (GTDB): domain Bacteria; phylum Pseudomonadota; class Alphaproteobacteria; order Rhodobacterales; family Rhodobacteraceae; genus Vannielia. Next base: position 9,897 of record CAYVQK010000055.1, on the reverse strand, counting down.
GTGAAGACCGGATCGGCGAAGGCCTCGCGCATGTCGGTCACCAGGCGCTCGGTGTCGCCCGAACTCAGCTCGGTCACGTCCTGGCCGAACTCCTGTGCCAGTGCCAGCACCACCCGGGCCGAGACCGGGCGGTTGTTGTTTTCCATCTGGTTGAGATAGGGCAGCGAGACCCCCAGCTTGGCCGCGAAGGCCTTCTGGGTGAGGTTCAGCCGCGTGCGGATCTCCCGCAGCTTGGCGCCGGCATAGAGCTTTTGCGTGGGCATGGTGGCGCCATTTTGCAGATTCGCATCCGCCGCGCCAGCCTTTGCAAATCAGCTCAGGGCGCCGGGCGTTCCGGCGAGCTGACGCTCGCGCATCAGGACCACGGTGATGGCGGTGAGGCTGCCTACTGCGGTGGCGACCATGAGCAGCAGGAGCGGCAGGGGCGTGGAGCCCTCGCTCAGCATCGCGGCGGCCAGTGCGGAGAGCGAGGCGCCGCCGGCGATCTGGATCGCGCCGCCGAGGCCCGAGGCGGAACCGGCGAGATCGGGGCGCACCGAGACGAGGCCGGCGGCCCCGTTGGGCATGACCAGCCCGTTGCCGATGCCCACGAAGGTGAAGAAGGCGAAGAAGAGGAACGGGTCGCGCAAGCCGGCGAGGTAGACGCCGAGGTGCAGCAGCACGCCCGCGAGGGTGAGGATGCAGCCCCAGAGCACCATCCGGTTGATGCCGAAACGGGTGGAGAAGCGCCCGGAGAAGGCGTTGCCGAGCAGGTAGCCCACGGCGGGGAAGCCGAAGTAGAAGCCCATCGTCGCGGGCGGCAGGCCGAAGTAGTCGGTGGCCAGGAAGGGCGCGCCGCCGAGGTAGGCGAAGAAGGCGCCCGAGGCGAAGGCGGAGGCCAGCGCGTAGCCCCAGAAGCGGTAGGAGGTGAGCAGGGTGGGGTAGGCGGTGAACTGCTCGGTGAAGCGGGCCTTGCGGGTGTGCAGGGTTTCGCCCAGGTCGGCGAGCACGAGCGACAGCAGCACGATGCCGAAACCGAACATCAGCCAGAAGTTGGCCTGCCAGCCGAACCACTCGTCGAGCTTGCCGCCGATGGCGGGGGCGATCATCGGCACCAGGCTCATGCCCATGGTGACATAGCCGATCATCGAGGCGGCCTGGTTCATCGGGACCACGTCACGGACGATGGCGCGCGACAGCACCATGCCGGTGGCCACCACCGCCTGGCACATGCGGAAGAACAGGAAGCTCTCGATGGTGGGCGCGTAGATGCAGCCGAGGGTGGCGGCGAGGAAGATGGTGATGGAGACGATCAGCACGATCCGGCGCCCGAACCAGTCGGACAGCGGGCCGACGATGATCTGCAGCACGGCGTTGACCGCGAGGAAGAGCGACACCGCGAGGCCGATCACCCGGTATTCGGTGTTGAAATGCGCGGCCATGGCAGGCAGGGACGGCAGGAACACGTTCATCGTCAGCGCGGTCATCGAGGCGACGAGCACGAGGGTGAAGACATGCGGTGGGGTGCTGCGGTCGGCGAAGCGGACCTTGCTTCCATAACTCATTGCGCGGAATTAGGCGGGGTGAACTGCTTTGTCTACTATGGCAGCGTGAAAAATGTGCGGCCCTCACATGAATTCGCAGCTTTGCGATTTGCTGACAGCCTGTTGCCAATGCTTTGCAAATTTTCCGAATTTCCCTTTGTCGCCCGGGCGTGAGAGCCTATAGCTCTGCAAAATCATCGGGGAGACCGCCATGAAGGACATTCTTGAGCAACTCGAAGAGCGGCGCGCGGAGGCCCGGGCGGGGGGTGGCGTGCGGCGGATCGAGGCGCAGCACGCCAAGGGCAAGCTGACGGCGCGTGAGCGGATCGAGCTGCTGCTCGACGAAGGCTCGTTCGAGGAGTTCGACATGTTCGTGGCCCACCGCTGCACCGATTTCGGGATGCAGGACCAGCGCCCGGCGGGCGACGGGGTGGTGACGGGCTGGGGCACCATCAATGGCCGGATGGTCTATGTCTTCAGCCAGGATTTCACCGTTTTCGGCGGCTCGCTCAGCGAGACCCATGCGCAGAAGATCTGCAAGATCATGGACATGGCGGTGCAGAACGTGGCACCGGTGATCGGGCTGAACGACTCCGGCGGCGCGCGCATCCAGGAGGGGGTGGCGAGCCTCGCGGGCTATGCCGAGGTGTTCCAGCGCAACATCATGGCCTCAGGCGTGGTGCCGCAGATTTCCGTCATCATGGGGCCCTGCGCGGGCGGGGCGGTCTACAGCCCGGCGATGACCGACTTCATCTTCATGGTGAAGGAGTCGAGCTACATGTTCGTCACCGGCCCCGACGTGGTGAAAACCGTGACGAATGAGCATGTTACGGCCGAAGAGCTGGGCGGCGCCTCGACCCATACGAAGAAGTCGAGCGTGGCCGACGGTGCCTTCGAGAACGACGTGGAGGCGATGACGGAGGTGCGCCGACTGGTCGACTTCCTGCCGCTGAACAACCGCGAGAAGCCTCCCGTCCGGCCTTTCTTCGACGATGTGGCGCGGGTGGAAAAGAGCCTCGACACGCTGGTGCCGGAGAACGCGAACACGCCCTACGACATGAAGGAGCTGATCGTGAAGGTCGCCGACGAGGGCGACTTCTACGAGATCCAGGAGAACTTCGCCAAGAACATCATCACCGGCTTCATCCGGCTGGAGGGCCAGACGGTGGGCGTGGTGGCGAATCAGCCGATGGTTCTGGCGGGCTGCCTCGACATCGATTCGAGCCGGAAGGCGGCGCGCTTCGTGCGGTTCTGCGATGCCTTCGAGATCCCGATCCTGACGCTGGTGGATGTGCCGGGCTTCCTGCCGGGCACCAGCCAGGAGTATGGCGGCGTCATCAAGCACGGCGCGAAGCTGCTGTTTGCCTATGGCGAGGCGACGGTGCCCAAGGTGACGGTGATCACCCGCAAGGCCTATGGCGGGGCTTATGACGTGATGGCCTCGAAGCACCTGCGCGGTGACTTCAACTATGCCTGGCCCACGGCCGAGATCGCGGTGATGGGCGCCAAGGGGGCAACGGAAATCCTGTATCGGAGCGAGCTCGGCGATGCCGAGAAGATCGCCGCGCGGACGAAGGACTACGAAGACCGTTTCGCCAACCCCTTCGTGGCCGCCGAGAAGGGCTTCATCGACGAGGTGATCCAGCCGCGCTCGACCCGCAAGCGGGTGGCCCGGGCCTTCGCCTCGCTCCGGAACAAGAAGCTGAGCAATCCGTGGAAGAAGCACGACAACATTCCGCTCTGAGCGGAAAGCCGCTTGGTGCGCCGGGAGGGGCAAGGGGGATAGCCAGAATGGGTTTTTCGTGGCAGAACAGGCAGATCGTCCGCCGCCGCTCGGTGGATGGATCAGCGGGATCTGGCCGTTTCGGTCGCCTGACCAAGGCGCACGGCCTCGAGCCGGACGTTCGCGTCCGGTCGCTCCGCGCCGGGGAGGGGAGGCCCCGGCGCGGAGCAACTCTCGCCCTCATGCTCGCGCTCTCAACCCCTGCTGCCGCTGCCGCTGCCGACCTGCCCGAGGGCTGGGTGACCTTTCATGACGCCCGCGTAGAGGTGCACGCGGGCCAGACGGAGGGCGCGGAGGAACGCTGGCTGGTGATGCGCTACCTGGCGCCGGCGATCGCCCGCGAGGGCGGCACGCTGGGCTATGACGACGTGGCCCTGGAGATGGACGCCCTCTGCAACGGCCAGGCGCTTGCCACGGCGCGCGCGCATGAATCACCTGTGGACCAAATCGTCATCACCCTGATGGACCGGGTGGTGGAACGGGGCCAGCCCGACCCGGAGGCCACGCAATTTATTGCCTCCTACCTTGTCACGGAAGCCGGATGCGAGTGGGAATGACCATGGTTAAGCCCTGTAAAACAAGGGGTTTTCACGAAGTCGTGGGCGGGTTTGATGCAATCCCGCCACAGCGCATCCAAGTGCGCGGATGGGCCTGTTTTTCCTCGGGTAATTGCATTAACCTCACGCTTGGCCAGACCTATTTGGCTGTGAACTCGAATGAGGGACCTGGGGAGTGTCAACGCTTTCTGCGCACCTCACAGATTATTAGGAGACAGAGATGTCGAAGAGCATCAAAACCCTTCTCGCCATCAGCCTCGTGGCCTTCGTGGCTGCCTGCGCTCAGCAGGACGAAGTTGTCGTGGAAGAAGTCGTGGTCGAAGAGCCGACCTACTCGAAGTACTGATTCTACACCGGGGCAGGCCTTCGGGCCTGCCTCGACCCTTCGCCCGCTCAACCGGGAGTGTGGCGAATGATCAAGCACCGCGGCTTTCCCGGCCGCCTCCCCGGAACCGACTTCCAATTCACCATCCGCCGTGCCGCCAAGGGGGGAGCCACCCCGCTGAAGGCGCGTCAGCGCTTTGCCGATCGCAAGCACGCTGATCGCCGGGCCGATTCGGGCTTCATGGCGGCGCTCTGGTCGCATTTCGGCACCGAGCCCTTCGAGCGCGGCAACCTTGACGCGGGCCGCCTGAGCTGGCTTCTGGGCCGCGAGGTGGTGCCGGCGGAAGAGCCCTTCGATCCGACCAGCTACGAGGCGCTGCTGCGCATCGACGAGGCCCGTGCGCGGGCGAGCTTTCCCGAGGTGTTCGACGCGGGCGACGAGGCCTGGGACGACGGTTGGGACGAGGACGACGACGAGGAGGATTGGGCGTGATTTTGCCGAGCACCTCGGGATTCCGGCGGGAACCGGCTCAAATCCGGCACGCCGTCACGGGGCACTTGCCGGCGCCCGTCATGGTTGCAAAACTCGTTACAGGTTCGGCGTTCTCCAGCAAGCTTGCGCCGGGCTATATAAGTCAAAACCGTTACCCTTCCCCTTCTATGTGGTCTGGCCCCTCGCGGGTCAGACCACACCCTTTTTCGGCGTGGCGAATCCTCGCCGGCACGACGGCGGGGACGGCGGCCTGGTGCCGATTTTTCTTCCCGGAGTCGGGGTTTTGCGGTAAAAGCCTGCCTATAAACGATAAAACTCGAGGCAGTACATCATGCAAAAACTCTTCTGGGCTGCAGCCCTTCCTCTCGTGTTCGCCCTTTCCGGGTGCCTTGAAAACGACGTGCAGCGTGCGGCCGTCGGCGCCGGCATCGGTGCCGTCGCGGCAAGCGCGACCGACAACGACCCGCTCGTCGGGGCCGCTGTCGGCGCCGGCGTGGGCGCCCTCTCGGACGACATCGCCGACGCCTTCTAAGGCACGGCGAGAAAAGCGGATTTCCGCCGGGCCATGGAACCGGCCCGGCGGACAACCTGTTTCTTTCTCGAACCAGAAATCGCTCTGCACCGCGCAACCGGGCAGGGCCGAACCTTCGAGAGGCAAAGAAACATGCGTAAGATCATCCTGGGCGCGTCCCTCCCTGCACTTCTGCTCGTCGCGGCCTGCGACAACGATCTCGAGCGCGCCGCTGTCGGCGCCGGGGTCGGTGCCGTCGCTGCCGAGGCCACGGGCAACAGCCCGGTGGTCGGGGCGGCCGTCGGTGCGGGTGTCGGCGCGATTTCCGACGACCTCTGAGAGCTGCGCCCCGCGGGGCGCAAGGAGAGACATCGAAGGCGTTCTTCGGGCGATGAGCCCGGAGGGCGCCTTTTGCATTTCGGGGCTCGGCCGAGCCAAAGACCAAGAGGGACAGACACGATGTTCGACAAGATCCTGATCGCCAACCGGGGCGAGATCGCCTGCCGGGTCATCAAGACGGCGCGGAAGATGGGGATCAGGACGGTGGCCGTGTATTCGGACGCCGACCGCAATGCGCTGCATGTGGAGATGGCCGACGAGGCGGTGCACATCGGTCCGCCGCCGGCGAACCAGAGCTACATCGTGATCGACCGGATCATGGAGGCCATTCGCCAGACCGGCGCGCAGGCGGTGCATCCGGGATACGGTTTTCTCAGCGAGAACCCGAAGTTCGCCGAGGCGCTGGCGGCGGAGAACGTGGCCTTCATCGGCCCGCCCGTGGGGGCGATCGAGGCGATGGGCGACAAGATCACCTCGAAGAAGATCGCGCAGGAGGCCGGTGTTTCCACCGTGCCCGGCTACATGGGGCTGATCGAGGATGCGGACGAGGCGGTGAAGATCAGCACCGAGATCGGCTACCCCGTGATGATCAAGGCCTCCGCCGGGGGCGGCGGCAAGGGGATGCGGATCGCCTGGAACGACGAGGAGGCGCGCGAGGGCTTCCAGAGCTCGAAGAACGAGGCGGCGAGCAGCTTTGGCGATGACCGGATCTTCATCGAGAAGTTCGTGACCCAGCCGCGGCACATCGAGATCCAGGTGCTCTGCGACGCCCATGGCAACGGGATCTATCTCGGCGAGCGGGAATGCTCGATCCAGCGGCGGAACCAGAAGGTGATCGAGGAGGCGCCGAGCCCGTTTCTCGACGCCGAGACCCGGAAGGCGATGGGCGAGCAGGCCGTGGCGCTGGCGCAGGCGGTTGGCTACACCTCTGCGGGCACGGTGGAGTTCATCGTGGACGGGGCGAAGAACTTCTATTTCCTCGAGATGAATACTCGCCTTCAGGTTGAACACCCGGTCACCGAGCTGATCACCGGGGTGGACCTGGTGGAGCAGATGATCCGGGTCGCCAATGGCGAGCCGCTGACCATGACGCAGGACGACGTGAAGCTGCACGGCTGGGCGATGGAGAGCCGGCTCTATGCCGAGGATCCCTATCGCAACTTCCTGCCCTCGATCGGCCGGCTCGTGGCCTACAGGCCGCCGGCGGAGGTGGCCGAGACCAACCGCGCGGTGCGCAACGATACCGGCGTCTACGAGGGCGGCGAGATCAGCATGTATTACGACCCGATGATCGCCAAGCTCTGCACCTGGGCGCCGACCCGGGAGGAGGCGATCGAGGAGATGCGGGTGGCGCTGGATTCGTTCGAGTTGGAGGGGATCGGGCACAACATTCCGTTCCTCGCGGCGGTGATGGACCATCCGAAGTTCGTGGCCGGTGACATGACCACCGCCTTCATCGCCGAGGAATACCCCGAGGGATTCCAGGGCGTGACCCTGAGCCCGGCCGACAAGCGGCGGGTCGCGGCGGCGGCGGCGGCGATGTATCGCGTGGCCGAGATCCGCCGCAGCCGGGTGAGCGGGCGCATGGACAACCACGAGCGCCTGGTGGGCTCGGAGTGGGTTGTTGCGGTGGATGGCGAGACGCTGGTGACGGAGATCGCCGCCGACAGGGCCGGCTCCACCGTGGCCTTCTCGGACGGCACGGTGCACCGGGTGGCCTCGGACTGGACGCCGGGCGACACGCTGGCGCGGGTGCATATCGACGGCGACCTGATGGTGCTGAAGGTGGGCAAGCTGACCAGCGGCTTCCGCATCCGCTTCCGCGGGGCGGATGTGCCGGTGAAGGTGTGGACGCCGCGGCAGGCCGAACTCGCGGCGCTGATGCCCGAGCGGCTGCCGCCCGACACCTCGAAGATGCTGCTCTGCCCGATGCCGGGCCTGATCGTGAAGGTCAACGTGGCCGAGGGCGACGAGGTGCAGGAAGGGCAGGCGCTCTGCACGGTGGAGGCGATGAAGATGGAGAACATCCTGCGCGCCGAGAAGACCGCAACGGTGGCGAAGATCAACGCCGGGCCGGGGGACAGCCTGGCGGTGGACGACGTGATCATGGAGTTCGAATGAGCACCGGCGTGAAGGCACTGCTGGCCCATGCGCTGGGCTTCGTCGCGGGAGTCGGCGCTGCCTGGGCGCTGACCTACCTGTTCAGCGGCGCGATCCTGGGCGAGGGGTCCAACGTGGGGCTGGTGGCCCTGGTGGCCTTCCTCGCGGGGATCGCGGGCTTTGTCGTCTGGACCCTGGTGGTGACGCGGATGCTGCCGATCACCCCCGACCTGCGCTGGTGGGCGCTGGGCGTGGCCGCCGTGGTTGGCCTGCTCATCATGGCGGCGGGGATCATGGCGCTGGGCGTGTTCAATCCGCCGCAGACGCTGGTGATGATGCTGTTCCTGCTGTTCGCGCTGGGCGGCTGGGCGACCCACGGTCGGATGACGGGCGAGGGCTGATGGACTGGCTCGCCGCCCTCGACCCAAGGATCTGGCAGGCGGTGATCGCCGGGCTGTTTCTCGGCGCGGGCTGGTTCGTCAACGGCGTGCTGAACCGGCGGGAGGCGGCGGCGCTGCGGCAGGAAAAGCTGCGCGACATGCACCGGGCGCTCTACGCCGAGATAGGCAACAACCTTGCCAATCTCTGGGACGAGGCGCGGATCGAGGATTACGCCAAGGGGATCGTCGGGCGGATGGAGGCGGACGAGGCCTTCGTGCCGCTGATCCCGCGCGAGCACAACGACACGGTCTTCGACGTGCTGCTGCCCGATATCCACGTTCTGCCACGCCAGACCATCGACCCGATCGTTGCCTATTACAGCCAGCTCAAGAGCATCGCCGCTCTGGTGGATGACATGCGGGGCGAGAGCTTCAAGGCGATGGCGCAGGCGCGGCGGATCGCCATGTACCGGGATTACATCGAGATGAAGAAGCAGGCGCTCAGTTTCGGGCGCTACGCGAATGCTGTGATCGACGCCTTCGGGAAGGGCGGGCGCGAGGCTGCCGAGCGGGTGCGGCTGGAGTTCAATACCCCGGCTGAGGACCCGTCCGACCCGTCACAGGGATCGGCGTGAAGGGAATGTCGCTGCGTTTGCCCATATCCATTCCTCCGCGTGTGGTGCCGCTGCCCGAGGGCGGCGCGGCTTCTGCCCTGAATATAGGGCCTTGGGCCGCGTTTCTCAAGCGCCGCGCGGCTCACCGCTGGCGCAATTCATCCCGCCGGAGCGGCCATTTGTCGATGCTGCGGGTGATTTCGCGCACGTCCCAGGGAAGCGGCTTGCGCAGCTTGATCTCGCCGTCCTTGCCGATGAGCACGAGCTGGAAGCCGCGGGGGCGGAGCTGGGTGCGCACGGAGCTTTGCGCGGCAGGGTCGGTGTCGGTGATCACCACCACGTCGCGCTCGGCGAGCGCGCCCGGGCGGGCCGCGAGCAGCTCGAGCTGTTCGGAGAAGCGCGGGTCGGCGGGGGTGTCGGCAAAGACGACGACGGGGCGGCGGAGCCAGAGGAAATCGGCCAGCGTCACCTCGGAGGCGGAGATGATCTCGAGTTCGGTGGCGGTGCCGGCAGCTTCGGCGGCCTCGGCCTCCACCGCCTCTTCTGCGGCGCCATCGGAGATGACGGCAGGGCCTGTCTCCTGCGCCCAGAGGGGCGTGGCGAGTGAGAGCGCGAGAGCGATGGGGGCAAGCCGCATGAATTCCTCCTGTTGCCAAGGATATAGGCGCAGCGGCGCCGATTGCGAAGGGGACGAGATGCCCCATGGATTGAACCGGACCTGAGAAGGAGGCTCCGATGAGCAAGACCGACGAGTGGAAGGCGCTGGCCGAGAAGGAAATGCGGGGCAAGCCGCTGGAGAGCCTCGACTGGGAGACGCTGGAGGGAATCCGGGTGAAGCCGCTCTACACCGAGGCGGATGTGGAGGGGCTGGGGCACATGGGCTCGATCCCCGGGCAGGCGCCGTTTACCCGTGGGCCGAAAGCCACGATGTATGCGGGCCGCCCCTGGACGATCCGGCAATATGCGGGCTTCTCGACCGCCGAGGAAAGCAATGCCTTCTACCGCAAGGCGCTGGACGCGGGGCA
>CAYVQK010000055.1:0-238 GCA_964454145.1 uncultured Oceanicola sp. | reverse complement strand
CCCCGGGTGGAGGGTGACGTGGGCAAGGCCGGGGTGGCGATCGACTCGGTGGAGGACATGAAGATCCTCTTCGACGGGATCCCGCTCGACACGGTCTCTGTCTCGATGACGATGAACGGGGCGGTCATTCCGATCCTCGCCAGCTTCATCGTGACGGGCGAGGAGCAGGGACATGACCGGGCGCTGCTCTCGGGCACCATCCAGAACGACATCCTTAAGGAGTTCATGGTGCGGAATA
>CAYVQK010000054.1:0-19698 GCA_964454145.1 uncultured Oceanicola sp. | reverse complement strand
TTCCTCGCAGAGGCCGACATCCCATGACACGGCGCTCCGCACCGCCCCGCGCGTGGCAGCGCATGCTCTCGGGCCGCAGGCTCGACCTGCTGGACCCGACGCCGGTGGATATCGAGATCGAGGATATCGCCCACGGCCTCGCCTTCGTTGCCCGCTGGAACGGCCAGACCCATGGCGACTACGCCTATTCCGTCGCCGAGCACTCCCTGCTGGTGGAGGCGCTGTTCTCCCGGATGAACCCGGATGCCCCGGTGAGATGGCAGCTTGCCGCCCTGCTGCACGACGCCCCGGAATACGTGATCGGAGACATGATCTCCCCAGTGAAGGCCGCCGTCGGGCCCGGCTACGGCGCGCTGGATGAGCGGCTGACGGCGGCGATCCACATCCGCTTCGGCCTCCCCGCGGCGATCCCGGCCGAGGTGAAGAAGCAGATCAAGAAGGCCGACCGGGTGTCTGCCTGGCTCGAGGCGACGCGCATCGCCGGCTTCACCGTGACCGAGGCCAACAAGTTCTTTGGCGTCCCCGCCCCCGCGCTGATCGAGGGCATGGAAATCACCCTTCGCCCGCCTGTCGATGTGCGGAACGACTTCACCGCCCGCCACGCCGCCCTGATGGATGCCCTCTGATGGCTCCGGCGGCGCTGCGGGCCCTGCTGTTCGCCTGCTACGCCCTCGGCGCCTACGCCCTGCTGTTCCAGTTTCCAATCCTGTTCCGGGCTTTCGGTGTAGAGTCGGCGGCCTCGGGCGTCTCCGCATTGGTCGCGGCGCTTTGGCTTGGCATCGGCCTGGGGTTCGCCGGCCAGCTGGCCTTCGACTGGCGCCGGCAGCACCCGTTCGCCACCGTCATGTGGCGCAGCACACTCGCGCTGCTGGTGGTGGCGATCGCCCTTGTGCTTCTCTGGATGGAAACGGTGATCTGTGTCGCCATCATCCTGCCGATCATCATCGCAGAAACCGCCCTCGGCATCTGGCTCACCCGGCTGTTGCTTGCCCGCTTCGAGCGCAACTCCCAACTTTGCCTGGCGCTCCTGGCCCTGCCCCTCGCGTTGCCCTTCGTTGAGCTGCCGGTTCCCGAGAGGGCCGAGCGCGTCTCCGTTTCCACATCTGTCATCATCAAGGCACCTGCCGAGGTGATCCGCGCAGAGGCCGAAAACGTCTCTGACATTGCCGAAACCGAGCGCCCGTGGACCATCACTCACAACCTTCTCCGCGCCCCGCGCCCCCTCTCAGCCCGGACCGAAGGCAGGGTGCGCCATGCGGTCTGGACCAAGGGCGTGCGCTTCGAAGAGCACCTCCTGCCCGGCCCCGACCTCGCCTGGCGCTTCGCCTTCCCCGATCCTGGATTGCTGAAGGCACTTGATCCGCGCATCGCCCCCACCGGCCCCGAGGTAGTCATGCTCGAGGGCCGGTACATCTTCGAGCCTCTCGGCCCCGCCCGCACCCGCGTGACGCTCACCACCACCTACCAGCTCGACACACCGATCAACGCCTACCTCAAACCCTGGGGCCGGCTCTTTCTGAACGACATGCACCACGCCGTCCTGCATGTGATCACAAACCGCGCCGAGGCCCGCTCATGATCCACGTCCGCCCCGCCGGCCCCGCCGATGCCCGCGCCATTGCCGAACTTCTTCAGGAGATTGTCGACGCCGGCGGCACCACCGCAATCACCGGCCAAGTGACCCGCGACGACATCATTGCATGGCTGAACGTCTCCCCCCGCGCCGCCTGGCATGTGGCCGAGGACGATGCGGGAGAGCTGCTCGGATTCCAGTGGATCGACCCGATGTTGGAAGAGCCCGACACCTGCGCCGAGATCGCCACCTTCGCCCGCCGGGGCAAGACCGGGCTCGGCATCGGCTCAAAGCTCTTCGAGGCCACCCGCGAGGCCGCAAAACGTCTCGGTTACACCTGGATCAGGGCCAACATCCGCGCCGATAACGCGGGCGGCCTCGCCTATTACCAGTCCCGCGGCTTCGAGGATTACGGCCGGATCGAGGGCTATGTGATGGCAGACGGCACCGTCGTCGACAAGGTGCTCAAGCGCTACGATCTGTAGGGTGGGCAATCTGCCACCACCCCGTCGCTCAGACCCTAGCAGCTTTCCCCCATCGCCCGCTCGCCCTCGCGCCAGCCCTTGAACTCGCGGCCCCGGAACGTCGCCTGCAACCCGCTCTCGAAGGTGATCCGGCTCACCCCCGGGCCGCAGGCTGCGCGGCCCGTCACCGGACCGGCGAGCTTCGCGAGCGAGGTCTCGGCTCCGGGCAGCACCCGGTCGAAGCTCACCTCTTGCGGCGAGCCCGGAACCCCAACGCCGGTCGACCGCAATTCGTAACCGAGAGGTTTGCCCATCGGGCGCGGCGCCTCACCAGATGTGGTGCAGCCCGCGAGAAGAATCACCAGAGGCCAGAATTTCGTATGCATGGGCTGTGCATCAGTTGTGCATGGGTTGTGCATGGGGTGTTGCCCATGCGATTTCTCACTTCGGGGAGCGTTTTGCGAGGATCCGCTGAAGGGTCCGGCGGTGCATGTTAAGCCTGCGTGCGGTCTCGCTCACGTTGCGGTCGCACAGCTCGTAGACCCGCTGGATATGCTCCCAGCGCACCCTGTCCGCGCTCATCGGGTTTTCCGGCGGAGGCGGCAGCTCGTCTCCCGTCGCCAGGAGTGCCGCCGTCACCTCGTTTGCATCCGCAGGCTTGCTCAGATAGTCCGTCGCCCCGATCTTCACCGCCGCCACCGCGGTGGCAATAGCGCCGTATCCGGTGAGCACGACGACCTTGGCATCGGGGCGCTTTTCCCGAATGGTTTCAACGACATCTAGGCCGTTTCCATCTTCCAGCCTCAGGTCGATCACCGCGTAGGCCGGGGGCCGGGCCGTGGCAATCGCCTTGCCCGCAGCGACAGATCCGGCCATCTCCGGCTCGAACCCGCGCTTCTCCATGGCACGCGCAAGACGGCGCAGAAACGGCTCGTCGTCGTCCACGATCAGAAGGGATTTGTCGTCCCCGATCTCCTTGCTGAGATCACGCTCGGCCACGCGCTCCCCTCCGCTGGTCGTCCCTGTGTTGCGTCAAGCTATACGGGCCACGAATCCGCGACAAGCCTTTCCGCGCAACGGTTTACTTGGCATCCAGGAAGCACTGCACCTGGTCCGCCACCTGCTCCCCGGTCAACTCGCGCTTGAAGAACCCGGCAAATCCGATGTCCGGAAAGGTGAGATAGGTGAAGGTCGAATGGTCGACCGTGTAATAGTCGGGGTCGTCCTCCTCGTGCGACTTGTAATAGGTGCGATAGGCCTTCGATGCCGCGTCGACCTGCTCCGCGCTGCCCGTCAGGCCGATCATCCGGTCATGGACGTTGGCAGCAAAATCCCCAACGGCTTCAGGGGTATCGCGCTTTGGATCAATGCTGATGAAGACCGGTGTCACCGAGTATCCGCGCTCGGCAAGGATATCGACGGCCTCCGCGTTGCGCACCACGTCGAGCGGGCAGACGTCGGGGCAGAAAGTGTAGCCGAAGTAGATCAGCGAGGGCTCGGTGATGACATCCGCATCGGTCACCGTCTCGCCCGCGGCGTTCAGCAGCTCGAAGGGCCCGCCGATGTCGCTCGCAACCGCGCCGCCCGGGCAATCGGCGAAAGCGGTGTCGGGCGTAGCCACGAATACTTTCCAGACCGTGAAGCCGATCACTCCGGCAATCGCAGCAACCGCCACACCCGCCCAGATCTTCGTCTGCATCTCTCGCCCTTTCCGGCCCGCCCTTGGTTGCCCTTTGCTGCCGTCGCAGGCGCAGGGTAACAATGGGTCCGACTGTCACACCAGAGGCGCCCGCCGCAAGTCACATGCCTGAGACCGGCCTTTCCGAAACGCTCTTCGAGCAGCCACGCCGTGCCAACTGGATCCGGCTCCGCACGCTCATCGTGTTGCGTTGGGTCGCGGTCGCCGGGCAGAGCATCGCCATCGCCATCGCGCACTTCTGGTACGGCCTGCGTCTCGAGGTCGGGCTCTGTGTGCTGGCCATCGGCATGTCGGTCATCGCCAACCTCGTCGCCATGTTCATCTACCCGGCCAACAAGCGGCTGAACGAGGCCGAGACCATGCTGATGCTGATCTTCGACCTCTGCCAGCTGGCTTTCCTGATCTATCTCACCGGCGGGCTGCACAACCCTTTCGCCCTGCTGTTGCTGACCCCGGTAACCATCGCGGCAACGGCGCTGGGGCTGAATGCCGTGCTCTTTGTCGGCGCGGCCGCCATCGCCCTCGTCACCTTCGTTGCCTTTGCCTACCTGCCACTGCGCACGGTCCAGGGTTTCGTCCTGCGCGTGCCTTCGATCTTCCTCTTCGGATCTTGGACGGCGATAGTGATCGGCGTTTCCTTCCTCGCGCTCTACGCCCGCCGCGTCACGACCGAAATCGCCAACATGGGCGACGCCTTGCTGGCCACACAGCTCGCGCTCGCCCGCGAGCAGAAGCTCACCGACCTCGGCGGCGTCGTGGCGGCAGCGGCGCACGAGCTCGGCACTCCCCTCGCAACGATCAAGCTCGTCAGCTCGGAAATGGCCGACGAGCTTCAGGGTGAGGCCGACAGGGACAGCCTGCTGGAAGACGCGCGGCTGATCGGGGAGCAGGCCGACCGCTGCCGCGAGATCATGCGCTCGATGGGTCGTGCGGGAAAGGACGACCTGCACATGAGGACAGCACCCTTGGGGGCGGTGCTCGAAGAGGCCGCCGAACCCCATCAGGATCGCGGAAAGGCCCTGCACTTCGACATGCAGCCGGGGTCGGGCAACGAAGACGAGCGCCAGCCGCAGGTGCGGCGAAGCTCCGAGCTGATTCATGGAATGCGGAACCTGATCCAGAACGCGGTGGACTTCGCCGCCGCCAACGTCTGGATCGAGGCGCGCTGGACGGGCGAGCGCATAACCGTCCGCATCATCGACGATGGCGAGGGATATCCGCCGCACCTGATCGGTCGCATCGGCGATCCGTTCATGCGCCGCAGGCGCGGGCAGGAGGAAAGGCGCGAGCGGCCGGAGTATGAGGGCATGGGCCTTGGCCTCTTCATCTCCAAGACGCTGCTGGAGCGGATCGGGGCAGAGCTGACCTTCGCCAACGGCTCCGACCCCTTCCTGGCGCCGGACGAGCGGCCTGACAGGGGCGGCGCGATCGTCGAGGTCACCTGGCCCCGTCCTGCGCTGGTGGCCGAAGCCGAAGAGACCCGTGCCGCGCTGGGCAGCAACAGGCCGCTGGAGGCATGATCGGGGCGATTGACGTCACGTCCTCCGAAAATGGCACGCCGCATTAACCGCTGATTAACCAGTTTCGCCTTTGACTCGTCCCGGGACAGGCAGAGTTTTTTGGAGACGGTGCATTGTTGAGCGGATTGTCATGGACATTCGCGCTGGTTCTGGTGATCACCTCATTCGGAACGGCGGTCGTGGCCCTGCTGGCCGTTGGCCACCTGCAACCCAAGCGGCGCGTGACCTGGGACCGCTTGTCCAAGTCTTCTGGCGGAATGACGTTCCTCTTCGAGGATGAAGATCTGGTCGATGCCACCGAGGAGGCGCGCATCTTCCTCGCCTCCGGCCCCGAGACACTCCCGCCCTGGCCCCGCTTTCTCGCCCTTCTCGCCAGCAGCTTTCCCGACATCGGCGCCCGTGCCGCCAAGCTGGCGGACGTCGGCGTGATCGAGCTGCGCGCGCGTGACGGTACCGCACGGCTGGAAGCCGAGTGGAAGAGCGGGCTGGCCCGGTTCTGCCTCCATCAGGACGAAGAGATCGAGCCGGCGGAGTATGACGGGTTTTCCGTCGCCGCGATGGCCGAAGAGCTCGACGTGCTGCGCAAGGTGGTCGACGACGCACCCTTGCTTGCCTGGCGCGAGGATGAGGACGGGCAGGTGACCTGGGCGAACGGCGCGTACATCGACATCCTCTACCGGATGCACCCCGACCGGACCACGCTTGTATGGCCGCTGCCGCGTGCCTTCCCCTACACGTTCTTCGGGTGCGAGCCCGAGGCAGTGCACAGGGTCTCTCTCACCATCCCCTACATCGAACAGGTGGTCTGGTATGATTGTACGACACGAGACATCGGCCTCGAGGTGCTCGTCTTCGCCACACCCGCAGACCGCCTGGTACAGGCCGAGCGCTCGCGCATCGAGTTCCTGCAGACCCTGACAAAGACCTTCGCCGACCTCCCCACCGGCCTCGCCGTCTTCGACCGAAACCGCCAACTTGCGCTCTTCAACCCTGCGCTCACCGATCTGTCCGCACTCGAGCCGCATTTCCTCTCCACGCGCCCCACGCTCGTGTCGTTCCTCGATCACCTTCGGGAAGCCCAGCGCATGCCGGAACCCAAGGATTACAAGAGCTGGCGCAAGAGCATCGCCCAGCTGGAGGCCGCCGCCTCCGAGGGGATGCACCAGGAAATCTGGTCATTGCCGACCGGCCAGACCTACCGGGTGACGGGACAGCCGCATCCGGATGGCGCAATTGCCTTCCTGTTCGAGGATATCTCTGCCGAAATGTCCCTTACACGCCGGTTCAGATCGGAGTTGGAGATGGGGCAGGCGGTCGTCGACAGCCTCGACGAGGCGATTGCCGTCTTCGCGCACACCGGTTCGATGGTACTCTGCAACCGCGCCTATCAGGATCTCTGGAATTGCGACCTGACAACCTCGCTCACAGACATCACCGCACAGGATGCCGTGCGCGACTGGTCGGTGCTGTCGGATGACACGGCGCTCTGGAGCCGGGCCGAACGGTTTCTGTCGAGCCATGACGACCGCCGGCAATGGAGCGTCTCCCTGGACTGTCCGGAGCGGGGCCGCATGCGCTGCCGCTTCGCTCCGGTCGCAGGAGGGGCGGCACTTGTGGGCTTCGCCCTCGCTGCCCCTGGCCCCACCGCATCGGCTCATGTCGAGGCCTCCCAACTCACCGCCTGACGCCGTTCTTCCTTGCCCTGCGCAGCGCGGCGGATAGTCTGGCGGCGATGACCCGCGATGCCTCCCTTCCCCTCTCGCTGCACATGGACTCTCCCGAGCAGACCACCCGACTGGCCGAAGCCCTCGCCCCTGAGCTCGCCGCCGGTGATGTGGTGCTGCTTTCAGGACATGTCGGCGCAGGGAAGAGCCATTTCGCCCGTGCCCTGATCCGCTGGCGGATGCGGCGCGTCGGCGCTCTCGAAGATGTTCCATCGCCCACCTTCACCCTGGTCCAGACCTATCCGCTGCCGGATGGCGACATCTGGCACGCCGACCTCTACCGGCTCTCCGACCCGGACGAAGTCGAAGAGCTCGGCCTTGCCGGCGCCTTCGAGGACGCGATCTGCCTCGTCGAATGGCCTGACCGGCTGCCGGACCCGCCCGCCGAGGCCTTGCACCTCGATTTCTCCGACGGCGACACACCCGACGCCCGCTCGCTTCGGATCAGCGGCTCTCCGCGCTGGGCACGGCGCCTCGGACCCCTCCTCGAGACGACGGAATGAACGAGGTTGAAGGCTTCCTCACGGCTGCCGGCTGGTCAGGTGCCGAGCACCGGGCCCTTGCGGGGGATGCCTCCTCCCGCGCCTACGAGCGCCTGCGCCTCGGGTCGGAGCGCGCGGTGCTGATGAAGGATCCGGGCGGCGACGTGCACCCCTTCCTCTCCATTGCCCGCCACCTGTCATCACATGGCCTCTCCGCACCGCGCATCCTCGCCGCAG
Organism: uncultured Oceanicola sp.; assembly: GCA_964454145.1. GTDB lineage: Bacteria > Pseudomonadota > Alphaproteobacteria > Rhodobacterales > Rhodobacteraceae > Vannielia. The sequence continues at coordinate 11,999 of CAYVQK010000054.1, read as the reverse complement.
CGCCCGCGGAGGGCCTCGTGCTCATGGAAGACCTGGGCGACAACCTCATCGCCCGCCTCGCGGCGGAACAGCCGGAGCAGGAAAAGGCCCTCTACCAGGCTGCAACCGATGTACTCATCGCCCTCCACGACATGCCACTCCCCACCGATCTCGCGCCCTATGGCCCCGCCGACATGGCCCTGGCCATCGGCCCCGCCGCCGAGTTCTACGCCCCGGCCGCCGGGGTGCCCGTCACCCATGACGGCTGGCTGCACCTCACAGCGGCGATGGAGGAGGCTCTGATTGCCACTGACATGGCCCCGACGGTGATGATCCATCGTGACTATCATGCCGAGAACCTGCTGTGGCTGCCAGATCGCAAAGGTGCCGCTCGCATCGGCCTGCTCGACTTTCAGGATGCTCTGGCCGGTCACCCTGCCTACGATCTCGCGTCGCTGCTGGGCGATGTGCGCCGCGATGTGCCCGATGCCGTCAAGGAGGCCTCGATCCGCCACTACCTCGACGCAACCGGCCACGCCGAAGAGGCCTTCATCACGGCGCTCGCCGTTCAAGGTGCCCAGCGCAATCTCCGCATCCTCGGCATCTTCGCCAGGCTCTGCACCCGCATGGGCAAACCCGGCTACCTCGCGCTGATGCCTCGTGTCTGGTCGCTCCTGATGACCGACCTCGCCCACCCGGCCCTCGCCATCCTACGGGACGCCGTTCTGGACGCCGTGCCCGAGCCGACGGCTGACAGGCTCGAACGCATCCGCAAGGTGGCCGCATGACGGGCCCGGAGGCCGTCATGGTCTTCGCCGCGGGCTTCGGCACGCGTATGCGGCCGCTCACCGAGCGTCGCCCCAAGCCGCTGATCGAGGTGTCGGGCAAACCTCTGCTCGACCACGCTCTCGACCTCACCGCCGGCACATCCCGGGTGGTGGTGAACACGCATTACCTCGGCGATCAGATCGCCCGGCATCTGGCCGGGCGCGCGCTCCACGTAATCCACGAGCCGCAGATCCTCGACACCGGTGGCGGCCTGCGCAATGCCCTGCCCGTGCTGGGCCCCGGGCCCGTGATCACGCTCAACTCCGATGCCGTCTGGACCGGCCCGAACCCGCTCGACACCCTGCGGACCGCCTGGGCGCCCGCGCGGATGGACGCACTTCTGCTGCTGGTCCCGGCTGCGTCGGCGCGGGGATACGCAGGGTCCGGCGATTTCTCGATGGACGACGAGCACCGACTGACGCGCGGGCCGGGCTACGTCTATTCCGGTACCCAGATCATAAAGACCGAGGGTCTTGCCGCCATCCGCGATGCCGTGTTTTCGCTGAACCGCCTATGGGACGAGATGCAACTCGCAGGTCGGCTCTTCGGGGTGGTTCATCCTGGTGGCTGGTGCGACGTCGGCCATCCCGGAGGTATCGCCGAGGCCGAGGCGATGCTGGCAGAGGCCCATCATGTTTGAGCCCTCTGACAAACCGCGCCTGTTTTATACGCCCATCGGTGTGGACTTCGGCAAAGCCCTGCTCCACGGGCTGGAGCGCCGCCTTTCCTCCGTGCGCCCCGATGCCTGGGCGCGTGTGACCATCTTCGTCAACACCACCCGCATGCGCCGCCACCTGCTCGACCGCTTCGCCGACGGTCCCGCCCGGCTCTTGCCGAAGATCCGGCTCGTCACCGATCTCGCCTCCGACCCAGGTTTCATCCGCCTCGCGCCCGCCACGTCGTCGCTTCGCATGCGGCTTCAACTGCGCCAGGCCGTCGCGCGCCTCATCGAACTTCAGCCCGACCTCGCCCCACCGGTCGCCGCCTTCGACCTCGCCACCAGCCTCGCCGCCCTGCTTGAGGAGATGCACGACGAAGGGATCGATCCGGCGAGCCTCTTATCGCTCGATGTCGGCGAGCATTCCGCTCATTGGGCCCGAAGCCTGCAGCTGATCTCCATCCTGTCCGACCCGGACCATGGCGCGTTTCGCGGCCAGGCAGCGCTCAACCGCGACGCCCTCGGGGCCTTGCTGGCACTGTGGGAGCAGACCCCACCCGTTGATCCGGTCATCGTCGCTGGGTCCACCGGCTCACGCGGCACGACCCGCCTGCTGATGGAAGCCGTCGCGCGATTGCCGCAAGGTGCTGTCATTCTCCCCGGCGTCGATGCGGAGATGCCCGGCAATGTCTGGGGTGGCCTGCTCGCCTCCGCCACGGGCGAGCATCGCCTGCCCGAGGAGGACCACCCGCAGTACCGCTTCGCCGCCTTGCTGTCGGAGCTCGATCTGGCCCCTTGCGACCTTCAGCCCTGGACAGAACGCCCGGCCTGCAACCCGGCGCGCAACCGGCTGGTGTCACTCGCTCTGCGGCCCGCGCCCGTCACCGATCAATGGCGCCGCGACGGACCGGAGATGCTGGACGATCTCGAAATTGCGACACGTGCGATCACACTGATCGAGGCCCCGACACCCCGGCACGAGGCTTCGGCCATCGCGCTCGCTCTGCGCGAGGCGGTCGAAGCGGGAAAATCCGCCGCGCTGGTGACCCCCGACAGAACACTCGCGCGCCAGGTCTCGGCCGCGCTGGCACGGTGGGCCATCGCGCCTGACGACTCCGCCGGCCTGCCTCTGCACCAGAGCGCGCCAGGTCGGTTCCTGATCGAAACCGCCGCGCTCTTCGGCCAGCCGCTCGAGCTCGCGCCGGCCCTGTCGCTCCTGAAACATCCGTTGACGGCCTCCACTGAGGCTGTTCGCGGCACCCACCTCCTCTGCACCGGCCGTTTCGAGACCTGGGCACGCGGCGAGGGCATCGCCCGGGTCACGGCCGAAAGCCTCTCTGGGTGGATCCGAAAAGAGGAACCCGCGGAAGAGGCACAGGCCTGGGCCAGCTGGGCAGCAAGCCTGCTGCTGTCCCCTGCGTCCGTCACCGCCCAGGGACTGGAAGACCGCCTGTCTGCCCATCTTGCCCTCGCAGAGGCCCTGGCCGCCGGCCCGGGCCAAGCCGGCTCCGGCGGGCTGTGGCAGAAGGAACCCGGCGAGACCGCGTCGGCTGCCATCGCCGAGTTGCGCGAGGCGGCACCCTATGCCGGGACGTTCGGAAATCGAGACTATCTCGCTCTGATACGCCACTTTCTCGCCGAGAAGGAGGTGCGCGAAGCCCCCGTGGTCCACCCCTTGGTCTCGATCTGGGGCACCATCGAAGCGCGCACGCGCGTGGTCGATCTCTGTGTGTTGGCCGGGCTGAACGAAGGCACATGGCCTGCGAGCCTGCCGCATGACCCCTGGATGAACCGCGCCATGCGCCGCGAAGCCGGGATGCTCTTGCCCGAGCGTCGCGTCGGTCTCGCGGCCCATGACTTCCAGCAGGCGATGGGGGCCGCGGAGGTGGTGTTGAGCCGCTCCGTGCGAAGCGCGGATGCCGAAACCGTGCCCTCCCGCTGGCTGAACCGGTTGACGAACCTGCTTACCGGCCTTGGCCCGGCAGGTCAGACCGCCCTCGCGACCATGCAGAAGCGTGGCGCCGACCTTCTTTCCGCCAGCACGACCCTGTCGCACCATCTCCCGCGACCGATCTCACCACTGCCTGCGCCACGGCCGGCCCCCGCACCGCCTGTCGCAGCGCGGCCGCGAAAGCTCTATGTCACGGCGATCGCGACGCTCATCCGCGACCCCTATGCCATCTACGCCCGCCACGTGCTGCGCCTGAGGCGTCTTGGCGCACGGTCGACACAGCCGGATGCCGCTCTCCGCGGCACCGTTCTGCATGCGGTCATGGAGCACGCGCTTCGCAGCCGCTTCCCTTTCGCTGGCCCGCCCGAGCAAACGGCGGTGGCCTTTCTCGACCTCGCCCGAGAGATCATCACGGCACACGCCCCCTGGCCCGCCACGCAGCGTCTATGGCTTGGCAAGCTGGCTGCCGTCACACCTGATCTGATCCGGCTCGAGGCACTCTGGCAGAAGGTAGGCACACCGGTCGTGATCGAGAAGACAGGCTCTGTCTCGCTGCAAACCGTCGATTTCACCGTCGCGGCCAAGCCCGATCGGATCGACCTGCTCGAGGGTGGCGGCTGTGCCGTGCTGGACTACAAGTCCAGCACCAAACCGCCCAGCGAGAGGGAAGTCGAAGCCTTCGAGAAGCAGCTTCTCATCGAGGCCGCAATCGCGGAGGCCGGCGGCTTCCCCGATCTCGGACCAGTTCCTGCGGCGCGTGTGGGCTATGTTTCGCTCGGCAACCCCTCCAGCTCGCGGGATGAACCGCTCGACGTGGATGGCGTCTGGCGGCCATCTGCGGTGCTCCAGGATCTGGCCGCGCTGATCCGCTGCTACGAGGATCCCGACCGGGGCTATACCGCGCGCCGCGCGCCCCAGCACCTGCGATATGCTAGCGATTACGATCATCTCTCCCGCTACGGCGAGTGGGATGACACCGCAGCACCCGAAACCATCCCGGTCGGCCGATGAACGCCCCGAACGAAGCCAGCGCGGCGCAAATCCGGGCCGCCGAACCCGAGATGTCCACCTGGCTCTCGGCCAACGCCGGGTCGGGCAAGACCCGCGTGTTGACCGACCGCGTAGCGCGGCTCCTGCTGCGGGACGTGCCGCCGCAGAACATCCTGTGCCTGACCTTCACCAAGGCCGCCGCCGCCGAGATGCAGAACCGGTTGTTCGGGCGCTTGGGCGAATGGTCGATGCTGAATGACGAAGCGCTCGGCAAGCAGCTCGAAACGGTAGGCGAGGCCACGCCGGTTGCGCCCGATCGCCTTGCCAAGGCACGCCGCCTCTTCGCCCGTGCCATCGAAACGCCCGGCGGCCTCAAGATCCAGACGATCCACTCCTTCTGCTCGGCGATCCTCCGGCGGTTCCCGCTCGAGGCAGGGGTGCCGCCCGGCTTCACCGAACTGGATGACGTCACGGGCAAGGCCCGTATCCGCGAGGCCCTTGACCGGGTCGCGCAGGATGCACCCGTCGCCTTCGATGCCTTCGCCGCCCTGTTCTCTGGCCTGGAGGTCGAGGCCTTCTGCGCCAGGCTGGTCGGACAGCGGGAGGCCTTCTCGCAGCCCGCCACCCGCGCCGAGATCTCCGCCAGTCTCGGCCTGCCCACCGGGTATTCGGAAATCGACATGCTGAACGAGGTCTTCCTTGGCGGCGAGGAAGATCTGGTCACGGCGATCATTCCCCACCTGCGCGCAGGCTCAACGACCGATGCCAAGGCCGCCGAGGATCTTGCCGATCTTCCGCCCGACCCGCTGGCGCGGCTTTCGCTGCTCGACAAGAAACTCGTCGGTCAATCGGGGCAGAAGGAGGGTCTGGCCAAGATCGGCAGCTTCCCGACAAAAGCCACGCGCGCAGCGATGCCTGCCGACCTTCTGGACGATCTCGAAGCGCTGATGGCCCGCCTCGAGGCCGTGCACGAGACAGCCAAGAAACTGCGGCTTGCCCGCCGCACGCAGGCGCTCCACGACTTCGCCGCCGTCTTCCTGCCCGCCTACGAGCAAGCCAAGGCCACGCGCGGCGAGCTCGACTTCGATGATCTGATCCTCAAGACCCGCGATCTGCTGACCCGCGAGGGCATCGCCGAGTGGGTTCTGTTCCGGCTGGACGGCGGGATCGACCATATCCTCGTCGACGAAGCCCAGGATACCGGTCCCGAGCAATGGCAGGTGATAGACCTCGTCTCCCGCGAGATCACCGCGGGCAGCGGGCGGCGCGAGGCGGGGGAGCGGACCATTTTCGTTGTCGGCGACAAGAAGCAGTCGATCTACGGTTTCCAGGGGGCGGACCCGGATGGCTTCGAGCGTATGGCTGACACCTTCACCGCGCGGCTCGGATCGCTCGGCGCTCCGCCCCAGCGGCTGGAGTTGCTCTACTCCTTCCGCTCCGCCGCGCCGATCCTCCGCGTGGTCGACGAGGCCTTCCCCGATTCTCCGCCCGCCATGGGCGGCGCTCTCAGGCACATTGCCTTTCATGACGAGATGCCGGGCCGCGTCGATCTCTGGCCCTTCATTCCCAAGCCCGAGAAGCCCGGCGAGGAGCCGCCCTGGTTCAGCCCGGTGGACATGGTTTCCGCCGATGATCCGCAGGTCCAGCTTGCAGAGCGGATTGCCGATGAGATCGTCCGAATGCAGGCGGAAGAGCGACTGTTCGACAGGATCGACGGAAGCTACCAGCCACGCCGGATCACCGATGGGGATATCCTCATACTGGTCCAGCGCCGGGCTTTGATCTTTCACGAGGTCATCCGCGCCTGCAAGGCAAGGGGCCTCGAGGTGGCCGGCGCCGACCGGGTGAAGCTCTCCGAGGCCATGGCGGTAAAAGACCTGCTGGCCCTCCTCGCCTTCATCGACACCCCCGACGACGACCTGTCGCTCGCCACGGCCCTCCGCTCCCCGCTCTTCGACTGGAGCGAAGATGCGCTCTACCGTCTGGCCCATCCCCGGCAAGGCAAGCTCTGGCAGGCTCTGCGCGGCCATGGCGCCAACGGCGAGCCAGCGCGCAGTATCTTGGAAGACCTGCGCAATCACGCGGGCTTCCTGCGCCCCTATGAACTCCTGGAGCGGATCCTTGGCCATCACGAGGGCCGCCCCCGTCTGCTCGCCAGACTCGGTACAGAGGCGGAAGACTCGATCGACCTGCTGCTTTCGACCGCGCTGAGCTACGAGCAATCCGAGACGCCCAGCCTGACCGGCTTTCTCGCCTGGATGGAATCGAGCGATATCGACATCAAGCGTGGCCAGGAAAGCGGCGGACGCGCCATCCGGGTGATGACAGTGCACGGCTCCAAGGGGCTGGAGGCACCCATCGTCATCCTCGCCGAAAGCGGAGACAGGCAGCCGCCCCGCGAGGACGGCGCGGTGATGTTGGAAGGCATGCCACCCCTGTGGACACCCTCAAAGCCCGATACGCCCGCAGACCTGCGGCCACAACTCGACGCGCTGAGGGAGAAACAGGAGGAAGAGCGGCTGCGCCTGCAATACGTCGCAATGACCCGGGCAGAACAGTGGCTCATCGTCTGCGGTGCCGGCGTGGCCAAGGAAGACAAGGAAAATTGGTATCGCCGTACCGAAATCGCGCTTGAGCGCGTCGGGGCTGCGCAGCACAGCTTCGCCTTCGGAAACGGCCTCCGCTTCGAGAACGGGCGACCGGAGGGCGACGATCTGTCCAGCGAGGCGGCCGATCAGACCGGCCCCCGCCCGATTGCGCCCTACCTCCTGCAAGCAGCGCCCGCGCTGCAGCGCCCGGCGCAAATCCTCTCGCCTTCGTCTCTTCCGGGCCCCAAGACGATGCCCGCGGAGGGCGTGGGTAACCCTGACGCCCTGGAACGGGGCACCGCCCTCCACCTGCTGCTCGAGCACCTGCCGCTGCATCCGCCCTCCGAACGGGCCGGCCGCGCCAACGCTCTGCTGGCAGGATACAATGGCACTCCCGACCCCCAGGTCATCGCCGAAGGCCTGGCCGTGCTGGCGGCACCGGAGCTGGCGCATATCTTCGCCTGCGAGGCGCTGGTCGAAGTGCCTGTCTCCGCGCACCTGCCCGAGCTCGGTGGCCGGCCGATGCAAGGGATCATCGACAGGCTGATCGTGACCGACACCCAGGTCACCGCCATCGACTACAAATCGAACGTCGTCGTCCCCGAACGGATCGAGGATACCCCATCGGGCCTCCTGGCCCAGATGGGCGCCTATGCCTCGGCCCTGGTACAGATCTACCCCCAGCATGAAGTCCGCACCGCCCTGCTCTGGACGCGCTTACCCCGGCTCGACCTGCTCCCACACGACCTTGTGACGAATGCACTGAAGGCCACAGCATCTGCTTGACCTGCCCCTGCCCCAACCCTACCTTCCGCACCCGAACCGCAAAACATCAGGAGAGCCGAGATGGCGACCGTTGCCGTGACCGATGACACCTTCGACACCGAGGTGAAAGAAGCTGATCTGCCCGTGGTGGTGGATTTCTGGGCCGAATGGTGCGGCCCCTGCAAGCAGATCGGTCCGGCGCTCGAGGAGCTTTCCGAGGAACTCGACGGCAAGGTGAAGATCGTCAAGGTCAACGTCGACGAGAACCCGAACTCCCCGGCCCAGATGGGCGTGCGCGGCATCCCGGCGCTGTTCCTGTTCAAGGACGGCCAGGTCGTGTCGAACAAGACCGGTGCCGCGCCCAAGGCCTCGCTCAAGGGCTGGATCGAAGAGTCAATCTGAGGCTCGCCTCACCGCAATGCAAGATGGCGCCTCCGGGCGCCATTTTCATATTTGCCAGCCATGTTCCCGCAGCTTCGCCGGCAAGGTCTCATCGAAATCCTCGTTGCCCGCGTTCACGGTTCCGGTGGTGAGAAACCAGTGAAGATACCGGGCAAACTCCGGCGGCCCGCCGTTGAGATGAAACGCCGCTTCAAGGCCATCCCGCGGAACCGAGCCGGCAATGTGGTGGAAGTCGATCTCTCCGAAGAGAATGGCCGGCTTTTCAAGGAAGTAGCCCTGAAACGCCAGGCTGCTGTTCTGGGTCACGACATGGCTGCACCGCTTGAGCATGAGGTCGGAAACCCCGCGGGCAACTTCCAGCCTCGGCATCCTTGCGCGAAGCGCGTCCAACGCTGCCAGTTCCTTTTCGCCGTAGCTTTCTCGCGGGTGCAACGTCGCCAGTACCGGCACATCTGTCCGTGCCAGGGTCTCTTCCAGCATCTCCAGCGGGCTCATCGATTGGAACGACCGGTGCTCAAGCAGCCGCCCCTGCAACGGCACCAGCACGAAGCCGTCATCGCCAACTCCCTGACCGCGCCCGAAGCTCCAGTTGCGCCAGTTGGTGAAGAAGCGTTCTGCCGCCTCCAGATCCACCGTCTCGGGCGCAAAATCGGCCTTGGCGATCGGCCACGCCCAGCGCTCGTGGCTCGTCTCGATCCGCCAGAACGCCCCGACGTAGACCCTGCGGCAGGTGAGCGCGCCGGCGTGCGTCGGTGCATCCATATGCACCAGGGTCGGCCCGCCGCGCTGTGCCGCCAATGCCCGCTCATCCGGGCCGTTTCCCATCAGCTCGACAGACCAGCCGCGCGCTTCGACCAGCCCGATGATCCGGTTGAAGAAGTTGAAACTGCCCGACCGCACCCGATCAAGACTTGGTGCATCCAGCAAAATCTGTAGCGTTTCCCGGCCCATGCGCCACGCTAGGCCGGGCCTTGCGATGCGGCAAGGGTTGCACCACGGGCAGCGCACCAATATCTCCCCTGAAAACGGAGGACGCGATGGCGGACAAAGAATTTCCGGGCTGGCACGGCACGACGATCATCGGGGTCCGCAAGGGCGGCGAGGTGGTGGTGGCCGGCGACGGACAGGTGAGCCTCGGCCAGACGGTCATCAAGGGCTCCGCCCGCAAGGTGCGCCGCATCGCCCCCGGCGGGCACGAGGTGGTCTGCGGCTTTGCCGGCTCCACCGCCGATGCCTTCACCCTTCTGGAGCGGCTCGAGAAGAAGCTCGAGGCCACGCCGGGCCAGCTTCAACGCGCGAGCGTCGAGCTGGCGAAGGACTGGCGCACCGACAAGTACCTGCAAAAGCTCGAGGCCATGCTGATCGTGACCGATGGCAAGGAACTGCTGGTGATCACCGGCGCCGGCGACGTGCTTGAGCCCGAGCACGGCATCGCCGCCATAGGCTCGGGTGGCAACTACGCGCTCGCCGCTGCCCGCGGCATGATCGACCAGGACATGGACGCCGAGGCGATTGCCCGGAAGGCCATGGCGATCGCCGCCGACATCTGCGTCTACACCAACGGCAACCTCACCGTGGAGAAGATCGGCGGATGACGATCACACGCGACGATATCCGGGCCGCCGTAGGGGCAGGAAAGATCAGCGAGGCGCAGGCCACGGCGATCGTCGCTCTTTCGGATGCCCGTCGCGGCGCCCGTGAAAATCTCGATGGCCTCGACGAGCCCTTCGAACTGTTCAAGGGGTTCAACGAGATCTTCATCGTCGTCGGCCTCACCATCCTCTACGCGGGCTGGACGGGCGTTACCGGCATCTCCACCTATCTCGCCAGCAGCAGCATGGTCTCCCTGCTGGTCTGCGGCATCACGGGCATGGCCGCCCTCGCTGCGCTGGCCGCCTACTTCACCCTCCGGCGCCGGATGATCGCGCCGTCCATCGCCCTCGCCATCATGTTCGGCCTCTCCGCAATCCAGGCAGGCTGGGCAGTGAGCTACTGGATGGTGCCCGACAACGGCATTCCCAAGGTCACCGGCTTCGAGGATGTGCGCACCACCGTCATGCTGGCCCTGTCGACGCTGCTGATGATCGGCTACTGGCTCGCTTTCCGGGTGCCCTTCGCCATGCTGCTGATCGCGCTGGGCGTCTATGCCACCTGCTTCGGCCTCACCGCGCTGAATGGCCCCGAGCTCGACAGCCTGCGCGATGTCTTCCTGCTTTCGGCCAACTCGGCGTTCTCCTGGGTCACGCTCGCCCTCGGTGTCGTCGGCCTCGTCATTGCCCTGCGGTTCGACATGTCGGACCCGCACCGCGTGACGCGCCGCGCATCCCAAGGCTTCTGGCTCCACATCATCGCCGCACCCGCCATCGTCAACACCGTCGCGCTCACCCTCTTCCAGGCTGAAGGCGCGGGCGCATATCTCACACTGTCGGCGTTCCTCATCGTCATGGCTCTCTTCGCCATCACCATAGATCGCCGCTCCTTCCTCATCTCCGGCATCGGCTATGTCGTGGCGCTGGTAGCCCTCTTCGCGGAGGGCAACACCTGGGCCTTCATCCTGCTGCTCGGCGTGTTCCTCGTCGCCCTCGGAGCATTCTGGGAGAACATCCGCGGCGCGATCATGGCCGCCCTGCCCGACTTCCCCGGAAAAGACAGACTGCCGCCCTGGACGCGGCCCAGAGAGTTATCCGCATGACAGACCTGACCCCCCGCGAGATCGTTTCCGAGCTCGACCGTTTCATCATCGGCCAGAAGGACGCCAAGCGCGCCGTGGCCGTGGCCCTGCGCAACCGCTGGCGGCGCAAGCAGCTGGCCGATGACATCCGCGACGAGGTCTACCCCAAGAACATCCTCATGATCGGCCCGACCGGCGTCGGCAAGACCGAGATCAGCCGCCGCCTCGCCAAGCTCGCACGGGCCCCCTTCATCAAGGTCGAGGCGACCAAGTTCACCGAGGTCGGCTACGTCGGCCGGGATGTCGAGCAGATCATCCGCGACCTCGTCGATGCCTCCATCGCCCAGACGCGCGAACTGATGCGCGAGGACGTGAAGGCCAAGGCTCGCGAAGGCGCGGAGGAGCGCGTGCTGCGCGCCATCGCCGGCGAGGATGCGCGGGGCAAGACGCTCGACATGTTCCGAGACAAGCTGCGGCGCGGCGAGCTGGACGACACGATGATCGAGCTCGACATTGCCGAACCCACACCCTCCATGCCGATGTTCGAGATCCCCGGCCAGCCGGGCGGCGGGCTTCAGGGCATGGGCAACCTCCAGGATCTGTTCGGCAAGGCCTTCGGCGGGCGCACCACGCGCCGACGGATGACCGTGGCCGAAAGCTACGAGATCCTGATCGGCGAGGAAGCCGACAAGCTGCTCGATGACGAGACGGTCAAGACAGCGGCCCTCGAATCCGTTCAGGAGAACGGCATCGTCTTCATCGACGAGATCGACAAGGTCTGTGCCCGGGCCGAAACCCGCGGCGGCGACGTTTCCCGAGAGGGCGTTCAGCGCGACCTGCTGCCGCTGATCGAGGGCACGACCGTCAGTACCAAGCATGGCCCGGTGAAGACCGACCATATCCTCTTCATCGCCTCAGGCGCCTTCCACATTGCCAAGCCCTCCGACCTGCTGCCGGAGCTCCAGGGCCGCCTGCCGATCCGGGTGGAGCTTCGGGCGCTCACCGAAGAGGATTTCGTGCGCATCCTCACCGAGACCGACAACGCCCTGACCCGTCAGTACACCGCGCTGATGAAGACCGAAGGCGTCGATGTCAGCTTCACCGAAGACGGCATCGCCGCGCTGGCCCGCATCGCTGCCGAGGTCAACACGAGCGTCGAGAACATCG
>CAYVQK010000053.1:0-19727 GCA_964454145.1 uncultured Oceanicola sp. | reverse complement strand
ATGTTCTTCAGCAGAACCGGCAGCAGCACCAGAAATGCGGCGCCCGCGAACGACCCGAAGATCGAGCCCAGCCCGCCGATGATCACCATGAACAGCACCAGGAAGCTCTTGTTGATCCCGAAGACCTCCCCCACTTCGACCGCGCCGAGATATACCGAGAAGAACAGCGCCCCCGCGACACCGATGAAGAAGGACGAGACGGCGAACGCCGAGAGCTTGGCCGTCAGCGGGTTCACGCCAATTATCTCAGCGGCGATGTCCATGTCGCGGATCGCCATCCACTTCCGCCCCATCGTGCCCCGTGTAAGGTTGCGCGCCAGCCAGGCGAGCAACACCACGAAGACGAGGCAGAACAGGTAGGTCGCCCAGGCCTGCGTCTCCGCACCCGTCACCTTGATGCCGAACAGCGTGCGTTCCGGCGCCGAGATCTGTCCCGAAGCGGAGTAGTTGTAGAACCACGGCACCCGGTTGAAGAGCCAGACGAGGAAGAACTGCGCCGCCAGCGTCGCCACCGCCAGGTAGAAGCCCTTGATCCGCAGGGAGGGCAGGCCGAAGAGGATGCCCACGCCCGCGGTGACGCCTCCCGCAAGGATGACGTGGAAGAAGATGTTGATGTCCGGAAAGGCCGTCATCAGCTTGTAGCACGCGTAGGCCCCAACCGCCATGAAGCCCCCGGTGCCAAGGCTCACCTGCCCGCAGTAGCCAACGAGGATGTTCAGCCCGATCGCGGCGATCGAATAGATCAGGAATGGCAGGAACACCGCGTTCACCCAGTAGTCGTTGATCACGAAGGGAATGACCCCGAAAGCCACCGCCAGCACCGCGTAGTAGCGCCACCGGTCGAAGCGGATTGGAAAGGTCTGGTTGTCGTCGGCGTAGCTTGTCTTGAAGTCGCCTGCCTCACGGTAAAGCATCAGCCCTCTCCTCCATTTCTCAACAATCCCGCCGCCGGGCCGCCCAAATCCTTTGTTCCGATGCCCGAAACAATGGCAGCGGCGAGGTGCCTCGAACCCCTTGCTGAACGCCCCGCGAGGGGCGCTTGCATCGCTGGGCGGGACCCTGTGTCCGTAGGGTCACTTCTCCCGGCGGTTGTGTGCCCAAACCCCCGCAGATGATGCGCGGTTTCTTGCTTTGGAGACAAACCCGCCCACCGGCTGCCGCAATCTTCTGTCAAATTATCCCCGTCACCCGGACCCTGCGCCGGCCACGCAATCGTACAGAGAGACGCCCCGAGACCTGCCATGCCCGACGCCAGCGAACGCTTCGTCAAACTGCCTCCGCAGGCCGAGATCCAGCCGCTGGATGAGGCCCCCGCGGAGCATGGCGCGCGCGAACCCCGAAAGGGGCTGGTCGGGCGATTCCTCGACTGCGTGTTGCGCACCTTTGCCGAAATCATCCGCGGACTGATGCCGTATCTCATCGTCGGCGGCGTGCTCATCGTCGCCATCGCGGTGTTCTTCGGCGTGTCCACGCAGGCAGCCATCATCCTCCTCGGCCTCGGCGCCGTGGGCCTCGGCGTTTTCGTCGCCGCCTCGCAGGGATGAGCTGCAAGCATCACGCGCCGTTCTTTCCGTTGGGGGCGTGCTCGGGCAGCACGTGTTTCGGCGGCCGCGCATAGCCCGAGCGCTCACTCTCCCGCACCAGCCGGAGGTAGGCCCAGAGCCCCACACCCGCGCCGGCAATGGCGAGCAAAATGGCAATCATCATCTGCCGCGTATCGGTCGGCTCGGTCGTCAGCGCGATGTAGCCGAAGGCCCAGAACCCGCCCCAGGCGATCACGTTCAGAATGGCGATCAGTTTGGTCATCCGTCACACCCTCTCGATGATCTTCTCGCCAAACAGCCCCTGCGGCCGAAAGACGAGGAAAATGAGCGCTAGCACATAGGCGAACCAGTTCTCCGTGGCCCCGCCCACCAGCGGCCCGATCAGAAACTCGAACAGCTTCTCGCCCATCCCGATGATGAGCCCGCCCACGATCGCGCCCGGGATTGAGGTGAAGCCCCCCAGCATCAGCACCGGCAGCGCTTTCAGGGCGATCAGCGAGAGCGAGAACTGCACGCCGCTCTTGGTGCCCCACATGATGCCCGCCACCAGCGCCACGAATCCGGCGATGGCCCAGACCAGCACCCAGATGAACCGCAGGCTGATGCCCACGCTCAGGGCCGCCTGGTGATCGTCCGCCACCGCCCGCAGCGCACGCCCCTGCTTGGTGTACTGCGAAAACAGGACCAGCCCGGTCACCAGCAGGGCGGCAATGACGGTGGCCACGATGTCGAGGTTGTCGATGAAGAAGCCATAGCCGAACCAGTTGAATGTGACCTCGTCGATCACCCCGTTGATCCCCTGCGGCAGTCCCACATCGAGCTTCTTGATGTCGGAGCCCCACATCATGTCGCCGAGACCTTCCAGGAAGTAGGCCAGCCCGATGGTCGCCATGAACAGGATGATCGGCTCCTGGTTCACAAGGTGTCGCAGGATCAGGTGGTTCACGGCCCAGGCGAAGGCGATCATCACCAGGATAGTTCCGATGATCGCCACCACCGCGGGCAGGTGCCAGCCGAAGTGGTGCAGATCGGTGCCGAAGATCGCGTTGATCAGGTGGCTGAAGGGTATCTGTCCGTCCTGCAGCCCCACCAGCGTCAGCGCCGCGAAGAGCGCCATCACGCCCTGCGCGTAGTTGAAGATGCCGCTCGCCTTGAAGATCAGCACGAAGCCCAGCGCTACCAGGGCATACATTACCCCGGCCATCAGCCCGTTCAGGGTGACTTCCATGGCAAACAAGAGCTGATCAGGCATCAGGTCACTCCTCGCAGGGGGTTTCGCCGCCGGTGGCGCGGTCTGACACGTCCACCCGCACACCCTGGACGTTCTCGATATGGTAGAAGCTCACGTAGATCCCCTTGCCGAACCAGCCGGGGCACTTGGCGAGCCGGGGCGACACCGGGCTGCCGCCGTATTGATCAAAGCCGTCGGAGGTAAGCGCCATCACCGGGCCGAGCCCAAGCTTCTCCCAACGCATCGCTTCCGATCCGTTGGCCGCAGGAAGGTGCAGGTAGCAGAAGAACGACTCGGGCGGCTCCTCGCCGCCCCATTCCTCCATCCCGGCCCGGATTTCGCCGATCCCGGCTGGCGCCGCATGGGTCACGCTCCACTGCGGCGCGCGCAGCTTGTTGGGTTCGAGCAGCTCAAGCCCTGCAGCTTCCAGCGACGTGGGGCTCTCGTCCTTCACGACCTCGATGCAAAGCTCCAGCGCCTCTCCGATCGCCTCGGGGTTTGCCCCGGCCGGCGCGGCCAGCGCCGCGAGGAGAAGCGCCGTCAGCTTCACCCCTCGCACCCTGGGCTTACCTGCCCGCCCGAGAATACTGCCGTGCCCATGTCGAGCTCGTCGTTGAGAGGGCCGTTGAGGATGAGCGCCACTGCGTTCGGGCCGACGCAGATCGTCGCTGCGATGTAGAGGTTCTCGCCGATGGTGGCGCGATACTTGTCCACCGTGTTCACGGCACGTAGGTAGTCCTCGACCGTCCGGGTCAGCACGCTGGCCTGCTTGTCGCCCACCTCGCACACCCAGTCGTTCCGGCTGTCCTTCCGCATGGAGAAATGCGGCACCTTGGGTTCTGCCAGAATTGCACCGGTCTCGTTGGCCTGGGCGCCCACCGGGAGTGCCGGGCCCGTTGGATTGGATGATGCGATCGCCGCGGTGCAGTAGGTCAGATATTCGTTCAGCACGTCCGGCGCCACTGCCCGCGCCGGGGCACCGTGCAAGACCGTTAACAGCGACGCTCCAACGGCCAGTGCGCGCCTCGTATGCATGGGATGTGCATCAGTTGTGCATCGGTTGTTGCTGTATCGTTTTCGCACATGCGCGACGATTAATGCAGCGGTCTCTCTAATCATGGGCAACTCCCAGGTAAGCGTCGATGACGTCCTGATTGTTGCGCACTTCGTCCGGCGTGCCATCCCCGATCTTCTTGCCGTAGTCCATCACGACAACTCTGTCCGAGAGATCCATGACAACGCCCATATCGTGTTCGATCAGCGCAATTGTCGTGCCATATTCGTCATTTACGTCGAGGATGAAGCGGCTCATGTCTTCTTTCTCCTCCACGTTCATCCCAGCCATCGGCTCGTCGAGCAGCAGCAGCTTCGGCTCCGCCGCCAGCGCCCGGCCCAGCTCCACCCGCTTTTTCAGGCCATAGGGCAGGCGGCCCACCGGGGTTTTGCGGATGTTCTGGATCTCGAGAAAGTCGATAATCTTTTCAACCGCTTCCCGGTTCTCGTTCTCTTCCTTCTGAGCCTTTCCCCACCATAGGGCCTGAGCGAACATGCCCGACTTCATGAAGCCCAGCCGGCCGGTCATGATGTTGTCGAGCACCGTCATCCCCTCGAACAACGCGATGTTCTGGAAGGTCCGGGCAATCCCCTGCCGCGCCACCTCGTAGGGCTTCATCGGCGGCCGCTTTGCGCCATGAAACCAGACCTCCCCCTCCTGCGGGTGGTAGAATCCGGATATCACGTTGAGCATGCTGGATTTTCCGGCGCCGTTCGGGCCGATGATCGCCCGGATCTCGCCCTCGCGGATATCGAAGGAGATATCCTTGATCGCAACCACCCCGCCGAAACGCAGCGTGATGTTTTTCATCTCCATCATTACCCCGCCAATCGTGCGGCCGTCTTCGGTGGTGTAGCTGTCCTGCGCGTCAAGCATGGCCCAAGCTCCCGTTTTCGTGGAGAGAAATCATTCTGCCGCCACCCTGTGCCCGGTGTCCTGCACCTTCGCGCTGCGCAGCTCCAGCGTGGCCTTGATCTTGCCCTTCCGGCCGTCCTCGTAGGTCACTTCAGTCTCGGTATAGACACTGTCGGCCTCGCCGTAGAGCGCGTCCACGAGGTCGTTGAATTTCTCCGCGATCACCCCGCGCCGCACCTTTTGGGTCCGGGTCAGTTCACCGTCATCGGCATCGAGCTCCTTGTGCAGCACCAGGAAGCGATGAATCTGGCAGCCCGAGAGCATCTCGTCCTCGGCAATAGAGGCATTAACCTCTTCTACATGGCCCTGGATCATATTGAGCACGCTCGGGTGGCCGGCCAGCTCCTGGTAACTTGCATAGGCGATGTTGTTGCGCTCCGCCCAGTTGCCCACGGCCCCGAGGTCGATGTTGATCATGGCGCAACAGCGGTCGCGCCCCGCCCCGATCACGACGGCCTCGAGGATGTTCGGGTAGAACTTCAGCTTGTTCTCCACGTACTTGGGGGCAAACATCCGGCCATCGGCCAGCTTCGCCACGTCCTTGGCGCGGTCGATGATGCGCAGGTGTCCGGTGTCGGGCTCGATGAAGCCCGCATCACCGGTAGCAACCCAGCCTTCGGCATCCTTGGTCGAGGCCGTGCTTTCGGCGTTCTTGTAGTATTCGACGAAGACGCCGGGCGACCGATAGTAGACCTCGCCGTTGTCGCCGATCCTCAGCTCCACCCCCGGCGAGGCCACGCCCACCGTATCGGCCCGCACGCCATCGTCCGGCTGCTGGGTGATGAAGACGCTGGCCTCCGTCTGACCATAGAGCTGCTTCAGGTTGATGCCCAAGGAGCGATAGAAATCAAAGATTTCCGGGCCAATTGCCTCGCCCGCGGTGTAGCCCACGCGCACCCGGCTGAACCCCAGTGTGTTCTTCAGCGGCCCGTAGATGAACAGCTCGCCCAGCTTGTACTTCAGCTTGTCCGCCGCGCTCACGGGCTTTCCGTCCAGCAGCCTGGGCCCCACCTTGCGCGCGTGTGCCATGTATTTGTCGAAGAGCCGCTTCTTGAACCGGCTGGCATCCTCCATCCGGATCATCACGTTGGTCAGTTGGGTCTCGAACACCCGCGGCGGCGCGAAATAGTAGGTCGGCCCGATCTCGCGCAGATCGGTCATCATAGTGTCCTGGCTCTCGGGGCAGTTCACGCAGAACCCGCACCACATCGCCTGCCCGACGGAAAAGATGAAATCTCCCACCCAGGCCAGCGGCAGATAGGCGAGAATCTCTTCCTTTTCCGTAAGATGGTCGAAGGCGGCGGAGTTCTTCGAGGTCTCGATGATGTTGCGGTTGCTCAGCACCACGCCTTTGGGCTTTCCGGTCGTGCCCGAGGTGTAGAGCATCACGCAGGTGTCGTCGTAGCCTAGCCCTGCCTCGCGCTCACGCATCAGCGGCTCCAGCCGGTGATGCCCCGCCCGCCCCTCCGCCTGCACGTCGGCATAGGCGTTCATGTGGGTATGGTCGTATTTCCGCAGCCCGCGCTTGTCGACGTAGATGATCTGGTCGATGCCCGGCACGGTCTCCTGCACCTCGATCACCTTGTCGACCTGCTCCTGGTCACCGCAGATCACGAAGCGTGCGCCACAGTGCTCCAGCACATAGGCCATCTCCTCGGCGCCCGAATCCTGGTAGAGTGCCACCGGCACGGCCCCGCATTTCTGCGCGGCCACGAAGGACCAGTATAGAGCTGGGCGGTTGCGCCCGATGATCGCCAGGTGATCCCCCGGTTGCAGCCCCAGTGCGATGAGCCCCATCGCCAGCGCCTCGATCTCCTCGGCGGTCTCCGCCCAGGTCCAGCTCTGCCAGATGCCGAACTCTTTCTCCCGATAGGCCGGACGGCTTCCGAATTTCGCGACGTTCCGCGCCAGGAGCGCCGGAATGGATGTAAGATCGCCCACGGGCGTTGCAGTCACCGTCAAAGTCTCCTCCCAGAAGGTGCCTCTCCCCAGGCACCAGGCCATTGGCCCGACGTTGATTGGCGGTTACTATGGGCGGCGCATGGGGCGTGCGTCAAATGATTTTCTGAACGACTGTTCAATAGCTGCGAAACGCCGTTCCGAAACTGACGGAGGGCCGCCGGATGGACCTTGTTTCACTGGGTTATTATGCCATCGTCTGCGGTCTGCTCGCGGGCCTCGTGCCAACGCACTGGCGCATGCCACTGCGGTTCGGCCTTGGCGTGCTGGTGGGGCTCTTCGCCGCAGGAGTGCTCCCGATGCTGCGAGGGCTTTTCTGACCTTCGAGTCGATTGCACCTGCCCGCCGGGCGCTGTTAAGTCGGACGGCAACTTGCGGGGAAGTCTGATGGTTCACCTCTGGGTCCGTGCCGAGGAGCGCGAGAACGAGCGGCGCGTGGGCCTCGTGCCCGAGGGTATCGAGGCGCTGCTGGAGCGGGGCTATCACGTGACGGTCGAGGAAAGCCCCGACCGCATCCTGCCCATCGAGCCCTACCGCGAAGTTGGAGCCGAGATCGCTCCGCGCGGCAGCTGGCGCGACGCGCCGGTCGAGGCGCTGATCTACGGGATCAAGGAGCTGCCTGACGACGGCACGCCTCTGCATCATCGCCACATCATGTTCGGCCACGCCTTCAAGGGGCAACCCGCCGGGAAGGAGCTGCTCCGGCGGTTCAAGGCCGGCGGTGGGGCGCTCTACGACCTCGAGTATCTGACGGAAGCGAGCGGCCGCCGCGCCGCGGCTTTCGGATACTGGGCCGGGTTCGTAGGCGCAGCTGTCACCCTCAAGGCCTGGGCCGCAGGCCAGCGCGGCAGCATTTGCCCCGCCGTTCGCGAGTGGGAAGAGCAGGGCGACCTCGTCGATGAGATCCGCAAAGATCTCGCAGGACTGTCGCTGCCGCGCGTTCTCATCATCGGGGCACTGGGCAGGGTCGGCACCGGCGCGGGCGACATGTGCGAGGCCGTCGGCATCGAGCCCACGCGCTGGGACATGGCCGAAACCGCTTCGGGCGGGCCCTTCCCCGAGATTCTCACCCACGAGCTCTTTTTCAACTGCGTCCTCGCGGGCCCACAAACCCCGGTCTTCGTGCCAGTCGAGGCCCTCACTGCCCCCCGCGCCCTTGCCGCCATCGGCGACATCGCCTGCGATCCGACCAGCGATTTCAACCCGATCCCGGTCTACGACGAAGTCACCAACTGGGACGAGCCGGTGCGCCGAGTGGCCGAGGCGCCTGTGCTCGACGTGATGGCGATCGATAACCTGCCCTCATTGCTGCCCAAAGAATCCAGCGAGGATTTCGCAGGGCAGATGCTGCCGCACCTTTTGCGGCTCGACGAGATCGACAGGGGTGTCTGGGGCAGGGCGGCGGCGACATTCAAGGAGCACACGGCATGACGATCCACTGGTGCGGCACCGGCCTTTCCGCCATTCCCGGGTTGCGCAGGCTGCTCTCCGAGCGCGACGACGTGACCGTGTGGAACCGGACCGAGGCCAAGGCCCGCGACGCAGTGGGCGACCTGACCGACGACATTCACATATTTTCGATGGAGGAGCTGTCCGGTGCGCTTCAACCGGGCGATATCGTCGTTTCCATGCTGCCTGGCGATCACCATGTTCCGCTGGCCGAACTCTGCCTCGAAAAGGGCGCGCACTTCGTCTCCTCCTCCTACATCAGCCCCGAGATGCGGGCGCTCGATGCCGCAGCGGAGGAGAAGGGTTTGCGCTTCGTCAACGAAGTCGGCCTCGATCCGGGCATCGACCACCTCATGGCCCATTGGCTCATGGCCGATTACCGCGCCTCGAAGGCCTTCAGTCCCGACAACACCCTGAGCTTCATCAGCTACTGCGGCGGCATCCCGAAGGAGCCGAACGCCTTCCGCTATAAGTTCAGCTGGTCGCCTCTGGGCGTGTTGAAGGCACTTAAGTCGCCTTCCGTCTCGATCCGCAGCCATTCCGAGCTGCGAGTCTCGCGCCCCTGGGATGCGCTCACCCGATACGACGCCCCGCTGGACCCGCCCGAGAGCTTTGAAGTCTACCCCAACCGCGACAGCCTGCCTTTCATGGCCGAATACGGCTTCGAGCCGGGCTGGAAGGTGAAGGATTTCGTACGCGGCACCTTGCGGCTCAACGGATGGGCAGACGCTTGGAAGGATGTTTTTGCCGAAGTCGAAGCGTTGGAAGGCAAGCCCGGGGCGGACGCTCGACTTTCCGAGATGGCAAGCGAGTTCTGGCAGAAGCATGCCTATGCCGAAGGCGAGCCCGATCGTGTGGTGCTTTGCGTCGCCCTCGAGGCCACCCGCGAGGGCAAGCCGGCATATCACAAGACCTATGCGATGGACGCTTGGGGCGACGCTCGGGGTTCTGCCATGGCGCGGTTGGTCAGCGACACGGTGGCACTGGCGGTCGAGGCAGTGCTTGCCCGCGAGATTCCCGCAGGCGTCACCGCCGCGCCGTCGGACCCGAGGCTCGTCCATCGCTGGCTCGACCGGGTCAACACCACCGCCCAGCACCTCATGGTGATCGACCACCTCGCCTGAAGACGTGAGGCGTGGTCAGTCGAGGGCGAAGTTGGGCGCCACCCACAACGCCGCACGCTCGGGTTTATGAATCTTCTGGTCGTGGTGGTCTTCTGATCCTATCGCGCAGTGCCTTTCGGCTCAGACGCCACGCCGAGTCCGACCCATTGATTGAACACCGCTATGTGGTATCGTTTTTGCAGTAATTCTTTTAGGATTTAGCCATGGTCGAATTCGTTTGCGAAGACACCAATGAGTCCGCGACGTGGGACACTTGGGATGTGATCCAGTGGCAGCTTCCAAGCTGGGCCGGCGGCGGCAACCAGGTGCTCTTTGCCTTCAAGGACGCCTGGGTCATCAACAACAAGCGCACCATCAAGGCCTGGGCCGAGGCGGCGCGCTTTCCCGCACTCCTGCTGGGTGGTGTCTGCTGGGCCGAGGTCGGGGGCGACCCCGAGTTCATTGATGGCGCCGCCCATGCGGTGCGCAGCTTCGATTGGTCCGGCCCTGATTGGATCGACGAGAACATGACGATCACCCGGCGGCCGGAACTCACGTCATTCGGTCCCGTCTCGATGCAACTTCGACGCGCTGCGGAGACCCTTGGCCACAACATCGAGGATTTGTCGTTCATGGAGCGCCGCGCACTTGGGGCCTGTCTCGAAGTCGATGTGTTCAACATCCGCCTCACGGCCTTGCACCTGCGTGAACTCATCGACCTCGATGGGCTCCAGACCAATCCGCCGGATCTGTCGGACGATGGCATCAAGGTAGCGGGCGCCCGCTACAACCGCGGGCCCGATCTGACGCTCGCCCAGATTCGGACAAATCTCAGCTACGGCGAGTCCATCATCCGCCGGCGCGAGCGCATCGCTGGACTGCTGGCCTGATGGCGCTGCCACTCAAGATTACGCTCCATGCGGCATGGCTGGTCTGCCTCGTGTTGCTGCTGGTGCTCACCCGCAACGAGTTCTCATGGATGCTGGAGGAGGATCCGGGCGCGACGCTGCCAGAAGACCCACGTGAGAGCTTCAAGGTGGGGCTGGCCCTCGCTGCGCTGGTGGTTGCGCTTCTTTGTCAACTCTGGCTTGGGTTCACCGCGTCCGGATGGGCAGGCCGACTTATTGCGCTGGCGCTCGGGGCCTCGGCGATAGCGGCTTGGGCGCGATTTCAGTACGGCGGATAAAAAGAGGCCCGCCTTCGCGGTTCGGGGGCAGCGAAGACGGGCCGGGGACAGGTGACGGGCCAGGCAGGAACCCGTCGCCCTCGGGCGGGTCCGGGCAGACCCGCATCTGAGTTCTATCGCGCCTCCAGAACCTTCTGACCGGCGGCTACGAGTTCGGACACCATCTTCTGATGGCCCCATTTCACGTGGCCGGGGATCGACACGTGCACCTTGCGGCGCAGCGGCGTTCCGGTGGTGAAGCTGACATCGGCCTCGAACCGGCGCATGACCGGGTCGTAGATGACGTGATCGATCTGTGGTCCGGTGAACGGCATCTCTGCCTCCTCATCCTGTGGTTCACACCTTAAACGCAACTACATGTGGTAATGTTCCATATAGTTTTCCACAGGCTCTCACGAAACGGTGAATCCGCGGAACATGCCCCTCTTGAGACCAGCGCATCGCGTGCCCAAATATGTCCCGAAGGCCCTCATCAGGTCTGTGCCGCCGGGCGGGCAGACCAATTCAAGAGGGCGCTTAACAAAGGAGAATGACCGATGAACATGAACGAGTTCACGGAGCGGTCTCGCGGTTTCATTCAGGCGGCGCAGACCATCGCGATGCGGGAGGACCATCAACGCATGGTGCCCGAGCATCTTCTGAAGGCCCTGATGGATGACGAACAGGGCCTTGCATCCAACCTCATCAAACGTGCGGGCGGCGCCCCTGACCGCGTGGTCGAGGCACTTGATGCCGCGCTCGCAAAGCAGCCCAAGGTCAAGGGCGATGCAGGCCAGGTTTATCTCGACAGCCAGACGGGCAAGGTGCTCGACGAGGCCGCGAAGATCGCCAAGAAGGCGGGCGACAGCTTCGTGCCGGTGGAGCGTATCCTCACGGCGCTCGCCGTTGTGCGCTCCGGTGCCAAGCAGGCGCTCGAGGCCGGGGCCGTCACGGCCCAGGGCCTGAACAGCGCCATCAACGACATCCGAAAGGGCCGCACGGCTGATACCGCGTCGGCGGAAGAGGGCTATGACGCCCTCAAAAAATACGCCCGCGATCTCACTGAAGCCGCCCGTGAAGGCAAGATCGACCCGATCATCGGTCGCGACGAGGAAATCCGCCGCGCCATGCAGGTGCTGTCGCGCCGGACCAAGAACAACCCCGTCCTCATCGGTGAACCCGGCGTCGGCAAGACCGCCATCGCCGAAGGCATCGCTATC
The DNA here is from genome assembly GCA_964454145.1 of uncultured Oceanicola sp. Classification (GTDB taxonomy): domain Bacteria; phylum Pseudomonadota; class Alphaproteobacteria; order Rhodobacterales; family Rhodobacteraceae; genus Vannielia. Next base: position 8,087 of record CAYVQK010000053.1, on the reverse strand, counting down.
CGCATCGTCAATGGCGACGTGCCGGAGAGTTTGAAGGGCAAAACCCTTATGGCCCTCGACATGGGCTCACTCATCGCGGGTGCGAAGTATCGCGGCGAGTTCGAGGAGCGGCTGAAGGCGATCCTGAAGGAGATCGAGGCCGCCGCCGGCGATATCGTTCTTTTCATCGACGAGATGCACACACTCGTCGGCGCTGGCAAGGCCGACGGGGCGATGGACGCCTCCAACCTGCTGAAACCTGCGCTGGCCCGGGGTGAGCTGCACTGCATCGGTGCGACCACGCTCGACGAGTATCGCAAGCACGTCGAGAAGGACGCCGCGCTTGCCCGCCGGTTCCAGCCGGTGATGGTGACCGAGCCCACGGTTGAAGACACCGTGTCGATCCTCCGGGGCATCAAGGAGAAGTACGAGCTGCACCACGGCGTGCGGATCTCCGACTCAGCCCTCGTGGCCGCGGCAACGCTCTCGCACCGCTACATCACTGACCGCTTCCTGCCCGACAAGGCGATCGACCTTGTCGACGAGGCGGCCAGCCGGCTGCGGATGGAAGTCGACAGCAAGCCGGAAGAGCTCGACGCGCTCGACCGGCAGATCCTGCAGATGCAGATCGAGGCCGAGGCGCTGAAGAAGGAGGATGACAAGGCCTCCAAGGACCGGCTCGAGAAGCTCGAGAAGGAGCTTGCCGAGGTGCAGGAGAAGTCCGCAGAGATGACGGCGCAATGGCAGGCCGAGCGCGACAAGCTCGACTCGGCCCGTGAGCTCAAGGAACAGCTCGACCACGCGCGTGCTCAACTCGACCAGGCCAAGCGCGAGGGCAACCTGGCCAAGGCGGGTGAACTCTCCTACGGGGTCATCCCGGGTCTGGAAAAACAGCTGGCCGAGGCAGAGTCCGGCGAGGGCGACGTGATGGTCGAAGAGGCCGTGCGCCCCGAGCAGATCGCTGAGGTCGTTGAACGCTGGACGGGCATCCCGACCGCGCGGATGCTGGAAGGCGAGCGCGAGAAGCTGCTGCGCATGGAAGACGAGATCGGCAAGCGGGTGATCGGCCAGCGCCAAGCGGTACGTGCCGTGTCGAACGCTGTGCGCCGCGCGCGGGCCGGGCTGAACGACGAGGCGCGCCCGCTGGGCAGCTTCCTCTTCCTCGGCCCGACCGGCGTCGGCAAGACGGAGCTCACCAAGGCCTTGGCCGAGTTCCTCTTCGACGATGACAGCGCGATGGTGCGGATCGACATGAGCGAGTTCATGGAGAAACACGCCGTGGCGCGGCTCATCGGTGCCCCTCCGGGCTACGTGGGCTACGACGAGGGTGGTGTGCTGACCGAGGCGGTTCGGCGGCGTCCCTACCAGGTCGTGCTCTTCGACGAGGTCGAGAAGGCGCACCCGGACGTCTTTAACGTGCTATTGCAGGTGCTGGACGATGGTCAGCTCACCGACGGTCAGGGCCGCACGGTTGACTTCAAACAGACGCTGATCGTGCTGACTTCGAACCTCGGCGCACAGGCGCTCAGCCAGCTTCCCGACGGTGCCGATGCAAGCCAGGCCAAGCGCGACGTGATGGACGCGGTGCGGGCGCACTTCCGCCCCGAGTTCCTCAACCGTCTCGATGAGACCATCATCTTCGACCGCCTCACCCGCGGCGACATGGATGGCATCGTGCAGATCCAGCTCGGTCTCCTGCGCAGGCGGCTGGCCCGCCGCAACATCGGGCTCGAGCTCGATGAGGGCGCGCAGAAGTGGCTGGCTGACGAAGGCTACGATCCGGTGTTCGGCGCCCGTCCGTTGAAGCGCGTGATCCAGCGCGCCCTACAGGACGAGCTGGCCGAGATGCTGCTCGCGGGCGACGTGTCGGACGGTGACACCATCACCGTAAGCGCGGGCGCCGAAGGGCTTATCATCGGCGACAAGGTGACGGGCACCAATCGCCCGCGCCCCGACGATGCCGTGGTACACTGAGCCCGATTGATCCGGGCCGCGCGCCCGCCTAAACACGCAAGGCCCCCTTCCACCCGGGAGGGGGCCCTTGCTTATGGGAGGAACGGCATGAAGGGTGCGATCATCACGGGCGCGGCGCGCGGAATCGGTCTGGCGACGGCGAAGATCCTTGCGGACGAGGGATGGAAAGTCGCAATGGTCGACCGGGACCGCGAAGCACTCGAAGCCGCCGCGCCCGGGGTGCCAGGTGGCGTCGCGATCTTAGCTGATGTGTCGGTGCCTGAAGACGTCACCCGCATGGTAACAGAGGCCAGGGCCGCGCTCGGCCGGATCGACGGGCTGGTGAACAATGCGGGCGTCGCGCTCTTCGGCCCGGTGGGCGATACCGACTTCGCGATGTGGCGAGAGGTCATGGCCACCAATCTCGACGGCGTCTTTCTTTGTTCGCAAGCCGCCCGAGATGCGCTTTTCGAGACGAAGGGCGCCGTGGTCAACATCGCCTCCATTTCCGGCCACCGTGCCAGCACCCTGCGCGTGGCTTACGGCACCTCGAAGGCCGGGGTGATCCACCTCACCAAGCAGTTCGCGGCCGAGTGGGGCGAGAAGGGTGTTCGGGTCAACTGCGTGGCCCCCGGCCCGGTCGATACAAAGCTGGCCCTCGCCGTCCACACCCCTGACATCCGTGCCGCATATCACGATGCGATCCCGCTCAATCGTTATGGCAAGGAAGAGGAGATCGCGCAGGCTATCGTCTTCCTGCTGTCCGAAAGGGCAAGCTACATTACCGGTCAGCTGCTTTCGGTGGATGGCGGCTTCGAAAGCACAGGGATCGGGCTACCCTCGCTTCGGCTCTGAACTTGTCGGAGTCTGCCCCAACGGGATAGCCTGCTCCAAGTCACTGCAGAGGGGAGGCCCCGATGGCACGCAAGATCCACGCCTTGCTCGATGAGTATGGTGAGAGCCACCAGAACCCGACCAACAAGGCGGTGCACTGGATCTGTGTGCCGGTCATCGTCTGGACGGTGATGGTCTTCGTCTACTCACTGCCGCAGCCCGGCTTCATGGCCGCGATCGGGTGGCTCAATTGGCTCACCGTCGTACTGGCCCTCTCTCTACTATACTATGTGATCCTCTCTCCGACGTTGGCCGTGGGCTTCGCCCTCTACGCGAGCCTCTGCTACTGGCTCACCATTGCGCTGGATGCTGTGACTGATTTGCCTGTCTGGTATATCGGCGCTGTCGTCTTCGTACTCGCCTGGATCGGTCAGTTCTGGGGTCACAAGGTCGAGGGCAAGAAGCCGACATTCTTGAAGGATGTGCAGTTCCTTCTGATCGGTCCAGCCTGGTTGCTCTCGTTCATCTACCGCCGAATTGGCATTCCGGTGTGATCCAGTCGTGAATAAGCGTCCACGGTGGTAGGGCAGGGCTGTCTAGGGGCGTAGGCTAAGGCCAGACATCCGGAGCATGCCATGCCCCCCTTCGAGCCGCCCGCCTTCGCCTACAACTATGACGCGGATGCCGAGATCTCCGCCATGCGCACCTGGCGCGACACCAAGCCGGGCAGGGCGATACCGGCGAAGCAGGACAACCGCCTCCTCCTCGCGTCATGGAACATCGCCAACCTTGGAGACACGGCCCAGCCGAGGGACGACGAGGACTGTCGACTGATCGCGGAAGTCATCTCGTGGTTCGACCTCGTCGCTGTACAGGAGGTCAAGGAGAACCTTGCAGACTGGAACCGCGTGCGCGCCCATCTGCCCTTCGGCTGGGATTGCGTCTTCTGCGACCAGGGCGGCAACGATGAGCGGATGCTCTTCGTCTTCGACAGCTCCCGTGTCATCCGCCTCGAGCTCGCCGGTGAAATCGCCATCCCGCCCGGAAGCCAGCGCCACATCAAGTTGCCGGGGATAGAGCAGAAATTCCGCGGCTTCGACCGCAATCCCTACGCGGTGGCCTTCGACGCGGGCGGCTGGGTGGTGACGGTCGTCAATGCGCACCTGTTCTTCGGCTCCGACTCCAAGCAGTCGATCAATCGCCGCGCGCTCGAAACATACGCGCTCGGGCGCTGGGCCGACCTGCGCCGAAAGCGCGGATGGGCCTTCTCCCACAACGTGGTCGCCATCGGAGACATGAACATGCCCGCAGCCGAAGTTGGTGATGCCGTGTTCGATGCGCTCACAAAGCGGGGCCTGAACATCCCGCCCCACCAGTCACGCATCGGGACGACGATCACGGAGGGCAAGCAATACGACCAGCTCGCCTTCTTTCCCGGGGATGCCGGCACCGCCTTCCTGCAAGATGGGGTGTTCGACTTCGATGGTGCCGTCTTCGCCGACCTCTGGAACAGCCGCCCGCCACATGATTTTGCCGCCTTCACCCGCTACCATATCTCCGATCATCGCCCGATCTGGGCCCAGTTCATCACCGGCTAGCCTTGCCTCCTGCTCCATCGCCGCGCATCTTTCGCGACAGAAAGGCTGGAGGGATGGGCGATGTGGTTCATGGACTGGGCAGGATGGGCGCTACAGGTTCTAGCCTTCGGTCTTCTCGTCGCCATCGGCATCTTCGTCCTCATCGCCGCGGTGCTCTATGGCATCGACAAGACCCAGACGCAGGATGCAATCCGCCGCAACTACCCGGTGATCGGCCGCTTCCGACACATCTTCAGCACGCTCGGCGAATTCTTCCGACAGTACTTCTTCGCGATGGACCGCGAGGAACTGCCTTTCAATCGCGCTCAGCGCGACTGGGTGAAGCACGCATCCTCGGGCAAGTCCAACACGGTTGCCTTCGGCTCCACCCGCAATATCAGCGTTGTCGGCACGCCCCTCTTCGTCAACGCCGCCTTCCCGCCGCTGGATGACCAGTTTGCCTCCACCGAGCCGGTGCTGATCGGCCCGCATTGCCGCGAGCCTTTCACCGCTCCTTCGATCTTCAACATCTCCGGCATGTCTTATGGCGCGCTTTCTCAGCCGGCTGTCCGGGCGCTGAGCCGTGGGGCGAAGATGGCGGGTATCTGGATGAATACGGGGGAAGGCGGGGTGAGTCCGTATCACTTCGAAGGGGGCTGCGATCTCGTTTTTCAGATCGGCACCGCGAAGTACGGCGTGCGCGACGAGCATGGAAACCTTTCCGACGAGAAGCTCCGGGAGGTCGCGGCGCAGCCTCAGGTGAAGATGTTCGAGGTGAAGCTGGCTCAGGGCGCGAAGCCCGGCAAGGGTGGCATCCTTCCTGCAGCCAAGGTGACACCGGAGATAGCGGAAATCCGCGGTATCCGCGTGGGGGAGGCATCAATTTCCCCCAACCGCCACCCCGAGATCGACGATTGGGCGGACCTGCTCGACTATATTGCCCATGTGCGCGAGGTCACCGGCAAGCCCGTGGGCGTCAAGACGGTGATCGGCAATGTCGAGGCCTGGCGCCCATTGTTCAAGTTGATCGCGGAACGCGGCGAGGAAGCCGCCCCTGACTTCATCACCCTCGACGGCGGCGAGGGAGGTACCGGCGCGGCCCCCATGCCGCTGATGGATCTCGTCGGCATGCCGATCCGCGAGGCGCTTCCCGTCTTCAACAACCTGCGCGACGAGTTCGGTCTGAAGGAACGCATCCGCCTCGTGGCCTCCGGCAAGATGGTCAACCCCGGTGACGTGGCGCTCGCCCTCGCGCTGGGTGCCGACTTCGTCACATCAGCCCGAGGCTTCATGTTTGCCCTTGGGTGCATCCAGGCGCTGAAGTGCAACAAGAACACTTGCCCGACCGGCATAACCACCCACAACCCGCGCTTCCAGAAGGGCCTCGTGGTGGAAGACAAGGACAAGAAGGTGGCCCACTACGCCAAGTCTGTCATCAAGGAAGTCGAGACCATCGCCCATTCTGTCGGCGTGGCCGAACCCAGGCTGATGCGGCGCCGGCATGTAAGGATCGTCCAGCCCGATGGCACCTCGATCCCTTTCAACCGCATACTGCCGAGTTTCAACGCGCCGCCCGAATGAGGCGGCGCAACTGTTTCAAAGGCTGACGATCCTGTCAGCCAACCGGCTCGTGAGAAATGTTTCAGCCCTCGCGCACTATATAGTGTGAGGGGAAAAGAGGAGACGACGACCATGGCTTACCGCTGGACCAACAAGCTGACCCACGCCGACGTGACGCCTGAGGCGCTCTGGCTCAACCGCCGCCAGATCATTGCAGGGCTCACGGCCGCGGGTGCGGCCGGTGCGCTAGCGGGCCGAGCGCAGGCCGCCACCGGCGAGTTGGAGCCCAACAGCTTCGAGGACATCTCGAGTTACAACAACTATTACGAATTCGGCACCGGCAAGGGCGACCCCGCGGCGAACGCCGGCGCCCTCGATACTTCAGATTGGAAGATCGAAGTGGGCGGCATGGTCGACAGGCCGGGTACCTATACGCTTGCGGATCTGACCGAGGGTCTGACTGAAGAAGAGCGCATCTACCGCTTCCGGTGTGTCGAGGCCTGGTCGATGGTGGTGCCGTGGAACGGGTTCGAACTGGCCAACCTTCTGGCGAAGGTCGGCGTGCAGGACAGCGCGCGCTATGTGGCCTTCGAGACCGTGGTCCAACCCGAGAACATGCCGGGTGTGCGCCGCAACGTGATACCGTTTCCCTATGTCGAGGGCCTGAGGCTCGACGAGGCTTTGCACCCGCTGACCATGATGGCCACGGGAATCTACGGCAAGCCGATGCCCAACCAGAACGGCGCGCCGATCCGCTTGGTGGTACCATGGAAGTATGGCTTCAAATCCATCAAGTCGATCATCCGGATAAGCCTTGTGGCCGATCAGCCACCGACCACCTGGAACCTTCTGAACGCTCGCGAGTACGGCTTCTATTCCAACGTGAACCCGGAGGTGAGCCATCCGCGCTGGTCACAGGCGTCCGAGCGGGTCATCGGCGGCGGGCTCTTCTCGGCGCGCCAGGATACGCTGATGTTCAACGGTTACGAAGAAGAGGTCGCGGCGCTGTACGAGGGCATGGACCTCACCAAGAACTACTGAAGTTTCGATGATTGACGCGCTGAACACCAACCTCCGCAAGCTTCCCGCATGGGTGCTGTATATAGTAGGGCCGCTGCCCGCAGCATTCTGGCTGTGGCAGGGCGCGACAGGGCAGAGTGGGCCTGAACCGATCAAGGCTCTCGAGCATTCGCTCGGACTCTTCGCGCTCCAGCTGCTCATCCTTGGCCTTGCCGTCACGCCGCTACGCAAGTGGACCGGGCTCAACCTGCTGAAGTTCCGGCGCGCGATCGGCGTGGTCTCCTTCTTCTATGTCCTGCTGCACTTCCTCACCTGGTTCGTGCTCGACATGTCCTTGCTCTGGGGGCAGATCCTCGGAGATATCGTCAAACGCCCGTACATCACCATCGGCTTCATCGGGTTCCTTCTGCTGATTCCGCTCGCGGTGACTTCCAACAATCTCTCGGTCCGCAAGCTGGGCGCGCGCTGGCGCAAGTTGCACAAGCTCGTCTACCCGGCGGTTCTGCTCGGTGGGCTGCATTGGGTGTGGTTGGCGAAGGGCTGGCAGGTGGAACCGATGCTCTACATGGCCGCGATTCTGGCGATTCTGGCCCTTAGGGTGATTCCGAAACCCCGAAAGCGGGCGATTCCGGCCTGAGGCCTGCCGATTCACTGGTGACTCGGCAGGGTTCCTGGGGCGAGTCCCCGGTTTCCCCCACGTCCGAGTCTGTGGATAAACCCCAAACTGACCGGATTCTGACCTGGAACCAGGGGTCTCATCCCCGCCTCTCGACCGCGTGAACAGAAAATCGCTCCATCATCTCCTTGTTTTTAAGGCTTTTTCTCAGACCGCAAAAAAAATGTCATCTTTCTCCAAAAAAGCCCTTGCGGGGTCCGGCCCTGATCCGTAAATACCCCCTCACCGGCGGCGCTGAGGCGCACAACGGAACGCCAGACGGAACGACGGAGCGACGCTCCAGAGGGAAGGAAGGCAGAAAAACAGAGATAAGTGAGGCGGGGCGCGCCGAAGAAGTTACGGCGCATCTCGGTGATTTTGTCTCTACGCTCTTTGAAATCGATGGTATCTGAAGAGATATGCGGGCGGTTTGGTCCATGCGACTGACAACCTCGTATATCGCGCTCTTAGGCTTCGGCCGATGATAGAGTGTCAGCTTCACTGTTTGG
>CAYVQK010000052.1:0-20015 GCA_964454145.1 uncultured Oceanicola sp. | reverse complement strand
TTCGACCCGTTCCGGATGCCCACGGAGTTCGCCTGCCGCGAAGGCGCGAAACAGGCCCGGCTCATCCTCGATACGCATCGGAGCATCCCCCGCAGCGTGGCGCTGGTGCTCTGGGGGTCGGACAACATCAAGTCCGACGGGGCGGCGCTGGCGCAAGCGCTTTCGCTCCTCGGCGCCAAGCCCAGGTTCGACAGTTTCGGCCGCCTCTGCGGGGCCGACCTGATCCCGCTGGCCGAGCTGGGGCGCCCGAGGATCGACGTGATCATGACCCTCTCGGGGATATTCCGCGATCTGCTGCCGCTTCAGACCAAGCTCCTGGCCGAGGCCGCGCTGAAGGCGGCGAGTGCTGACGAGCCATTGGCGCAGAACTTCGTCCGCGCCCATGCGCTCGCCTATGCCGAGAAGATCGGCTGCGATCTCGAGACAGCGGCGCTGCGCGTCTTCTCCAACGCCGAGGGCGCCTATGGCTCGAACGTGAACATGCTGGTCGATGCCTCTGCCTTCGCCGCCGAGGACGAGCTGGCGGATGCCTACCAGGCGCGGAAGAGTTTTGCCTATGGCGTCAACGGCAAGGCCTCGCAGAATGGTGCGCTGCTCCAGACGGCGCTGGCCGATGTGGACCTGGCCTACCAGAACCTCGAGTCGGTCGAGTTGGGCGTCACCACGGTGGACCACTATTTCGACACGCTCGGCGGCCTCTCCCGCGCGGTGAAGCGGGCCCGCGGCGGCACCGAGGCGGCGATCTACATTTCCGACACCACGCGCGGCGCGGGCAAGGTGCGCACGCTCTCCGAGCAGGTGGCGCTGGAAACGCGCGCCCGCTCGCTGAACCCCAAGTTCCACGAGGCCCTGCTGCGCCACGGGGCGGAGGGAGTGCGCCAGATCGAGGCCCATGTGACCAACGTGCTGGGATGGTCGGCGACCACGGGGCAGGTGGAGCCCTGGGTGTACCAGCGGATCTCCGAGACCTTCATGCTCGATCCCGAGATGCGCGCCCGGCTGGCCGAGCTCAACCCTGTGGCCTCCTCGCGGATGGCCAACCGGCTGCTCGAGGCCAATGACCGCGCCTACTGGCAGCCCGACGCGGCCATCGTCGCCGCACTGCGCGACGCCGCCGAGGCGCTGGAAGACCGGATGGAAGGGGTGGCCGCGGAATGACCCGGATCAGCCTCTCCAGAACGCCCGAACATGGGCGACTGCAAACCGAAAGGACGCGGGCGCATGCCGCACCCGCCGGAAAGGAGCTGACATGAGCCCGCGCGACGAGATACCGGCCCTTCGGGGCCAGGACGGCGAGGGTTCGGTGCAGGTGCATCAGGATCCGTCGACGATGATCGAGGGGGCCAAGGTCTTCTCGGTCTATGGCAAGGGCGGCATCGGCAAGTCGACCACCTCGTCGAATCTCTCGGCGGCCTTCGCCCAGATGGGCAAGCGGGTGCTCCAGATCGGGTGCGACCCGAAGCACGACAGCACCTTCACCCTGACGGGGCGGCTGCAGCCGACGGTGATCGACATCCTGAAGGAGGTCGACTTTCATGCCGAGGAGCTGCGCCCGGAGGATTTCGTGGCCGAGGGCTGGGGCGGGGTGCGCTGTGTCGAGGCCGGCGGGCCACCAGCCGGTACCGGCTGTGGCGGCTATGTGGTGGGGCAGACGGTGAAACTGCTGAAGCAGCACCACATGCTCGACGACAGCGACGTGGTGATCTTCGACGTGCTGGGCGATGTCGTCTGCGGCGGCTTCGCCGCGCCGCTGCAGCATGCCGACAGGGCGGTGATCGTCACCGCGAACGATTTCGACTCGATCTACGCGATGAACCGCATCATCGCCGCGGTGCAGGCGAAATCGGCCAACTACAAGGTCCGGCTGGCGGGCTGCGTGGCCAACCGCTCGACCGACACCGACGAGGTGGACCGCTACTGCGCCAAGGTCGGCTTCAACCGCATCGCGCACATGCCAGACGTCGATGCCATCCGCCGCTCGCGGCTGAAGAAGAAGACGTTGTTCGAGATGGAGGACGAGGAGGACATCCTGCGCTGCCGCGCGGAGTACCTGCGTCTCGCCGAGACGCTCTGGAACGGCACCGAGGGGCTCGCCCCCGCGCCGATGGAAGACCGCGACATCTTCGAGCTTCTGGGGTTCGACTGATGAGCTACGCCCGCACCCTCAGCCGCGTCGAGACCTACTTCGACCAGACCGCCACCCGCACCTGGGAGCGGCTGACCAGCGATGCCCCGGTGTCGCGGATCCGCGAGACGGTGCGGCGCGGGCGCGATGCGATGCGGGCGCAGATCCTGTCGCGGCTGCCAGACGACCTGAGCGGCGCGCGGGTGCTCGACGCGGGCTGCGGTGCCGGGCAGATGACCCAGGCGCTGGCCGAGCGCGGCGCCGAGGTCGTGGCCGCGGATATCTCTCCCTCGCTGGTCGAGATCGCCCGGCGCCGGCTTCCGGAGGGTTTGGCCCCGCGGGTGACTTTCATCAGCGGCGACATGCTGGATGCTGGGCTCGGGCGGTTCAGCCATGTCGTGGCGATGGACAGCCTGCTCTATTATTCCGGCGCGGATATCGCCTGCGCCCTCGCAGAGCTGGGCACCCGCACCTCGGGCCGCGTGGTCTTCACCCTCGCGCCGCGCACACCGCTGCTGATGGCGATGTGGCGGGCGGGTCAGCTGTTTCCGCGCGGCGATCGCTCTCCCACGATGATCCCCCATGCGCCCGCAAAGCTGGCGCAGGCGCTGCGCAGCCAGGGCGCCCAGGGCAAGCTGCGCGCGCTCGAGCGCGTCACCAGCGGCTTCTACATCAGCCAGGCGATGGAGTACGTGGCATGATCATCGGGCGCGCCACCCTGCTGCGACTGCCGATGAAGGCCCTGCCCTTCGCCGATGCCGCCAGCGAGGGCCTGCCGATGGCGCAGCTTCTGCGGCTGTCGCTGTTCCAGGTCTCGGTCGGCATGGCCACGGTGATGCTGCTGGGCACGCTGAACCGGGTGATGATCGTCGAGCTTTCGGTGCCGGCCACCATCGTTGCGGTGATGATCGCCCTGCCGGTGCTGATCGCGCCGTTCCGGGCCTTCCTCGGACACCGCTCCGACACCCACCGCAGCGCCATCGGGTGGAAGCGCATTCCCTACCTCTGGTTCGGATCGCTCTGGCAGATGGGTGGGCTTGCCGTGATGCCCTTCGCGCTGCTCGTGCTCTCGGGGCAGCAGCAGGTCGGACCGCCCTGGGCCGGCGAGGTGCTGGCCGCCGTCGCCTTCCTGATGACCGGGCTCGGGCTGCACATGACCCAGACCGCGGGGCTCGCCCTGGCCACCGACCGGGCCGACGAGGCCACCCGCCCCCGGGTCGTCGCGCTGCTCTACACGATGTTCCTGCTCGGCATGGCGCTGTCGGCGCTGATCATCGGCTGGCTTCTGAGAGACTTCACCCCGCTGACGCTGATCCGCGTGGTGCAGGGTGCGGCCTCGGTGGGGATCATCCTGAACCTGATCGCACTCTGGAAGCAGGAAAAGGTGCACCCGATGAGCCGGCAGGAGCGCGAGGCGCCGCGCCCGCGCTTCCGCGACGCCTGGGCCGACCTGATGCGGGGCGGGGCTGCCGGGCGGCTGCTGGCGGTCGTCTTCGTCGGCACCATGGCGCTGACCATGCAGGACGTTCTACTGGAGCCCTACGGCGGCGAGATCCTTGGCCTCTCGGTCTCCGCCACCACGATCGTCACCGCGCTCTGGGCGGCCGGCGCCTTGAGCGGCTTCATCCTCGCCGGGCGTGGGCTGGCCAGGGGGCGCAATCCTTACCGGATCGCGGCGAGCGGCATCCTCGTGGGCATCGCCGCCTTCTCGGCGGTCATCTTCGCCGCACCGATGGGCTCGAGCGCGCTGTTCTACCTCGGCGCGGTTCTCATCGGCTTCGGCTCGGGCCTCTTTGCCGTGGCCACGCTGACCGCCGCCATGACCCTGCCCGCGACGGGCCAGGCCGGGCACGGGTTGGCGCTCGGCGCCTGGGGCGCGGCGCAGGCCACCGCCGCGGGGCTCTCGATCGCCCTGGGCGGCGGGCTGCGCGATGGCATCAATGCCGTCGCCACCTCGGGCGTGTGGGGCGCGGCCCTCGACACGCCCGCCACCGGCTACTCCTTCGTCTACCACATCGAGATCGGTCTTCTCTTCGTGACGCTCGCGGTCCTCGGACCGCTGATGCGCCACGCCCGCCCGACATTCCGCCAAGCCAACCAGGGACAGCCGCGCCTCGGGCTGTCCGAGTTTCCAACGTGAGCCGTCCCGACCCGGAAAGGATCCTGCCATGACCGGAACATTCTTTGCCAACTTCGATCTCGCCAGCCTCTCGCTCTGGCTGTTCTGGATCTTCTTCGCCCTGCTGATCTTCTATCTCCAGCGCGAGAACATGCGCGAGGGCTACCCGCTCGAGGATGACGACGGGAAGCCTTCGGCCAACCAAGGCATGTTCCCGGTGCCGGACGACAAGACCTTCCTGCTGCCGCACGGACGCGGCACCCTCACGGTGCCCTCGGGCCAGCACCCCGATCGCGCCGACCTCGCCCTGGCGAAGACGGCGGCCGGCAACGGCTTTCCCTTCGAACCGACCGGAGACCCGATGCTCGACGGCGTCGGGCCCGCCTCCTGGGCGCCGCGCCGCGACGTGCCGGAGCTCGATGGCAGCGGTCACCCGAAGATCGTGCCGCTGGCCGCGACCGAGCACATGCAGGTGGTCGCCGGGCGCGACCCGCGCGGGCTGCCGGTGGTGTCGGGTGACAACAAGATCGTCGGTACCGTCACCGACATGTGGGTGGACGAGCCGGAACAGCTGGTGCGCTTCCTCGAGTACGAGCTGGCCGAGGGCTTCGGCGCAGGCAAGCGGCTGGTGCCCGTCACCCTGTCGCGGATCCGGTCCGACCGGGTGCGCATCCGCTCGCTCTTCGCCCACCAGTTCGCCGCCGTTCCGGCCCATGCCTCGCCGCGGCAGGTGACCCTGCTCGAGGAGGACAAGATCGCCGGCTACTACGCGGGCGGCACGCTTTACGCCAGCGAAGCCCGGCTCGAGCCGCAGCTGGGCTGACCAAGGGAGAGTGTCATGAGCCACGACGATTTTGCCATCGAGCCGGTCCGGGGGCTGCCGGAAGCTCCGCCGGAGGGGGAGCGCATCCTCTGGCAGGGCCGGCCGGATGCCTTCGCGCTGGCCCGTTACGCCCTCAACCTCGGCTGGGTCGCGGGCTACTTCGTGCTGCTCGCGATCTGGCGGTTCGTCGCGATGCTCGACCAGGTGTCACTGGGCAAGGCCTTTGCCGGGGCGCTCCCGTTCCTCATGCTGGGCGCCGTGGTCTGCGCGCTGCTGTGGCTGGTGGCCTTCATCCAGGCGCGGGCGACCGTCTACACCATCACCAACCGCCGGGTGGCCATGCGCATCGGCGCGGCGCTGACGCTGACGCTCAACCTGCCGTTCCGCCAGATTGCCCGGGCCGATCTCGCGCTCGGCCGCAGGGGCACCGGCACCATCGCGCTCGACCTCTTGAGCGATACGCGCCTGTCCTTCCTCGTCTGCTGGCCGCACACCCGGCCCTGGCGGATGCGCCGCACCCAACCCGCCCTGCGCTGCATCCCCGAGGCCGAGAAGGTTGCGGCCATCCTCGCGGAAGCCGCGGAGGCACGCGTTTCCACCCCGCAACTCGGGCTTCGACAGGCCCCCGTGGCGGTCGCCGCCGAATAGGAGAGAGATTCCGATGACCCAGGCTGCCACCCACCCCCGCATCCGCCGCCCCGACGCCGAGCTCGTCCCGCGCGCGCTGGTGCGGGCGGTGGCAGCCCTGGTCCTGACCGTGCTCGGCCTCGTCACACTCTACGTCGTGAGCGACGGCCCGGTGATCTCCGCTCCGCCGAAGGACGACGCGGTGATTGCCCGCCAGGTGGTGCTCTCCGGCGATCTCGCCGGGGCGGCCACCGTCACCACGCCGGAGGGCACGCTGATCGCCGCGCTGACCGCCGAGGAGGGCGGCTTCGTCGCGGGCGTTCACCGGGTGATCCTGCGCGAACGCACGAAACACCGCGTGGCCCTCGAAGGGCCGGTCATGCTGATCGGCCACGCAAGCGGCCGTACCTCGATTCACGACCCCAGCACGGGGTGGAGCGCCGATCTGATGGGGTTCGGCGCAGACAACGCCAGGGCCTTTGCACGGCTCCTGGCCCAACCGGAAGGAGGCCAATAATGGGATGGCTCACGAAGGACATAGAGAGGGTGCCCTGCACCGTGGAGGTCAGTCACTGTTTCGAAAGCCTGCATGCGCATGTGCGGTTCGAGAATGGCGCGACCGTGAACCCCGGTGACGAGGTGCGCGTGCACGGCAGCGAGATCATGGCGCCGTTCGGCGAAGTGGTGCGCGAGGCCCGGGAGGCGACGATCATCCGCGCCTCGCGGCTGGAACAGCTCTGGACCCGCCTGACCGGCGACATCGAGGTGATGGAGCTCTGCGAGTTCTCCTTCTCCGAGGAGGCCCGGCTATGAACATGCAGACTGCCCCCGCCACCCACACCGCCGATGCGACCACGGTCGAGGAGGGCCTTGCGCTGCAGGAGGCCCAATCCCGGCTCGACAGCGCCGGCGCCACCCGGATCGCGATGCAGAACACGCTGCTGACGCCGCGCTTCTACACCACCGATTTCGACGAAATGGACGCCATCGACGTCTCCCCGGTTCGCAAGGACTGGGACGAGCTGATCGCAGAGATGGAGAGCGATCCGAACAAGGGCCACTTCCGCAAGAACGCGGACTGGGACCAGGTCGACTGGGAGGGGATGGATCCCGAGCTGCGCAAGGAGTTCATCGACTTCCTGATCTCGTCCTGCACAGCCGAGTTCTCGGGCTGCGTGCTCTACAAGGAGATGAAGCGCCGCGGCGGTAACCCCGACATCACCGGCCTGTTCCAGCTGATGGCTCGTGACGAGGCCCGGCATGCCGGGTTCATCAACGACGCCCTGCGGGAGGCAGGCGTGGCAGTGAACCTGGGCTTTCTCACCAAGTCGAAGAAGTACACCTACTTCCGGCCGAAGTTCATCTATTACGCCACATACCTCAGCGAGAAGATCGGTTACGCCCGCTACATCACCATCTTCCGACACCTCGAGAAGCACCCGGAGCATCGGTTCCATCCGATCTTCAAGTGGTTCCAGGAGTGGTGCAACGACGAGTTCCGCCACGGCGAGGCCTTCGCCCTGCTGATGAAGACCGATCCGAAGCTTACGCGCGGCGTCAACGTGCTGTGGATCAAGTTCTTCCTCACCGCGGTCTATGCCACGATGTATGTCCGCGACCATCAGCGCCCGGCCTTCCACAAGGCGCTCGACGTCGACCCGGACTGGTACGGGCACGAGGTGTTCACCAAGACGTCGGAGATCTCGCGGCAGGTGTTTCCGATCACGCTCGACATCGAGAACCCGCGCTGGTCGGCAGGGCTGAAGCGCCTGCAACGGGCCAACGCCGACCTGGCCGCGGCCACGGGCCAGCGGGGTTTGGGCGCCTTGATGCGGCGCAACTTGGCGCGTCTGCGCGCCGCAAGGGCCTTTGCCGGGCTCTACCTGATCCCGGCCAACAAGCACCGCGTGCCCGCGACCACGCGGCTCGAACCGGCCTATTGAGCGATGGCGAGCCCCTGGATCGCCGCGCTCACCGCGCTGTTTCTCTGGTGGTTCTCCACCGGGGCGATCCTGATCGCTGTCCGCCACGCAGACCGGGCCGGGGGCCGCGCGCCCTTGACCTGCACCCTGGCCGCCCTGCCCCTGTTGCTGGGCGGCCTCTGGGCCTTCGCCGCCACGCTCGGCGACACCTCCCCCGGCGCCGTCTACCTCGGTTTCATCGCGGCCCTCGCGATCTGGGGATGGGTCGAAACCGCCTTTCTCACCGGCCTGATCACGGGCCCCAACCCCCACCCCTGCCCGCCCGACGCGCCGGAGTGGGAGCGGTTCATCCGGGCCTGGGGCACCGTGGCCTATCACGAGATGCTGCTGACGGTCGTGCTGATCGCGCTCTGGATCTACGCCCAGGACAGCGCGCATGCCTTCGGGCTCTGGACCTACACGATCCTCTATGCCGCCCGGATCTCGGCCAAGCTCAACCTCTACTTCGGCGTGCCACGGATCAACACCGAGTTCCTGCCGCGCGCCCTGGGCCACCTGGCCAGCCACTTCCGCATCTCCCGGCTCAACTGGGTGTTCCCGATTTCGGTGACCACGCTGAGCTTTGCGACCGCCTGCTGGGTCGAACGGCTCGTCGCCGCCGGCACGCCGGGAGAGACCGTGGGCTTCGCGCTTCTCACCGCGATCACCGCGCTGGCGCTCCTCGAGCACTGGCTGATGGTGTTGCCGCTGCCCGACGCAAAACTCTGGCGCTGGATGCTGCCCGCGCCCAAGCCAACCGACACATCTGCAAGACCGGAGGGACACCATGGATTTTGATGCCATGTTCAACGCACAGCTCGATGCCTTGAGAGACGAGGGCAACTACCGCGTCTTCGCCGAGCTGGAGCGCCGCTGCGGGGCCTTCCCGAAGGCCAAGTCCCACGATGCGAAGGCGCCTGAGGAGGTGACGGTCTGGTGCTCGAACGACTACCTGGGCATGGGCCAGAACCCGGTGGTGCGCCAGGCGATGAAGGACGCGATCGACAGCTGCGGCGCCGGCGCGGGGGGCACCCGCAACATCTCGGGGACCAACCACCACCACGTCCGGCTCGAGGCAGAGCTGGCCGATCTGCACGGAAAAGAGGCGGCGCTGCTCTTCACCTCCGGCTACGTCTCGAACTGGGCCGCCCTCTCGACGCTGGGCAGCCGGTTGCCCAACGCGGTCATCCTGTCGGATTCGCTGAACCACGCCAGCATGATCGAGGGCATCCGCCACTCCCGCGCGCGAAAGGTGATCTGGCGTCACAACGACCCGGAGGATCTCGACCGCAAGCTGCGCGAGCTGCCTGCCGACGCACCGAAAATCGTTGCCTTCGAATCCGTCTACTCGATGGACGGCGACATCTGCCCGATGCGGGAGATCGTCGAGGTCGCCGAGGCCCATGGCGCGATGACCTATCTCGACGAGGTGCATGCCGTCGGCCTCTACGGCCCGCGCGGCGGCGGCATCTCCGAGCGCGAGGGGCTGGCCGACCGGATCACCCTGATCGAGGGTACCCTTGGCAAGGCCTTCGGCTGCATGGGCGGCTATGTCACCGGCTCGGCCGCGCTGTGCGATTTCATCCGCAGCTTCGCCAGCGGCTTCATCTTCACCACCGCCCTGCCGCCCGCGGTCGCCGCAGGTGCGCAGGCCTCGATCCGGCATCTGAAGCAGAGCAGCATCGAGCGCCACCGGCAGCGCCGGCAGGTGCGCCGCGTGCGCGAGGCGCTTGACCGCCACGGCATCCCCCACCTCGACAATCCGAGCCATATCATCCCGGTGATGATCAAGGATCCGGTGAAATGCCGGATGCTGGCCGACATCCTGATGACCGACTGGGGGATCTACGTGCAGCCGATCAACTACCCCACGGTGCCGAAGGGAACCGAGCGGCTCCGCTTCACACCGTCTCCGCTGCATAGCGACGCGGACATCGACAAGCTGATCGAGGCGCTCTCGGTGCTCTGGAAGCAATGCGCGCTGTCGCGGGCCGTGGCCTGACGTCCGGAACCCCCAATGAAAATGAACCGAACCGGTGCTCGAAACGTAGACCTCACCAAGGAGGACACCATGAAAACACCAACTCACATCGTCTTCAGGACATTTGTGGCGGGGATGGTCGGCCTGTGCGCCTCGGCCACGATCGCCGCCGCACAGGACGCCGGCGACCCGGAAGCGGGCGAAGGCGCCTTCCGCCAGTGCCGGGCCTGTCACTCGATCACCGACGCCGAAGGCAACGACATCGTCAAGGGCGGCGCAGCCGGGCCCAACCTCTACGGGATCGTCGAGCGCACTGCGGGAACCTACGAGGACTTCCGCTATTCCGACTCGATGGTCGCGGCGGGCGAGGCCGGGCTGGCCTGGAACGAGGAGGATTTCAGCGTCTACGTGCAGGATCCGACCGAGTTCCTGCGCACCTACCTCGATGACAGCAAGGCGCGCGGCAAGATGACCTTCAAGCTGCGCAAGGCCGAGGAGGCGGCCGATCTCTGGGCCTACCTCAAGTCGGTCGGGCCGGAGATGGAAGAGGGCGGCGGCAGCTGACCTCCGCCGGAGAAGACAGGAACGCCCCCGGCCTTTGGGTTCGGGGGCGTCTTGTTTCTGCGGCCTCAGAGCTTGCCCCGGCGACCGCGGTCACCGAGCGAGGCTGAGCGGCACCACCGTACGCGCCGGGCCGAGCGCGGCCAGCGCCGTGGCGGCGATGTCGCCCGCCGTCAGCCCGGCGTCGGCATACATCTCCGCCGGGCTCGCCTGCTGGATGAACCTGTCGGGCAGGCACATGGTCCGCAGGGCGAGGCCACGGTCGAAGGCGCCGTGACGCGCCAGCGCGTGCATCACCACCGAGCCGAAGCCGCCCTCGGCCCCCTGCTCCACCGTCACCAGCGCCCTGTGCCCGACGGCGAGCGACAGCACCAGTTCCTCGTCCAGCGGCTTGGCGAAGCGCGCATCGGCCAGCGTCACCGACACGCCCTGCGCTTCCAGCTCCTCCGCCGCCTTGCGGCAGGCGCCGAGGTGGGCCCCGAAGGACAGGAGCGCCACGTCTTCGCCCTCCTGCAGCACCCGTCCCTTGCCGATCTCCAGCACTTCGCCCCGCTCGGGCAGGGCAACGCCGGTTCCGGCGCCACGGGGATAGCGGAAGGCGATGGGGCCGCTGTCATGCGCAACGGCCGTGGCCACCATGTGCACGAGCTCCGCCTCATCCGCCGCCGCCATCACGGTGAAGCCCGGCAGGCAGGCGAGATAGGCGATGTCGTAGGCGCCGGCATGGGTCACGCCGTCGGCCCCCACCAGCCCGGCCCGGTCGATGGCAAAGCGCACCGGCAGGCCCTGGATGGCGACGTCGTGCACGATCTGGTCGTAGCCGCGTTGCAGGAAGGTGGAGTAGATCGCACAGAAGGGCTTCAGCCCGCTCGCGGCCATGCCGGCGGCGAAGGTCACCCCGTGCTGCTCCGCGATGCCCACGTCGAACACCCGGCCCGGAAAGCGCCTGGCCATGATGTCTACGCCGGTGCCCGAGGGCATGGCCGCCGTCACCGCCACGACATCGGGATCACGGGCCGCCTCTTCGGTCAGCGCCCGCCCGAAGACCGAGGTGTAGCTCGGCGCGCCTGCGGCCTTCCTGGCCTGCGCCCCGGTGGACACGTCGAAGCTCGACACGCCGTGATACTTGTCGGCGCTGGTCTCGGCGGGGGCATAGCCCTTTCCCTTGACCGTGCAGCAGTGGATCAGCACCGGCCCGGTCGCCCGGGCGCGGGCGGCGCGCAGTACGGGCAGGAGCTGGCTCATGTCGTGCCCGTCGATCGGCCCGACGTAGGAGAAGCCGAGTTCCTCGAACATCGTGCCCGAGCCGGTCACGCCGGTCACCAGCTGCCGGGCGCGCCTGGCGCCCTCTCGCATCGGTGCCGGCATGGCCGCCTCGAACCCCGTTGCCAGCGAATGGAGCTTCGCCAGCGGATCATGTGCATACATCCGCGACAGGTAGGCCGACATGGCCCCGACCGGCGGCGCGATGCTCATCTCGTTGTCGTTCAGGATCACGAAGAGCCGCCGACCCTCGGCGCCGGCGTTGTTCATCGCCTCGTAGGCCATGCCCGCGCTGATCGCGCCGTCGCCGATCACCGCGATGGAATCTCCCACCGGGTGGCCCATGTCGCGCCCCACGGCAAAGCCCAGCGCGGCGCTGATCGAGGTGGAGGAATGCGCGGCGCCAAATGGGTCGAAGACACTTTCGG
Source organism: uncultured Oceanicola sp. (assembly GCA_964454145.1). Classification (GTDB taxonomy): domain Bacteria; phylum Pseudomonadota; class Alphaproteobacteria; order Rhodobacterales; family Rhodobacteraceae; genus Vannielia. The sequence continues at coordinate 8,127 of CAYVQK010000052.1, read as the reverse complement.
CACGCCTGGTGAAGCCCGAGAGCCCGTCCTTCTGGCGCAGGGTCCGCATCCTGTCACGGCGGCCGGTGAGGATCTTGTGAGGGTAGCATTGGTGGCCGACGTCCCAGATCAGCTTGTCCATCGGGGTGTTGAAGGCGGCGTGGAGCGCCACGGTCAGCTCCACCACGCCCAGCGAGGAGCCGAGGTGGCCTCCGGTCTCGGAGACCACCGAAATCAGCTCGCGCCGCAGCTCCGTCGCCAGATCGGCCAGTTCACGATCGGTCATCCGGCGGAGGTCTGCCGGGCCGGCGATGCGGTCGAGAAGCGGTGTGTCTGTGGTCTGGGTCATCGCTGCCTCCATGGCGGGTTGCTCTGGCGTCGTCCGCAATCTGGGATCCGGACGCGAACGGCGCGATGATGGGTCGGGGCCGGGCACCCTTGGGCGCCCGGCCGCGGGATCAATCGGAAGCCGGCGCAGGCTCGCCCTCGGCCGGGCTCTCTGCCTCGGCGGGGGCCTCCTCCTCCGGCGCGGGCGCTTCGGCGGGCGCCTCTTCGGGCGCGGGCTCCTCGGCAGGCGCATCCGCCGCCTCGGGTTCGGCTGCCGGCTCTTCGGCAGGCGCCTCCTCAGCGGGCGCCTCCTCGGTGGCTTCTTCGGCGGGTTCCTCCGCCGCAGGCTCCGCGGCGGCCTCTTCCGCGCCGGGGTATACGGCGGGTTCGGACGAGGCGAGCTCGGGCCAGTTGGCGATGGCGTTCACCCCCTGCAGCGGACGCTGATAGCCCTTGTGGCAGGTCCGGCAGGCCAGCTTCGGCACATCGCCCCGCAGCGCCCCGAGCCGCTCTGCGGGAAAGACCCCCTCGAGCGGCAGCAGGTACTCGCTGTTCAGTTCCTGGACCATGGCGATGCCGAGGCTCTCGTTGGCCCACTGCGGGGTCACCTGTGCGCCGTCATAGAAGGCGCGGGTGTTGTGGCAGAAGGTGCAGTTCACTCCGAGCGACCCGGCGATGTAGTTCATGAAGGCATAGGTGCGCTCGGCATTCTGGATGCCGGGATACCCGTCCTGCCCCGGAACGCCCTCAGCGCGGCTCTCGAGGTCATGCACCCCGATCGTCTCGTAGTTCAGCAGGTAGGCCTCCAGCGCGTCCGACGGCAGCGAGGTGTAGCTCGAGAGCGCCGTCACGCGGTTCTGGTTGGCCGACCAGCCCTGGGCGGCTTCCACCGTGGGGGTGGACAGAAACCAGATGTCGGAAGGCACCGCCTCGCCGCGGTGGCAGGTGAAACAGGTCACCCCGTTCTCGCCATAGGCGTTCACGTGGCCATCCCAGTTCTCGTTGATGTTGCGCGTCATCTCGATCATCCGGCGCGCCACCGTCGTCTGGTAGTTCTCCGGGTCTTCCAGCAGGTCGGGAATGCCCGTCCAGGCCCGCATCGCCGTGAGCAACCGGTCGTAGTTCTCGACCGTCAGATCGGCAAGAAGCGGCTCGGCGTTGTCATAGGCCTCCCCCGCCGTCTGTGCGCCAGAGGTGGGTGTGACCGGCTCCGTTTCCATGCTCCGGAACGCCTCGATGGTCGGGTCGGGCGTGCCGCGCTGGGCATCGAACTTGATCACCGCCATCCCGGTGCCACGGGGGCCTGTCTGAAGCCCCTCTGTGGCGTAGGGCTGGCCCAGCGTCACCAGGGCCGTGGCGCCGATCACCGCCACGCCGACCGCGCCGACGATGATCGCGGGGCGCTCGACGTTGGTGGGGTTCTCTCTGTTCCATTTGGAAAACCAGGCGAACATGGTCATTCTCCCTGCCCGATGAAGGCTTCGTAGCTGCCGTAAGCCTCGTAGCCGTAGGATCCGTCATAGGCCGGTGCGAAGTTGTGCTCCTGCGCCCAGATGAACCAGTTGTCCACGACCGTGCCGGTGAGCAGGATGCCGATCCCGCCGGTGATCGGGGTCAGAACCGCGAACCACCAGGCCCAGCGGTGAATGCCCTCCATCGTGGCGTTGAAGCCCATGGTCCAGCGCCAGAACAGCGCCGCCCGCTCGCTGGCGGTGCCCCTGTCCACGATCTGCTCGAGTTCGCGGTCGCCACCGAAGCGGCTGACGGCGAGGATCGTGGCGCCATGCATCGCGAACAGCAGGACAGACCCGTAGAGGAACACGATCGAGAGGCAGTGGAACGGGTTGTAGTAGAGGTTGCCGTAGCGGATCGAGAAGGCCGTCGTCCAATCGAGGTGGGGGAAGATGCCGTAGGGCACCGCCTCCGACCAGGAGCCCATCAGGATGGGACGGAAGAGGCCCAGCACCAGGAACAGCCAGATCGCCGAGGCGAAGGCCCAGGCCACGTGCTTGCCCATCTTGTGCTGCTCGGCCAGCAGGTATGTGCGCAGCCACCATGTCATCACGCTGACCAGCAGCAGGAAGGAGGCGATGATGTACCAGCCGCCCTCCTGGAGCGGCGGCATCTTCAGGCCCCACTCGGGGCCGGGCGGCTCGAGCGCAAGCCAGAAGCCCTGGCGCAGGAACTCGGGGATCGACCAGTCCACCTGCGCCAGCATGTTGATGCCGATGATGTTCATGCACAGGATGAAGGTCGCGACCGAGACCATCCCGGTCCAGCCGAGGTAGATCGGCCCAAGCTGGGCGTTTCCGATCCAGCCGATGAGGCTGCTGAAGCCGGGGCGGAAGATCCGCTCGGCGGCCATGTTGTTGGCGTTGTCCATGCCCATCTCGGGCAGACCCCGAACCTGCACTTGCGTGAAGATGTTCTGATATTCGGCCATCGGTCAGTCCCCCTTCACGGCCAGATCGGCAGGTCGAGCCACCAGTTCCACCATTCCGGCCAGCCCTTGGTCCAGACCGGGCCGGAGATGATGATGCAGACAGCCGAGAAAAAGACGGCGTTGATCGCCAGCAGGAAGCCGAGGCGGTGGATGCCCAGCGTGCCGATCGAGTAGCCGATGAAATCGCGGAAGAAGGTGTCCTCGTGGTCGGGCGTCTTCATCTCCTCGCCCTTCTCGGGGTTGGCCGCGCTCAGGATCAGCCCGCCATGCAGCGCCAGCGCGAAGCAGGTCGCGAAGAAGAGCGACACCGCGAGCATATGCGCCGGGTTGTAGTGGAAGTGCAGGTAGGCGTAGCCGGTGTTCGACACCCAGTCGAGGTGGCTGAAGATCCCGTAGGGAAAGCCGTGACCCCAGGCCCCCATCAGCAGCGGGCGGAAGATCACCAGGGTGACATAGGCCAGGATCGCGAAGCTGAAGGCGAAGGGCACGTGGTAGCCGATGCCGAGCTTGCGACAGATTTCCACCTCCCGAAGCGCCCAGCTTATGAAGGCGCCGGTGGCGCAGATCGTGATGATCTGCCACAGCCCGCCTTCCATCAGCGGCGCGGCGCCGAGGCCGTAGGACAGGTCGGGCGGGGCGATGTTGATGAGCCAGGGGTTCCATGTGCCCTGGTGCGCGGCGCCCCAGAGGATCAGGATCGTCCCCAGCGCCGCGAAGAAGATCGTCGTGACGCCGAAGAAGCCCACGTAGAAGGGGCCGACCCAGAAATCGAAGAGATCGCCGCCCACCAGCGTGCCTCCACGGACCCGGTATTTTCGTTCGAAACTGAGTAGCGCCATTTGGGTCACCTCCCCAGCCGGGCGGCGTCACGGGCATCAGGCCCGGCCAGCCGGCGTATGATCTCGTTTTGAGGCCGCGGGCGGGGTGTCCCGCCCGCGGCGGTGCTTCAGGGCTCTGTGCCGGCGATCATTCGGCCGCCATGGCACGGGACTGGGCGGCATTCTCGAACCAGTTCACGCCGTTGGAGAGAACCACCAGGTGGATCATCACGGCCAACAGGAACAGAAAGACGCCCTGCGCCACGAACACGCGGCGCGGATCGAAGATGAGCCAGATCTTGTAGAACTTGGACATTTTCGATCCCCCTCAGAACCAGGGGGCCCAGATGTAGGTCGCGAGATGTGCGACCACTGCAATCGCCACGAACAGCCAGAGGCCGCTCATATAGACGGAATGCAGCTCCTGAGCCTGCTCGTCGGTAAGACCTGTAAAGGACAGGTCGGTGTTATCAGCCATGAACTTTCCTCCGGAACGCTATGCTGACGCCGCGGTCCCCGCGGCGGGGTCCATCGGGCCCGTCGAAACGGCCCCTCCGGAATCTGCCGGCCCATGTGGGCCGACAGTCGGTATCCCGGTCCTTCGCCATGCGGCTCAGACCGAGAATATCAGGGGCGTGATCCGGTCCGCCTCCGCCCAGGCGCGCGCGAGCGGGCCGAGCAGGTTGAGCGTCCGGTGCCGGAAGATGTCGCGCATCCACGTGATGCAGGACGACGGCAACGCCAGAACGAAGATCACCGCGAAGTAGAACTGGAACTCCGCGTTCCGCAGGCGCCCGGCGGGGCGCCGTGGCGGCGGGTTGGATGCAAGGTCAGTCATGGTCTCAGACTTCCTCCGTTGGGGCCGCCGGCTCGGGCGACAGGGCTTGCACGGTCTCGAGAACGACCCTCTCCGCACCCTGCTTCAGCGCCGATGCCTCGGCGGCGTCGCGCAGGGATTTCGCGGCGGAGATGCGGGTGAGAACGGGATGGCGCGCGACGATGGCATCGAGCGCGCGGGCCGCGTCCTCGTCCCAGGGAAAGTCGCGGCGCAGGGGCGTGGGCGTTGCGGCGGCGGCATCCATCTCGGTGCCGAGCGGCAGGATGTGGAAGAGCGCGTCGAAGAGCCCGTTGCAGACCTCCTGCAGCAGGTAGGTCGCGCCGGCATAGCCCATCATCGGCGTGCCGGTGGCCCGCCGGATCGCCGCGCCGGGGAAGCTGGCAGGAATGAAGGCGGGCTTCGGCCCGTGGCCGCCGGCGGTTTCGGCGAGGTACATCTTCTCGTTGATCGAGCCCAACACGATGAGCGGCCGCTCCTGGGCGATCATCGCGCGCACTTTCACGTTGTCGGTCTTGGTGCCCGCCACCCGGGCCACCGCGAAGGCGCAGGGCAGGCCGAGATCGCCCTCGAGGAAATGCCGGATGCCACGCGCGTAGGTCTCATTGGCGACGATGCCGAAGCTGGCGGTGGCGAAGAAATCCTGCGTGACCGACCGCCAGAGATCCCAGACCGGCTTGATCGTGGAGTGCTTTTCACGGGCGATGAAGGGCTCCGGGTCGAGCCCGAGCAGATCGCCCAGGGTGCGAAGGAACCGCGTGGTGGACTCCACCCCGATGGGCGCCTGCAGATAGGGCTTGCCGAGCAGCTCGCAGAGCCCGCGCCCGAACTCGCGGTACATGCAGATGTTGACGTCGGCGTTCACCAGGTTGCGCATCTCGGCCAGGTGCGCTCCGAGCGGCATGACCATGTTCACCTCGGCGCCGATCCCCTCGACCAGGCGGCGGATCTCGTGCAGATCCGAGGGCATGTTGAAGGTGCCGTACATCGGGCCGAGAATGTTCACCCGTGGGGGGGCGCCTTCAGGCCGCGCGGTTTCCTTCGGCATCCGGCCCTTGGTCATGCCGAACTCGGTGAAGATCCAGGTCATCGCCCGGTCGGCGGCTTCCCACTGGTCCTCGTCGATGGTGCGAGGCAGGAACCGCTGGATGTTGGTGCCCTGCGGCGTCACACCGCCGCCGATCATCTCGGCAATCGAGCCGGTGACGACCACCGCCGGCAGCGCCGGGTCCAGCGTCTCCCAGGCCCGCTTCATCGCGCCCTCGGTGCCCTCGCGGCCCAGCTCCTCCTCGCCGAGCCCGGTCACCACGATGGGCAACTCGTGCGGCGGGAGCGCATCGGTGTAGTGCAACACGCTGGTCACCGGCAGGTTCTCGCAGCCCACCGGCCCGTCGATCACGACCTGCAGGCCCTTGACGGCGCAGAAGGCATAGACCGCCCCCCAGTAGCCGCCTGCCCTGTCGTGATCCTGGATCAGCATCAGATCATCTCCTGCGCCCTTGCGGCACGCTCTTTCTTCTCGAGTTTCTTGAGGTTCAGCGCGCGGAAGTCGGGCCTCAGCTTGGGATCGCCCTCCCAGACGCCGGCGGTGTCGCCGCTGCCCACGCCGTCGAAGAACTCGCGCATCCGGTCCATCCGCAGTTTGCCGGCGATGGCGGCATTGACCACCTCGGCCAGGCTGCCCGCGCCGGCCACGCCCATCAGAGGCCGGGCGGAGATGAGGTTGGTGAAGTAGAGCGCCGGGATGCCGCGCTCCTTGGCCTTCTGCACCACCGGGGTCGTGCCGATGGCGAGGTCGGGCTTCACACCCTCCATCGCGGCGCAGTCGTCTTCCAGCGAGGCGCGGAACTTCACGGTCACACCCTTCGCGCGCAGCCAGTCGGCATCTGCGGCGGACCAGGGCGTTTTAGGGCAGGCGGTACCGACGTAGGGCACATGCGCGCCGCTCTCGATCAGCAGGCGGGCCACCAGCAGCTCGCTGCCCTCGTAGCCGGAGAGCGTGATTGTGCCCTTGATTGTCTTTGCGCTCAGCGCCCCCCGGATTGCGGGCAGGCAGGCGTTTTGGGCCTCGGCGATCTTCTCGGCGGGCACGCCGAAGGCGTCGCCCACGGCAGCAAGCCACGCCGCTGTGCCATCGTGGCCGACCGGCGCGGACCCGATCACGGCCCGTCCGGCCGCCTGGAACTCGCGGATGGCCGCGGTGTAGAACGGGTGGATCGCCGCGACCGCGCCGCAATCCAGCGCGGCGTAGAGCTCGCGCCACTGGCGGCAGGGCACCACGGGGCCGGCAGCCAGCCCCAGCGGCGCCAGCATCCGCCCGATCATCATCGGGTCGGCCGGGAACATCTCGCCCAAAAGCGTCACGGTCGGGCGGTCGGAGACGCCGCCCACCGGCGCCGGCACGGGGCCAGCCTGCACCTCCTGGCGAGCATAATTCAGCATCGCGCCGGCCAGCACGTCCTTGGCCTCGGCATGGGTCGGGATGCCGAAGCCCGGCACATCGATGCCGACCACGCGCACCCCGTTGATCTCGCTGGGCAAGAGCCGGAGCGGCACGCCGCTCGCGGTCGGCACACAGAGGTTGGTGACCACGATGGCATCCAGCCGGTCCGGATCGGCCAGCTCGTGCACCGCGTCGCGGATGTCCTCGAAGAGCTTGCCCGTCACCAGGCTCTCGGAATTGAACGGCACGTAGCCGACCGAGCGGCGCGCGCCGTAGAAATGGCTGACGAAGGTCAGGCCGTAGACACAGCAGGCCGAGCCAGAGAGCACGGTGGCCACCCGCGACATCCGCAGGCCCACGCGGAGCGAGCCGAAGGCCGGGCACATGCTCTGCGGCTTGTCATGCGGGCCCTTGGGATAATCCCTTGCGAACTGTTCCATCAGCTCGGATTGGCCGGCCATGCGCGCGGCGGCATCCATTTCGGCCCCGGCGTGGCAACCGCCCGCCGCCGTCGCAACAGGCGCCTCGGGCGGGTGCTCGGCCTCGCCCCGGATCACCTCGGCCGAAGCGGCCCCATCATATGTGACCTCGCCACTCATGCCGTGCCTTGTCTCGGGAGGGCGCCCGGCAGGCAGCCTTTGAAGCCGCGGATCCGGGCAGCGCGCAGGGGATCAGGCTTCGTCATAGATCACCTCCAGGCTCGCCTGCGGCTTGGCGTACTTGCCGCGCATGTCGGCATCGGTCGCGGGTTCCAGCGTCACGCCCGCGCCGGTGTCGGCGCCGTCGAAGAGCGCCAGCAGACCATCCTGGTCGAGCGGCGCCGGGCGGATCGGCGGCGCGGCGGAGACCTGCTCGGCCAGCCCGGCAAAGAGGCTGCCCCAGGGGCTCTTGGCGGTCCCGACGATCTGGTAGTTCGCCGACTTCTTGCGCAGGTCGTCGTCCTGCGGGATCGAGGCGAGGATCGGAACGCCCGCCGCCGCGGCAAAGGCCTGGGCCTCGCCCGAGTTGTCGTCCTTGTTCACCACCAGCCCGGCCACGCCCACGTTGCCGCCGAGCTTGCGGAAGTATTCCACCGCGGAGCAAACGTTGTTGGCCACGTAGAGCGATTGCAGGTCGTTCGAGGCGACGAGGATCACCTTTTGCGCCATGTCGCGCGCGATCGGCAGGCCGAACCCGCCGCAGACCACGTCGCCGAGGAAGTCCAGCAGCACGTAGTCGAAATCCCAGTCGTGGAAGCCGAGCTTCTCCAGGAGCTCGAAGCCGTGGATGATCCCGCGCCCGC
>CAYVQK010000051.1:0-20434 GCA_964454145.1 uncultured Oceanicola sp. | reverse complement strand
TCCTGATCGCCATGCGCCAGGAGGATCGGCAGCTTGCTCTTCATCTCCGCCTTCAGCCGTTCCGGCTCCAGCAGGCGCCCCGAGAAGCCGACGACACCGGCGAAGGGCTCGGCCCGGCGCGGGGCGACATGCAGGCTCATCATCGTGCCTTGGGAGAAGCCGATCAACGCGACCTGAGAAGGGCTTACGCCCTCTTCCTCAAGCACTGCATCAAGAAAGGCGTTCAGGTCTTCCACCGATTGGGCAAAGCTGGTGTTGGCTTCCTGCTGGCTCGAGCCATCCATCATCGGGATCGGAAACCACTGGTAGCCCATCGGGTTGTTGCGGCACGGCTCGGGCGCGTCAGGGGCCAGAAAGAGCGTGTCGGGCATGTGCGCGCCAAGCGGCTGCGCGAGCCCCAGAAGGTCGTTCCCGTCGGCCCCGTACCCATGCAGGAAGATCACGACCTGCTTTGTCTCGCCCGACTGCGGCTCGACCCGCCCCACCTTCAGCTCTCTCGGCGCCATTTACCTGATCCCTTCGCGTTGCTTTGCCACCCGGAAGTAGGCCCATAAGAGCCGCGCCGCAACCGCCCGCCAGGGGCTCCAGGCCTCCGCCATCTCGCGCAGCGCCTTCTCCGAGGGCCGCTCCGGCAACCCGTAGAGCATCCGGGCAGACTCCTGCAGGGCAAGATCCGCGGGGGCAAACACATCGGCCCGGCCCAGCGAGAACATCGCGTAGATCTCCGCCGTCCAGCGCCCGACGCCGGGCACCTCCGTGAGCACGGCGACGATCTCCTCGTCAGGCGCCTCCCGCAGGGCCGCATAGTCGATCTCCGCCTCCGCCAGCGCCCGGGCGTAGCGCACCTTAGGGCGCGAGAGGCCCACTGCGCGCAACTCCTCGTCGGCCGCCGCCCGTACCTGCATCGGATCGGCAAAGCCCGCCGCCTCCACCCGGGCCCAGATCGCCGCCGCAGAGGCCACGCTTACCTGCTGGCTGACGATGGCTGAAAGGAGCGCCTCGAACCCGTCGCCTCTCCGCCGCAAGGGCACCTCCCCGCAGGCCTCCAGCGCCTCCGCCATCCGCGGGCAGCGCGCGGCGAGCCACTCCGCCCCCTCCGCCACGCAGGCCTCGGTCTGGATGATCCGCCCGACGGCGCTCACAACGCCTCCAGCCAGGCCATCGCCTGCTCCAGCGTCTCCGCCCGCGCCACCCCCTCCGGCAATGGCGGGCGGGCCAGCATCGCCACCGGCAGGCCCATCGCCCGGGCGGCATCGAGCTTGGGCCGGGCCCCCTCGCCGCCTGCGTTCTTCACCACCAGCCAGTCCACGCCCAGCCGGTGGAAGAGCTTCATCTCCTCCTCCATCGTGAATGGCGGCACTGAAAGCAGAAACTCGCCACCCTCGAAGGGAAAGGGCCCGTCGGCCATGTCGAGCTGGCGGCAGATGATGCGGCGGCCCTCGAGGCAGGCGAACCGCTCCAGCCCCGCCCGCCCGGTGCCGAGAAACACGCAGGCACCCTCGGGGATCAGCGCGCAAAGCTCTTCCGGCGTGGCGACCTCTACCCAGTCATCCCCGGCCCGGGCCATCCAGGGCGGACGCTCGAGGTGCAGGAGCGGCAGGCCCAGCTCGGCGGCGATGGAGGCGGTGCGCCGGGTGATCGCCTCGGCATAGGGGTGGGTCGCATCCACCACCGCGTCGGGCCGGGTCTCCTGCAGGTAGCGTCGGAAGCCTTCATCCCCGCCGAAACCGCCCAGCCGGGCCGGCACCGGGAACTCTCGCCCGCGCATCTGCCGTGCCAAATGGATGTCCACCTCGAAGTCATCCCGCCAGGCCAGCGCCTGCCCGAGGCCGCGGCTCTCGCCGCTGCCCGCAAGCAGCAGGATCTTCTTTGGCCCGTCTTCTGACATATCGGCACGGACCATAGGCCCCGCACCCTCCGGGGCCAAGGCCGCAGACGGCAACAGCGCATTCGCAGGGGCGCAACAAAGCGCCGCGGCCCTGCCGCTTGCGCAGGCCCGGGCTTTGGGCTCTATACCGGCCATGAGCATCCCCGCCGACACCCCGCCCGCCCCCGCGGACGACAGCCGCGCCCGCCGCAACGTGGCCGTGCTGGTGGCCGCGCAGGCGATCCTCGGCAGCCAGATGCCGATGATCTTCACCATCGGCGGCCTCGCGGGCCAGAGCCTGGCGCCCAACGTCTGCTTCGCCACCCTGCCGATCTCGCTCATCGTGCTGGGCTCGATGCTTTCGGCCACGCCGCTCTCGGCGCTGATGCAGCGCTTCGGGCGCCGCGCGGGCTTCTGGGCGGGCACCATGGGCGGCACACTCGGCGGGGCGATCGGGGCCTGGGGGCTCTACACCCAGAACTTCTACATCTTCCTGCTCGGCTCGCTCTTCACCGGCATCTACATGTCGGCCCAGGGTTTCTACCGCTTCGCCGCCGCCGACACCGCCTCGGACGCCTTCCGCCCCAAGGCGATCAGCTACGTCATGGCCGGCGGCCTCGCCTCGGCCATCATCGGCCCGCAGATCGTGAAGCTGACGGCCGAGGCCTACGTGATCCCCTTCCTCGGCACCTATGCGGCCGTCATCGCGGTGAACCTCCTGGGCTCGCTGCTCTTCCTCTTCATCGACATCCCCCGCCCGCCGGTGCCGTCCCATGACGCGCCCAAGGGCCGGTCGCGGATGGAGCTGCTGAAGACGCCGCGGATCGCCGTCGCCGTCATCTGTGCCATGGTCAGCTACGCGCTGATGAACCTGGTGATGACCTCGACACCCCTCGCCGTCGTGGGCTGCGGCTTCGAGACGGGCGACGCCGCCAACGTGGTCACCGCCCACGTGCTGGCGATGTTCGCGCCCTCCTTCTTCACCGGCCACCTGATCGCCCGCTTCGGGGTGGAGAAGATCATGGCCACCGGCCTTGCCATCCTCGCCGCGGCCGGGGCCGTCGGGCTCTCCGGCGTTGAGCTGGAGCAGTTCTTCCTGGCGCTCGTGCTGCTCGGTCTCGGCTGGAACTTCGGCTTCATCGGCGCCACCTCGATGCTCGCCGGTGCCCATCGCCCCGAGGAGCGCGGGCGGATGCAGGGGCTGAACGACCTCATCGTCTTCGGTGGCGTCACCCTGGCCTCGCTGGCCTCGGGCGGGCTGATGAACTGCTCGGGCGGCAGCGCGGCTGCAGGCTGGACCGCGGTGAACCTCGCCATGGCGCCCTTCCTCGCGCTGGCCGGTGGCGCGCTGATCTGGCTGCTGGTCCGGCCGAGGGACACCGTCGCCTGATCGGGCACCCGGCGGGCACGGCCGCACCCAAGAGAAAAGGCCCGCCCCGCAAGGGACGGACCTTCCCCGGAGAGGCCCGGGCCACCACGCCTCCGGGCTCTCCTGCCTGGTGAGGGAGAAAGGGTCAGACGCCGCTCACCGGCTGTCCGGAGATCCGCAGGATCGCCTGCAGGCCCCAGTCGGGGTTGTCCTGCCTGTCATCGGCCGTCAGCATCCCGCCGGCCAGCTCCGCCTCGGGCGTCCAGCCCGGATCGACGTTGACGAAGGCCCGCGGATCGCCCTTCAGGAGCCCCGCGAAGACCGCGCTGACGATGGTCGAGCCAAGCCGCCCGAGCCGGGCGCCGCCCTGCCCTTCGGCCTCCTTCAGGATGTAGTACCAGAGCGCGGCAGGCTCTTCGTCGGAGAGGGTCACTGTCACCGGGACGTTCAGCTTGGCCGCCACGTCGGGGCCAGAGGGCAGCTCCATCATCACCCCGCGGATCAGGTTGCGCGCGGCGAGCTTGTTGGCCACGCTCGCCGGGTTGCCGTCGTCCTCGCCGAGGAACAGCAGCGCGTTGGCCAGCTTGGTGTCGATCTTGCGGGCGCGCTGCGGGAAGAAATCGGCCTGGTTGCCCATGTCGAAGTACCAGTCCCACTGCACGGTGGTCACCGCCGTGCGTGGCTTGAAGCCGCGCATGTCGGGCGCATCCGGCCCGGCCGCGGTGTTGTTGAACAGCGGCACCCGGTCGAGCTGGTTGTGGGTGAAGTTGGTCTGGTAGCCATTGCGCACCATGGAATGGCCGAAGCGGTAGGCCGCCACGGCGAACTCCAGCGGCATGTAGGGATTGACCTCCCAGGAGTAGACGTCCTTCAACCCGAGCGACCACTGCACCCGGCCGTCCTTGCCCTTGTACTTCTGCAGCGCGGTGTCGACGACCTCGTCGATGCAGACCCGGCGGATGAAGTCGTTCCAGACGCAGTGCTGGTAAAGCCAGGTCAGCACCCGGCGGGCCTCCATGAAGGGGTCAGTCTTGCCCGCCGCGATGGCGCGGTCCACCAGGGTGTTGTGGGCGGTGAGGAAGGCGAGCTGGATCTGGCTGACGATCGCGTTCTCGTCGTTGCGCTTGTCGCCGATGATGGCGATGCCCAGCCCGTTGCGCGGCAGGTCGTCCAGCGCCTCGCCGGGAACCTGCCCGATGAGGAACTTGCCCGCGCCGTCGTACATGTAGGGCTGATCCTCCGGCCCGGTGCCGTAGACGCAGTCGAGGTCGAGCCGCGGGGTGCGGAAGTTCTCGAGCCCCTCCGGGTCGGTCACGGTCACCCCGAGCGGGGTCGGGTCGAAGGTGATGTCGTGGTCGATGAACTGGCCGAAGTAGGTGTAGCCCACCGGGATCTCGGAGTTGAACTCGGCCTCCAGCTCTTCGACGATCGCATTCGCCTCGTCCGGGCTGAGGCCCGGGCGCTCGGTCATGTGTTCGTTGGCGAAGGCCACGAAATGCGCCTCGATCTGCTCGGGCGGCACGCCGGGCGGGGCCCAGGGGGTGAGGCCGGGGCAGATCCGGCCGAAGCGGCCCTTGTAGAGCTTCGACCGTGGGGCGAAGGCGGGGCGGGCGGGGCCCTTGGCATGTGACATCTTGCAATTCCTCCTGTGAATGGCCGCGCGCGGGCGGGCCTTGGCTGGATGCGGGCGCCGGGTGGGCATGTCGGAGAGATGACGGCTCTGCCTCGGGGGGCGGGCCGAGCCGTCCACCCGGCGCCTGTGACAGCGATGCGCTCCACCTGACGTTGCGGCAATCGGCGTGGATGCAATTTCACGGCGTTGCACCGGAGCATTCACGTTTCCGTAACGGAAAGGGATTTGCCCCTTCGACGCTTTGTCGGAATCGGGCCCCATGCTACGTTCACTGCGGTAAACCGGAGGTATGATGACGATGAAGACGAAGACTGCCCTGGCCGCCCTCGTGCTGGCCTTCGCCCCTGCCCTCGCCTACGCCCAGTGCGAGTCGAAGCACGTCCAGATGTCCTGTGCCGACGGCAAAGTCTGGGACGAGAAGACCTCGAGCTGCGTGACGCCCACCGGCTGATCCCGCGCTCCGGCGCGGAAATCCGGGCGCCGGTAACCCCGCCTTAAGCCTCCCCGCATAGTCTCACCCAACGTGATCCATGCGGGCCAGGCGCGAGGCGCAGATGTCCTCTTCTCTTTCCCCGCTTCCAGGCGGGCTCGGTGATCTTGACGCCGACTTTCCCTCCCTGGGCACCTCCGCGCGCCCCGGCGCCGGGCTTCCTGCACCTTCAGGCGGCGGATCGCAGCGCAGTTCGGGCCTGCGCCGCAGCCTCACCCGGCGCGAAAAGGCCGCCATCATCGTGCGCCTCCTGGTGAACGGCGGCGCCAAGCTGCCGCTCTCCGACTGGCCCGATCAGATGCAGACCTCGCTGACCCGCGCGATGGGGCAACTCCGCATGATCGACCGCGACACGCTGTCGGAGGTGATCGAGGAGTTCGCCGGCGAGCTCGACCGCGTCGGGCTCTGCTTCCCCGGCGCGATGGAAGGCGCGCTCGGCCTGCTCGACGGCCATATCTCCCCCATCACCGCCGCCCGCCTGCGCCGCGAGGCCGGGGTGGCCGCCAAGGGCGACCCCTGGGAGCGGATCGCCGGGCTCGATCCGGCCAAGCTGCTGCCGGTTCTGGAGGAGGAAAGCGTGGAAGTGGGCGCCGTGCTGCTGGCCAAGCTGCCCACCGGCAAGGCGGCCGAGCTGCTGGGCAAGCTGCCAGGCGACAAGGCCCGCCGCATCACCCACGCCATGTCGCGCACCGGCCGCGTCGCGCCCGAAACCGTCGCCCGCATCGGCCTCACACTGGCTGCCCAGTTCGATGCCCAGCCCGTGACGGCCTTCGAGGGTGGCCCGGTGGAGCGCGTCGCCGCCGTCCTCAACTTCTCCCCCTCCGCCACCCGCGACGACGTGCTGAAGGGCCTGGAGGAGGATGACGCCGAGTTTGCCGAGCAGGTGAAGAAGGCGATCTTCACCTTCGTCAACATCGCCGACCGTCTCGCCGCCCGCGACGTGCCCAAGATCACCCGCGGCATAGATCAGGCCGTGCTCGTCACCGCCCTGGCCGCTGCAACCGGCGAGGCCGAGCGCTCCCGCGACCATATCCTCGAGAACATGTCCAAGCGCATGGCCGAGAGCCTGCGCGAGGAGATGGCGGAGCTCGGCAAGGTGAAGGAAAAGGACGGCGAAGAGGCGATGACCGAGGTCGTCGCCGAGATCCGCAGGCTGGAGGCCGAGGGCGACATCATCCTGCTCTCCCCGGAAGACGAGGAAGGCTAGGGCCGCGCCTCAGGCCACCCGAACGCGTCCCATCGGGCGGTTCACCAGCCAGAGCCCCGCGGCCACGAGCACCAGCGCGATCAGCACCGTGCCCCGCAGCTCCTCGTCCAAGAGCAGCCATCCGAGCAGACTGGCGAAGACCGGGGTCAGAAAGCCGAAGCTCGCCACCGAGCTCGCCGGGTAGAGCTTCAGGATCCACATCCAGAACAGGAACCCCGCCCCCGAGATCACCAGCCCCTGCACCCCGAGAATGCCCCAATGGATCAGCCCGGGGTCGCGCAGGAGAGGCCCGAAGAGCGGCGCCACCGCCGTCAGCACCACCGCCGAGACGGCGAGCTGCCACATCAGCTGGCTCTCCGCCCGAACCTCCCGCATCCGCGTGCCCCGCGCGATCAGCGCGATCCCGGCCCAGCCCCAGGCCCCCGCCAGCGCGCAGAGGTCGCCCGCCAGCGAGGCCTCCCCGCCGCCTCGCCCCGAGAGCAGCGCCACCGAGACGCCTGCGAAGGCCAGCGCCAGCCCGGCGAACTTCACCACCGTCAGCCGCTCGCCCGGCAGCAGGAAATGCGCCATCAGCGCCAGCCAGACCGGCATGGTGTAGAACATCAGCGCCGACCGGGCGACCGTGGTCAGGTCGAGCGCGAGAAACAGCAGGATGAACTCGGCCGAAAAGCACAGCCCGATCGCCAGCCCCAGCCCCCAGATCGCGCGGCCCGCCTCGAGGCGGATGCCCCGCAGCCACATCCACCCCGCGAGCACGAAGATCGAGACGATGGAGCGCATCGCGGCAAAGAACACCGGCCCGAAGCCCTCGTTGCCCACCTTGATGATGACCTGGCCGAAGCCCAGCACCAGCGAGAAGGTCACAAGCGAAGCCACCCCGAAGGCGTCAATTCGATCTTTCCGCTCCATCGGCCCCTCGCCTATAACCGGCCAAACCGCGGGCCAGCCCCGCCACCTTTCACGAAGGCCGCGCCGCCGCAACCCCGGGACGTCTCCCAATGACCCTCCTCCAGATCGCCTCGCTGCTCATCGTGCTGGCCGCCGCCTTCGGCACCATCAACTACCTGTTCCTGAAGCTCCCTTCGGCCATCGGCATTCTCGTGGTGGCGCTGCTGGCCTCGCTCGGCGTGCTCGGGCTCGAACTGGTCTACCCCGCCTCCAACGTCGAGGAGAGCATCACCGCCGTGGTGAAGGGCATCGAGTTTTCCGACGCGCTGCTGGAGGGGATGCTGGGGCTCCTGCTCTTTGCCGGCGCGCTGCACGTGAAGATCGCAGACCTCCGCGCCGAGTGGCCCGCCGTGCTGATGATGGCCACCATCGGCGTCGGCCTCTCCACCGCCATCGCCGGGGTGGGCTTCTCCTGGATCACCGGGATGCCGCTTCTGGTGGCCCTCGTCTTCGGCGCGCTGATCTCGCCCACCGACCCCGTGGCGGTGCTGGGCGTGCTGCGCGAGGCCAAGCTCGACAAGCGGCTGGAGACGAAGATCGCGGGCGAAAGCCTCTTCAACGATGGCGTGGGCTATGTCGTCTACCTCGTCCTGGTCGGCCTCGCCTTTCCCGGCGCGGGCGGCCACGGCGCCGAAGCAGCCGCAGATGGCACCGATCACGCCCTGGGCACCGCCGACGCATTGACCGGCGCTGCCACGCTCTTCGCCCAGGAGGCGCTCGGCGGCATGGCCCTCGGCCTCATCCTCGGCTGGATCACCTGGCGCATCATGCGCCGGATCGACGATTACTCCCTCGAGGTGCTCATCACCCTCGCCCTGGCCTTCGGCGGCTACGAGCTGGCCATCTGGCTGCATGTCTCCGCCCCGATCATGGCGGTCTGCGCCGGCCTCATCATCGGCGAGGTGAGCTACCGCGACGCCATGTCGGAACAGACCCGCAATTACGTCGACGCCTTCTGGAAACTGATCGACGAGATCCTCAACGCGGTGCTCTTCCTGCTGATCGGCGTGGAGCTCTTCGCCATCAGCTTCGAAACCTCCTACCTCGTCTCCGCCGTGCTCGCCATCGCGCTGGCCCTGGTGGCGCGTCTGGCCGCCGTGGCGATCCCGGTGCTGATGCTCAAGCCCTTCCGCACCATGCCCGAAAACGTCATCCCGGTGATGACCTGGGGCGGGCTCAAGGGCGGCATCTCGGTGGCCCTCGCGCTTTCGCTGCCCGATTCGGAATGGAAGCCGCTGATTCTCACAACGACCTACGTGATCGTGCTGTTTTCGATCATCGTGCAGGGCCTGACCGTGGCGCCTCTCGCCCGAAAATTGAACCGGACCCCCGCCAGGGCCTAGCCTCCCACGGGGCCCCATCCTGCGTGCGACGCCAACATCTAGGGCCCGGCCACAGCCGCCATACTACTTGAGCTTACCGGCCTAACCCCTTGGGCACATTGGCAACGCCGGTCGAATGCTCGGCGCGGGCGCGACATTTCCTCTCGCCCTCGCCCGGAGTCGGGGTAAGCTCTCCCCGCCTGACACAAGGGACCGCCCATGCCCTCCACTGCCGCGATCCGGCCTCTCACGCAAGGCGACGAAGCCGCCTGGCGGAGGCTCTGGACCGACTATCTGACGTTCTACAAGGCCACCCGGCCCGAGGAGGTCTATGCGACCACCTTCGCCCGCCTTGTCGACCCGTCCGATCCCGGCACCTTCGGCTTCATCGCCGAGGTCGAGGGCAAGCCCGTGGGCCTTGTGAACTGCGTGATCCACCGCCACCTCTGGAGGGTCGAGGATGTCTGCTACCTCGGCGACCTCTACGTGGACCCGGACATCCGCGGCACCGGCGCCGGCCGGGCCCTGATCGAGGCGGTCTACGACCATGCCGGGGCGCTGGGGGCGCCCCATGTCTACTGGATGACGCAGGAGTTCAATGCCGAGGCGCGCAAGCTCTACGACCGGATCGGAGAGCTGACGCCCTTCATAAAATACCAACGGAGAGCTGCCTGATGTTGACCCGCCTGCTGCCCGCAGGGTTCGCCCTTCTCCTCGCGGCCTGTTCCTCGGCCACCATCCCCGATGTCGACGTGCCCCAGCGGCGCGAGAGCTTCACCGGCTCGCTGCCGCCTATGCGCACCTTCTCCACGCCCCGCGTCGCCCCCACCTCCCGCGCCAACGCCCAGCTCGCCGCCGATTTCCTCGAGCTGAGCTTCCAGATGGAGAGCGGCCGCCGCCTGCCGCAGTTCACCCGCTTCGAGGGCCCCGTGACCATCGCGGTGAGGGGCGCCGCCCCCGCGTCGCTCTCCGGCGACCTCTCGCGCCTCGTGTCGCGCCTGCGCTCCGAGGCCGGGATCGACATCAGCCTGTCGAAACCCGGAAACCCGGCCCCCTCGATCACCGTCCAGATCGTACCCAAGCGCGAGCTGCAGCGACTGGTGCCCCAGGCCGCCTGCTTCGTGGTGCCGAACGTCTCCAGCTGGGGCGAGTTCCGCAAGGCCCGCCGCTCCCGCGCGGTCGACTGGGCCGCGCTCTCCGAGCGCCGCCAGGTCGCCGTCTTCATGCCGGGCGACGTGAGCCCGCAGGAGGTGCGCGATTGCCTCCACGAGGAGATCGCCCAGGCGCTCGGGCCGCTGAACGACCTCTACCGCCTGCCGGACTCGGTGTTCAACGACGACAACTTCCACACCGTGCTCACCGGCTTCGACATGCTGATGCTGCGGGTCTACTACGACCCCTCGCTGCACTCGGGCATGGAGCAGAGCCAGGTCGCCGCGCGCCTGCCCGCCATCCTCAACCGGGTGAACCCCGCCGGCAACCGCGGCCGCGGCGGCTATGCCGACCCGACGCCGCGGGCCTGGATCGACGCCATCGAAACCGCCCTCGGCCCCAAGGGCCGCCCCGCGGCGCGCCTCCAGGCCGCCAAGCAGGCGGTGACCATCTCCAAGAGCCGCGGCTGGTCCGACAACCGCGCCGCCTTCGCCCTCTACGCGCTCGGGCGTCTGTCTCTCTCGGCCGAGCCCGAGCTGTCGCTGGCGAGCTTCCTCGAGGCCTCGCGGCTCTACCGCGCCAATCCCGAGACCCAGATCCAGGCCGCCCATGTGGCAATGCAGCTGGCGGCCTTCTCGCTCTCCGCAGGCCAGGCCGATGGCACCATCGGCCTCATCGACGAGGTGCTGCCGGCCGTCCGCCGCGCCGAGAACGCCGCCCTGCTCTCCACGCTGCTGCTGCTCAAGGCCGAGGCCTACGAGTTGATGGGCCGCAGCTCCGAGGCCAACGCGGTGCGCACCGAGGCGCTCGGCTGGGCCCGCTACGGCTTCGGCTCCGATGCGGTGGTCCGCGCCCGGGTGTCGGAGATCTCCTCGCTGAAGCCGGTGCGCCGTACCGCGCTGAACTGACAGCGCCCTGCGGCCATTCCGCCGCAGCCCCAAACCCGCACTTTCGCCGGGGCGCCTTCTGCACTAAGAGGCGCCCGGTAGAGTAACGGGAACACGCACCGCCATGATCGTCCTTGCCGCCCTCGTCCTCGGCGCCCTTCTGGGCTACTTCCAGGCCAGCCGCCGCAAGGGAGGCGCGCTCGACAAGCTGCAATATGCCGCCGTCTACGCCATCGTCTTCATGATCCTCGGCCTCTTCGCCACGATCATCCTGGAGAAGCTGCTCTAGGCCGTTTTGCCCGCCATGTGCAGGTAGGTCTCGTCGTAGCGCCGCGACAGGTGATCGCCGGCGCGGATCGGCACCCCCGCGCCCTCCGGCGCCACGTCGGCATCCCATTCGGGGTTGAAGAAGAGCGGGATCGAGATCCGCTCCTGCGTCCCGCCGCGCACCCGGTGCAGCGTGGCCTTCACCCGCCCGCCCGACCACATCTCGAGCATCTCTCCGAAGTTGATGATGAAGGAACCCGGATCGGCCGCAACCGCCTCCCAGGAGCCGTCGCGGCGCAGCACCTCGAGCCCCGGCGCCCCGTCGGTCGCCAGCAGCGTGAGGCAGCCATAATCGGTGTGGGGCGCGATGCCGAAATCCTTCTCCCCCGCCCAGTCCGGCCGCGCCGGGTAGAAGTTGGCCCGGAGCAGCGCCATCGGGTGGGTGAACTTCTGCGCGAAGTAGCTCCGGTCCTCCCCGATCGCCTCCGAGATGGCCTGCAGCAGCGACCGGCAGAACCCGAGCGCCTCGATGTAATAGCCCTCCACCTCGGCGCGAAAGCCCTCCGGGGCCTCGGGCCAGAGGTTGGACGCATAGTAGCGTTCCGGCGCGCCCTCCGCCGCGGCCTCGGCCCACTCGAAGCCGCAGTCGAAGACCTCCTTCAGGTCGGGGTTGCTCTCCGGGTCCACCTGCTCGCTGCGCATCCCGCCCCATCCGCGGTTGGAGCCGGTCTCGGCCATGTCCACCTTCGCCTTCTCGGCCTCGGGCAGGTGGAAGAAGGCGCGATAGGTCTCGATCAGCCGCTGCATCCGGGCAGGCGCAAAGGGCGTGTTCTCCAGCACCATGAAGCCCACGCCAAGGGCCGCCTCGCGCACGGCCTCGAGTGCCGCCGCATCGCCCGCCATCAGGGCCTCCGCATCAATTCTGGGGATCGTCGCCATGGCTGCCGCACCTCCTGACCTGCCGCCACCCTGATTGCCGCAGCACCGAAGGGCTTGCAAGCGCAGAGGGCACGCGCGTCAGTCGGCCTGCGCGTCGAGCAGGCTGTCGATGGAAGGGAGTTCGTCACCACGGGCCACCGGGTACTCGCGCGACACCTCTTCGCCAGCCTCGGCCCGGGCCCGCTCTCGGGCGACCTCGGCCATCGCCGCCGCCAGCCGCGGCAACCCGGCCACCGCGCGCACCGCCTCGGCCTGCGCCTCAATCACCTCGGCCTCGAGCCGCAGGTCTTCCAGCGCCGGATCGGTCGCCACCTGCTCGCAGCCGCCCGCGCCGCCGTCCTCGCAGATCACCCGCTCGCCGCGCAGCGACATCGCTGCGCCGCCCGGCAGCCAGCCGTTGCCGAGGCCCGCGGCCCGCGCCTCGAGCTCGGCCCGGGTCGGAAAGCTCCCGGCGCGGATCACCTGGGCGATCTCGGGGGCGAGATCGCCCGCCTCCACCGCCTCGGCCAGCAGCGCCTCTTGGCGTTGTTCCGCCTCGCTCGGGCCGCTCTCGACGCGCAACTCCTCGCCCGGACGCATCTCCGGGCGGATCGAGGTCATCACCAGCCCGCTCTCGCGGGTGATAATCGGCCCGCGCGGCGCAGCGGCCCCCCGCACCGGCCGCTCCCGCTCGATCCGGATGTCCACGCCCGTCTTGCGGCGGAACTCGCGTTTCGCCTCCTCCACGTCGCGCCGGAGCTGGTTCAGGAAGCCCTGTGCCTCGGCGGGCGCGGGCGCCTGGGGCAGAGCCAGAGCGGCGATCAGGGCGGTGACGGGGATCAAGCGGGTCATGTGGGCAGCCTCCTCGGGGCGCGGCGGCAGAGCGCACCCTCTGCCAGTCAACACCATCCCGGCGCTGCGGTTCCACTGCTTTCCCCCGGACACGCCCCGGCCTGCGCCTTTTCGCGCACCCCGGGCACCTTGAAAGCCCGCGCCGTTCGGGGCTTACTCGCCGCGAAACCCACAGGGAGGACAGGGATGAGACGCAAGCTCGCCGCCGGAAACTGGAAGATGAACGGCCTCGCGGCCGACCTCGCCGAGGTGACGGCGCTGGTGGAGGCCCATGCCGCGCCGGGAGTCGACATCCTGCTCTGCCCGCCCGCCACCCTCGTCGCCCCCATGGCGACCGCGGCCCGGGGCACGCCCCTCGCCGTCGGCGGGCAGGATTGCCACGCCGCCACCTCGGGCGCCCACACCGGCGACATCTCCGCCGCCATGCTCACCGATGCCGGGGCCAGTCACGTGATCCTCGGCCACTCCGAGCGCCGGCAGGACCATGACGAGCACAACGACCATGTCCGCGCCAAGGCCAAGACGGCAATGGCCGAAGGGCTCACCTGCGTCATCTGCGTGGGCGAGAGCGAGACCGAGCGCGACGCGGCCAACACCCTCGACATCATCGGCGGCCAGCTCTCGGGTTCGATCCCCGACGAAGCCACGGGGCTCAACCTCGTGGTGGCCTACGAGCCGATCTGGGCCATCGGCACCGGCCGCACCCCCACGCTCGACCAGATCGGGGAGGTGCACGACTTCATCCGGATGCGGCTCGAGCGCCGCTTCGGCCCCGGCATCGGCCGCTCCACCCGCATCCTCTACGGCGGCTCGGTGAAGCCCGGCAACGCTGCCGAGATCTTCGCCGTGAGCAACGTCGACGGCGCACTGGTGGGCGGCGCGAGCCTCAAGGCCGCCGACTTCTCCGCCATCATCGCCGCGCTCGAGGCCGCCCCCACCCAGGGCTGAACCGCCGAACTCCTGAGTTGGTGAAGCCGGAACGTCTCCGGCCCGCCACACAAGGCCGCACCAGCGAAAAGGGCGCCCCGAGAGGCGCCCTTTCCAATTCATAGGGGTCCTGTCAGTTCGGGATCAGGTCCGGCACGATCGACACGATCGAGGGGAAGAGCCACAGGATCGCCAGCCCCACGACTTGGATCAGCACGAAGGGCGCCACCCCTCGGTAGATGTGCCCCGTCGTCACCGAGGCCGGCGCCACACCGCGCAGGTAGAACAGCGCGAAGCCGAAGGGCGGCGTCAGGAACGAGGTCTGCAGGTTCACCGCGATCATGATGGTCACCCATTTCGGGTCCATCGTGCCGCCGTAGATCACCGGCCCCACGATCGGCACCACGATGTAGATGATCTCGAGGAAGTCGAGCACAAAGCCCAGGATGAACATCACCAGCATCACGATCAGGAAGACCTTGAACTCGCTGTCGAAGCTCTTCAGGAACTGTTGGATGTAATGCTCGCCGCCGAAGCTGATGACCACGAGGTTCAGAAGCTGCGAGCCGATCAGGATGGTGAAGACCATCGAGGTCACCTTCGCCGTCTCCCGCACCACCGGGCTCATCACCGAGCCGCGGTAGAGCACCCAGACCCCGTAGAGCACCCCGAAGAAGGCCACCATGTAGGCCGCGAAGGCTACCAGGAAGGCAATCCAGGTGGTGACCGACACGGTGGTCTGGTTGATCCGCAGGTCGAAGTTCATCCCCGCGAGGATCATCAGGATGGTGGCGTAGGTGGCGATCAGGATCATCCGGCCCGAGCCGCCCTCCTCGCGCAGCTTGCGGTAGGCCGCCAGCATGATCGCGCCCGCGGCGCCGAGGGCGGCGGCCGGGGTGGGGTTGGTGATGCCGCCCAGGATCGAGCCCAGCACCGCCACGATCAGCACCAGCGGCGGGAAGACCACCCGGATCAGCTCGTTGCGGGCGAGCCGCCCGGCGGCATGGCGCATCGACCACAGGATGACCGCCAGCGGCACCAGCAGCAGCACCAGGGTCTCGGCCGAGGACATGCCCGAGTGGATCAGCGTGGCATCGACGAAGAGCATCAGCGCGATCCCGCCCGCGCCCACAAGCAGCGGTGTCGGGCTGGCGCTGGGGGCCACGCCCCGGGCGATGAGCAGCGTCAGGCCGAAGAGCACCGCCAGCGTGGCAACGCCCGTGCCGATCGGCGGGGCGTTGGGCACCGGCGCGGCGGCCTCGGGGGCCAGCGCCTCGCCGCCTTCGGTCGCCGCCGCATCGGGCGCCGGCGGCGCCTCGGGCTCCACCCCCGCCTCGCGGGCGGCGACGGAAGCATCCCAGCGCGCCTGGCCATGCAGGTCGATCATCGCCTCGCGGCACTGGTCGGAGACATTGGTGCGCAGGATGCTCTCCTGCTGGCCGCCCGTGGCCGCGGCAAGGTGCGCCGTCTGCGAGCCGATCACGCCGATCTGGCCCAGCAGCACGGTGCCACCGATCAGCACCACCGGCAGGGCGAGGAACCAGGTCAGCCCCTCGCGCCTGGTGATCACCTCGCTGCCCGGGGCCGCGTCGAGCTGCACCGAGGGCGCCTTGGAGGGGTTCACCACCGCATAACCGAAGGCATAGAGCGCATAGAGCAGCGCCAGCATCACGCCGGGCAGCATCGCGGCCTGGAACAGCGTGCCCACCGACACCACCGCGGGCTTGCCCAGCAGCGTCAGCGCGTCGGTGCAGCCGAGCGACTGCGCCCGGGCCTCCTGCGCGGTGGAATAGAGGTCACCCGCCAGCGTGCCGAGCAGCACGATCACGATCGACGGCGGAATGATCTGCCCCAGCGTGCCCGAGGCGGCGATCACCCCGGTCGAGAGCTCGGCCGAGTAACCGCTGCGCAACATCGTGGGCAACGACAGCAGACCCATCGTCACCACCGTGGCGCCGACGATGCCGGTGGAGGCGGCCAGGAAGGCGCCCACCACCACCACGGAGACGGCGAGGCCGCCCGGCAGCGGGCCGAAGACCCGGGCCATGGTGGTCAGCAGATCCTCGGCGATCTTCGAGCGTTCCAGCACGATGCCCATCATCACGAACATCAGCACCGCCAGAAGGGTCTCGATGCTCTGGCCGGCGAAGACCCGTTCGTTCATCCGGTTGACGACGAAGCCCAGGTTGCGGTCGAGCGCGGTGGCCCAGCCGTCGGGAAAGAGCGGCACCTCGACCCTCGGGAGGTCGGGGTATCGGAACACCGACACGTCGTTCCGATGCACCCCCTGAGCCAGGATATCGTTGTAGGCCGCGCTCGAGGTGTCGATCGCCTGGTGGATCAGCAGCCCCTGCGTGTCGAGCAGAGCGATGATGCCAAAGGCGATCAGCCCCGCGCCGCCGATGGCGAAGGCCACCGGAAAGCCCGAAAGGATGCCGCCGAAGAGGCAGACCAGAACGATCAGAAGACCGATCTCGATGCCATCAAGTCCGAAAATCATCTGCTCTGTCCCCTAGTGCGTGCCTTCGTAGGCCTCTTCGCCCTCACCGAGCGTGTCCTTGTCATGGTATTTGCCCGCACTCGCCTCGCCTTCGCGGAACTCCAGCCAGGAGCGGTAGAAGAAGGCGACCGCCTGCAGCATCACCAGCGCACAGAAGCTGAGCATCAGGATCTTGAACAGGAAGTAGGCGTTGAAGCCGTTCGGCGAGAAGCCGATGGTCTCCACGTTCCAGCGCAGCGCGACCTGCTTCATCAGCATGTTCTCGAGCGTCAGCGAGGCGCTCATCGGCGGGGTGACGAGGCTGCGCCACAGGAAGAACCAGCAGTAGAGCCAGGTCAGCACCGCCACCGGGATCATGAACAGCAGCGCGCCGAACATGTCGATCACCTTCTTGGTGCGGTGGCGCACCACGGCGTAGATCAGGTCCACCCGCACATGGCTGCCCTGCACGAAGGCATAGGTGACGCAGAGCGCCACGATCATCGCGTTGTAGAACTTCAGCTCCTCGCTGAACCAGCTCACCGACTGGGTGAAGCCGAAGCCGAAGGGCGCGATGGTGATCTCGCCGAAGCGGAACACCGATTGCAGGAAGACGACCATCACCTGCTGGAGCACCATCAGCAGGCCGACCCAGGCCACCGCCCGGCCGAGCCCGTTGGCAAACCACTCCAGCCCGCGCACGCAGGCCCACATGACGCGGGGAAAGAGGAAGCCGATCACGGTGATGACCAGAAAGAGGTCGAACACCACGAAGAACAGCTCCACGGAGGCGCCGTAGTAGATGAAGCGGATCAGGCTTTCCTTGTTGCTCCAGTCCAGCCAGAGCCCCGGATGCGTCACCGCATACGCCAGGTTGTAGAAGCCCATCCCGATCTGGGTGAAGAACCACCCGAGCGCGTTCCCCATACGCTCAGCCCCCTATGTGAAAGGGCCGCGCGCGGGAGATCGCGCGCGGCCTTCGTTGCAGGTCGCCGTCAGGCTTACATCGCGGCCAGAACGCGGTTGCGCTCGCGGGCGTAGAAGCTGTCCGACACTTCCAGCCAACCCGAGGACGACCGCATGGAGGCCTGGGCGCTGTCGTGGACCTTCTTGAACAGCTCGTCCGAGGTGTAGCCGTTCAGCAGCTCGACCGAGGCCTTGCCGAAGGCGTCCCAGACGTCGCTGGAGAATTCCTTCACCTGGGTGCCGCCCGAGCGCAGGCGCTCCAGCGCCGGGCCGTTGTTGGCGATGAACTGGGCGTAGTTGGCCTGGTGCGCGTCGGCACAGGCGATCTCGAAGATCTTCTGCTGCGACGGCGTGAGGCTGTTGTAGACCTCGAGGTTCATGCCCACCGAGAGCGCCGCGCCGGGCTCGTGGAAGCCGGCGGGATAGTAGAAGTCGCAGACCTCCTGGAGGCCCAGCTTCTCGTCCGACCAGGGGCCGATCCACTCGGTCGCGTCGAGCGCGCCGGTCGAGAGGGCCTGGTAGATCTCGCCGCCCGGAAGCACCTGCACCGAGGCGCCGAGCTTGGAGAGCGCCTCGCCGCCGAGGCCGGGCATGCGGAACTTCATGCCGTTGAAATCGTCGGCCGAGGTCACCTCGTTGCGGAACCAGCCGCCGCCCTGCGCGCCGGTCTGACCGGCGATGAAGGAGCGCACGCCGAAGACTTCGCCCAGCTCGTGGTGCAGCGCCATGCCGTCCTGGCCGTAGTACCAGGTCATGATCTCGGGAACGGTCATGCCGAAGGGCACCGCGGTGAAATAGGCCCAGGCCGGGTGCTGGCCGACCCAGTAGTAGTCCGCGCCGTGGTACATGTCGGCCTGGCCGGAGGTCACCGCGTCGAAGCTTTCCAGGGCGCCGACGAGTTCACCCGCGCCCTTGGCGTCGATGGTGAGCGTGCCGCCCGACATTTCGGCGACACTGTTCGAGAAGCGCTCGACCGAATCCCACACGCCCGCCAGGCCGCGCGGCCAGGTGGTGACCATGGTCAGCGTGCGGTTGCCCTGGGCGTAGACCGGGGCAGCCAGCGTGGACGCGGCAGCCGCACCGCCACCGAGCGCCGACGTCTTCAGAAATGAACGACGATCCATCGTATTCCTCCCATAAGTAGGCCCGGTCCTCTCCGTGCCTTTCCCTTCTTGTGCCGCGCACCCTAGCGGCATGGTGGGCGAAATCAAATACCAAGAACTGCGTAGAAGGCGCGAAAGAATCTTGCGTGACGCCAAGGAAGATTGACCTCCCCGCCCCGCCGCGCCACTCTTTGGGCGCCTTCGCCGCCACCACGCCGCCCCGGAGCCCCGCCGCTGAAACCCCTCCTGCGATATCTCGACCGGCGCCTCGCGCCGAGCTACGCGCAGAAGCTGTTCCTGCTGGCCACCCTGCCCCTTCTGCTCGCCGTCTCGGCCATCTCGGTGCTGGTGGTGCAGCAGTCGCGCCAGCTGGCCGAGCGCGAGATCGCGGCGCTCGAGAGCCAGCTCATCGAGGCCAAGAAGGCCGAGCTGAAGAACTACGTCACCCTCGCCCGCGCCGCCTTCTACTCGGTCTATGCCGCCGCAACGCCCAGCGACCGCCGCGCCCAGACCCGCGTCACCCAGATCCTCGCGGCGATGACCTATGGCACCGAGGGCTATTTCTACGTCTACGACTACGACGGCACCAACCTCGTCGCGCCACTGCAGACCGATCTCATCACCCGCAACTGGCAGGGCCTCGCAGACAGCGCGGGCACCCCCGTGGTCGACCGGCTGATCGAGAACGCCCGCAAGGGCGGCGGCTACCACACCTACCTCTGGCCCAAGCCCTCCACCGGCGAGGAGGCCCTGATGATCTCCTACACCGGCGGCCTGCAGGACTGGCAATGGGCGGTGGGCACCGGCGTCTTTCTCGATGACGTGCTCGCCTCCGTCGCGGCCGCCCGCGCCCAGACCGAAGCGCGCATCCGGAAGACCTTTCTCTGGATCGCCGCCATCACCCTCGGGGCCGTCGTGCTGGTGTTCCTCTCCGGGCTCGCGCTGAACATCCGCGAGCGCCGCCTGGCCGACGGCAAGCTGAAGGCGCTCACCCAGCGCATCTTCGACACCCAGGAGGAGGAGCGCGGCCGGGTGGCGCGCGAGCTGCACGATTCCATCTCCCAGCTCCTCGTCGGCATCCGCTACGCGCTGGAACTGGCCAAGCGCCGCCTCTCCACCGGCGACCCGAAGGCAGTGGAGAGCGTCGAGAAGGGCATCGCCGGGCTGAACGGGGCGATCCAGGAGGTCCGCCGCATCAGCCGCGATCTCCGTCCGGGCCTGCTCGACGATCTCGGCCTCGGCCCGGCGATCCAGGCCCTGACCGAGAGCTTCGCCGCCCGCACCGGGATCGCGGTGGAGTTCGAGACGGTGGTGTTCCGCAACCGGCTCGACCAGGAAGCCAAGATCGCGCTCTACCGCATCGCGCAGGAGGCGCTGACCAACATCGAGCGCCACGCCCGCGCCAGCCGCGTCACGGTCAACCTCCGCGGCCACCGCCGCGGCGCGCTGATGCGGATCGAGGATGACGGCATCGGCCTCGGCACCCAGGCGGAGGCGCCCGAGAACGGCGGCATGGGCCTGCGCAACATGGCCGAGCGGATCGAGCAGCTCGACGGCACGCTCCGCGTCATGTCCTCGCGGAGCGGAACGGTGATTGAAGCCCAGGTGCCGCTGAGCCATATGCTGCCCCCCGAAGATGCACGAAAGGCAAGCGCATGAGCCCCACCGCCCCGATCCGCGTGGCCATCGTCGACGATCACCCCATGGTGGCCGAAGGCGTGCAGGCGATCCTGCAGACCTATGAGGACATCGAGGTTGTCGGCACCCTCGGATCGGGCCAGGAGATCGTCGACGGGGTGGAGGAACTCGCGCCCGACGTGGTGCTGCTCGATCTCAACATGCCCGGCCTCAGCGGCCTCACCGCCACCGAGCTCCTGCTCGAACGCCGCCCCGAAACCCGCGTGCTGATCCTGTCGATGCATGACAGCACCGGCTACATCTCCTCCGCGCTCTCCCACGGCGCCATGGGCTACATCCTCAAGGACGTGCCCACCGAGGAGATCAAGACCGCCATCGACACGGTGATGCAGGGCGAGCGCTACCTCTG
>CAYVQK010000050.1:0-20457 GCA_964454145.1 uncultured Oceanicola sp. | reverse complement strand
AGGTCATCACGTCGGCCATGATCTGGCAGGGGTGGCTGCGGTCGGTCAGGCCGTTGATCACCGGGACGGTCGCGTGCTCGGCCATTTCCAGCAGCGTATCCTCGGCGAAGGTGCGCAGCATGATGAGGTCGACGTAGCGCGACAGGACGCGGGCGGTGTCGGCGATGGTCTCGCCGTGGCCGAGCTGCATTTCGCCACCCGAGAGCACCATGGTCTGCCCGCCCATCTGGCGCACGCCGACGTCGAAGCTGACGCGGGTGCGGGTGGAGGGCTTTTCGAAGACCAGCGCGACGATGTGGCCCGCGAGGGGCTGGCTGTCGTCGGGCAGGCCCTTGAGGCGGCCGTTGCGGGCGGTCTTCATGGCGATCGCGTTGTCGATCATCGACCTGAGGTCGGTGAGGTCGGTCTTGTTGATATCGAGGAAGTGCTTCATTGCGCGGCCTCCACCGCCGTGGCGGCGGCGTCGAGGCGGGTGATGGCCTCGGCGATCTCGTCTTCGGTGATGTTGAGCGGCGGCAGGAGGCGCATCACGTTGTCGGCGGCTGGGACGCCGATGACCAGCGCGTCATAGCCGGCCTTCACCACGTCGGCGGCGGCGGGCTTGCACTTGAGGCCGAGCATGAGGCCCTGGCCGCGGACGCTTTCGAACACCTCGGGGTGGGCATCGACGAGGCCCTCGAGCTTCTGCCGCAGGAGGCCGCCCTTGCGGGAGACGTCGGAGAGGAAGGCCGGGTCGGAGACGATATCGACCACCGCCTTGCCGACGGCGCAGCCCAGCGGGTTGCCGCCGTAGGTGGAGCCGTGGGTGCCCGCGACCATGCCGGCCGCGGCGGCCTCGGTGGCGAGCACCGCGCCGAGCGGGAAGCCGCCGCCGATGCCCTTGGCGGACATGGCGATGTCGGGCTCGATCCCGGCCCATTCGAAGCCGAAGAGCTTGCCGGTGCGGCCCATGCCGCATTGCACCTCGTCGGCGATCAGCAGCACGCCGTGCTCGGTGCAGGCGGCGCGGATGGCCTTGAGCTGGTCATCGGGCAGCACGCGGATGCCGCCCTCGCCCTGGATCGGCTCGATCAGCACGGCGGCGACGTCGGGCCTGGCGATCTCTTCCTTGAACTGTTCCATGTCGCCCCATTTCAGGTGGCGGAAGCCGGGCAGGACGGGGCCGAAGCCGCCGATCATCTTTTCGGTGCCCGCTGCGGCGATGGCGGCAGAGGAGCGACCGTGGAAGCAGCCGTCGAAGGTGAGGATCTCGATCCGCTCGGGATGGCCGGCGGCGTGGTGATACTTGCGCGCCATTTTCACCGCCAGCTCGCAGGTCTCGGTGCCGGAGTTGGTGAAGAAGACGGTATCTGCGAAGCTCACCTCGACCAGCTTGTCGGCCAGGGCTTTCTGCTCGGCGACAGTGTAGAGGTTGGACACGTGCCAGAGCTTGCCTGCCTGCTCGGTCAGCACCTTCACCAGCTCGGGTGCGGCGTGGCCGAGCGCGTTGACGGCGATGCCGGAGCCGAGATCGAGGAAGCGTCGACCATCCTGCTCCACCAGCCATACGCCCTCGCCCTTCACGAAGGTCAGGGGGGCGCGATTGTAGGTTGGCAGGATGGAGGGGATCATGGGATCGTCCTTTCTGGAATGAAGCTCCGGAATGGCTCAGCCGGGCGCTTTCGTCAACGATTTTTGGGGTTTGACCGGGTGGCGGGCGGGCACGGCGAAGCGGCCCGAAACGGATCAGGCGCGGCGTCGGCGTCGGATGAGGGCACAAGCGGTCATGGGCGCGAGATAGCGCATTGACGACCGCATGGGAAGCACGATCTATGCGGCCATGGCCGAGACCTCCCCCGCCTTCATCCCGGTGAAACCGGACAATGCGATCGCCGCGCTCTGCATCGCGGCGGCGACGGCCTTCATCGCGCTGTCCACGCTCTTCGCCAAGACGCTGACGACGCCTGCCCTGGGCCCGGCGCTGTCGCCCTTCCAGGTGAGCCAGGGGCGGTTCGTCTTTGCGCTGATGTTCTTCGGGCTGGCCTTCTCGGTGATGCGGCCGAAGCTGACGGCGCCGCACTGGGGGCTGCACCTGGCGCGGACGAGCTGCGGCTGGGGCGGGGTGACGCTGATGTTTGCCTCGGTGGCCTTCATCCCGATGGCCGATGCCACGGCGCTGACCTTCACCAGCCCGGTCTTCACGCTGATCTTCGCGGTGGTGCTGCTGGGCGAGCGGGTGGGCTGGGTGCGCTGGGCCGCCGTCGCGGTGGCGCTCACCGGGGCGGCGGTGCTGCTGAGGCCAACGCCCGAGAGTTTTCAGCCTGCCGCGCTGCTGGCGCTGGGCGCGGCGGTGGCGATGGGGACGGAGAACATCTGGATCAAGAAGCTGACCCGGCGCGAGGGGCGACTGCAGATACTGCTCATCAACAACGTGATGGGGGTGGCGATTTCCAGCGCCGTGGTGTTGGCGCTGGGGTGGCAGGCGCCTACATGGGGGCAGTGGGCGGCGCTGGCGGGAGTGGGCCTGTCGATGGCCACCGCGCAGAGCTTCTACATCAACGGGATGGCCCGGGCCGATGCCAGCTACGTGGCGCCATTCAACTACGGCACCCTCGTGTTTGCGGCGCTCTTCGATGCGGTGATCTTCGGGGCGGTGCCGGACTGGGTGAGCTGGCTCGGGGCGGGGATCATCGTGTCGGGGGCGCTACTGCTTGCGTGGCGAGAAGGGAGAAAGCGCCCGGTCGGGTTGCACCCGGGCGCTGGCGTAGTAAAATAAGGGCAACAGGCGGCCCGATGGCGGGCCGCTTTGCAGTTGAAAGGATGACGGGCCAATGTCGTGGACCGATGAGCGCGTGGAGACCCTGAAGCGGATGTGGGGCGAGGGCCAGTCGGCCAGCCAGATTGCCAAGGAACTGGGCGGGGTGACCCGCAA
Source organism: uncultured Oceanicola sp. (assembly GCA_964454145.1). Classification (GTDB taxonomy): domain Bacteria; phylum Pseudomonadota; class Alphaproteobacteria; order Rhodobacterales; family Rhodobacteraceae; genus Vannielia. Next base: position 17,546 of record CAYVQK010000050.1, on the reverse strand, counting down.
CGCGGTGATCGGCAAGGTGCACCGGCTCGGGCTCTCGAACCGCACCACGGGCGCGGCGCCGGCTCCGGCGGCCAAGCCTGCGGCGAAGGAGAAGCCGGCGGCGAACGGCGGCTCGGCCAAGGCCAAGCCCAAGGCGAAGCCGGCGGAGGCAAAGCCCGCAGCCGAGGCCAAGCCCGCCCGCGAGGAGCCGGCGACCCAGAGCGCGGCGCCGGTGAGCCCGGCGCGCAAGGCGATCATCCCCGCCGGCCAGCCGCTGCCGCCGCAGCCCTCGGCCAACGAGATCAGCCCCGAGGCGCTGGCCTCGGTGCGCGAGGTGGAGAAGAAGGCAAAGCGGCTGACCCTGATGGAGCTGACCGAACGGACCTGCAAGTGGCCCATCGGTGACCCGGCGACGGAGGACTTCTGGTTCTGCGGGCTCGGCGTGCAGCAGGGCAAGCCCTACTGCGAGGCCCATGTGGGCGTGGCCTTCCAGCCGATGAGCTCCCGCCGCGACCGCCGCCGCTGAGCGGGTTTGTGCAGCAAGAATTGTTCTTGCTGCACGTGTAGGTCGGACCCTGCATAGCAAAAAGTAGATTTGATATGCATGGCGCTGACCGGTTCCGGACGCCGAGGAAAGCCTCCGCGCGGGCGGGCCGAAGTGGTGCGCGCTGATCGACGCGACGCTGGAGCGGATGCCGGAGAGCCGGGCGCTGCTGACAGGGCTCTGACAGCTGTGCGCGATCACGGGGTTGTCAACCTATCGGCCCGCCCTACACCTCTGCCCCTGATGTAACGAGCGCGAGGGAGGCCGAACCACATGGCCCCGATCATTTCCATCAAGGGACTGAGGAAGACCTACGAGGGCGGGTTTACCGCGCTGCACGGGGTCGATCTGGATATCGAGGAAGGGGAGATCCTCGCGCTGCTCGGGCCCAACGGCGCGGGCAAGACGACGCTGATCTCGGCGGTCTGCGGGCTGGTGACGCCCACGGGCGGCAGCGTGACGGTGGGCGGGCATGACATTGCCACCGACTACCGCGCCGCGCGGGCGATGATCGGGCTGGTGCCGCAGGAGGTGGCGATCGAGCCCTTCGAGAAGGTGATGAACACGGTGCGCTTCTCGCGCGGGCTCTTCGGGAAGAAGAAGGACGATGCCTACCTGGAGAAGGTGCTGAAGAGCCTGAGCCTCTGGGACAAGAAGGACAGCCGGAACAACGCGCTTTCGGGGGGGATGAAGCGCCGGGTGCTGATCGCGAAGGCGCTCAGCCACGAGCCGCGGGTGCTGTTCCTTGACGAGCCGACGGCGGGGGTGGACGTGAACCTGCGCAAGGACATGTGGGCGCTGGTGCGCGAGCTGCGCGCGGATGGCGTGACCATAATCCTCACCACCCATTACATCGAGGAAGCCGAGGAGATGGCCGACCGGATCGGGGTGATCGACAAGGGGCGGCTGCTGCTGGTCGAGGAGAAGGACAAGCTGATGAAGTCGCTCGGCCGCAAGGAGCTGGTGCTGGAGCTGGCGCAGGTGCCCGATGCCATTCCGGAGAGTCTCGCGGGCTACGAACTGGAGCTGGAGGGCAACCTTCTGACCTACACCTTCGACACCACCGCCGGATCGACCGGGGTGACGCGACTGATGGCGGACCTTGCCACGGTCGGGCTGAAGTTCACCGACCTGTCCACCCGCCAGTCGAGCCTGGAGGACGTGTTTCTCTCGCTTGTCGAAGAGGGACAGCAGAAGGAGGCGGCGCAATGAACTGGCTGGCCATACAGGCGATCTACAGGTTCGAGATGCAGCGGTTCTTCCGCACGGTGACGCAGAGCATCGTCTCGCCGGTGCTGTCGACGGTGCTCTACTTCGTGGTCTTCGGATCGGCCATCGGCGGGCGGATCCAGAGCGTCGAGGGGGTGAGCTACGGCGCCTTCATCGTGCCGGGACTGGTGATGCTGACGCTCTTGCAGCAGTCGATCAGCAACGCGAGCTTCGGGATCTACTTTCCGAAGTTCATCGGCACGATCTTCGAGCTGCTGTCGGCGCCGATGAGCTTCATCGAGGTGGTGATCGGCTACGTGGGGGCGGCGGCGACCAAGGCGCTGTTCATCGCGGCGATCATCATGATCACGGCGAGCTTCTTCGTGGAGCTGAACATCCTGCACCCGGTGTGGATGCTGGCCTTCCTGGTGATGACCGCGGTGAGCTTTGCGCTGCTGGGCTTCATCATCGGGATCTGGGCGAAGAACTTCGAGCAGTTGCAGCTCATCCCGCTGCTGGTGGTGACGCCGCTCGTGTTTCTTGGCGGGTCGTTCTACTCGATCTCGATGCTGCCGCCGGCCTGGGCGACGGTGAGCCACTTCAATCCGGTGCTCTACCTGGTGAGCGGCTTCCGCTGGAGCTTCTTCGGGATCTCGGACGTGCCGGTGGGCATCTCGCTGGTGGCGGTGGCGGTGTTCTTCCTTGCCTGTCTCGCGGCGATCTACGCGATCTTCCGCACCGGCTGGCGGATCAAGCCCTGAGGCATTCAGCGCGCGCCGGGCGGGGGAGGACAGCCCGGCGCGCGCCCCGACGGGGACCCCTTCAGACCCCGTCGTAACTCTCGAAGGTGCCGAAGCGGTGCTTGTAGTCCACTTTCGGCTCGTCCTTCATCGCCTGCACCAGGTCGGTGCAATCGGCGTCCTTCAACTCGAAGCACTTGCCGGCGCGACCGCGGATGACCTGCCAGGCGGCGACCGGCGGCCCCTCGGTGAAGGGGCAGGGTGCGCCCGCGTCATAGGCGCCGGGGTTCAGGCCGTGGATGTAGAGGGCCTGTGCCACATAGGCCGCCGCCTCGGATTGCTCGACATACATGTGCAGGCGCTCGATATCGAAAAGCGCATGGACGCACTCGTGCAGGATCAGGCCCTCGAGCACCCCGCTTCGGGCACCCAAGGTCTTGAACCCGAGGTAGAAGTTGTCACCGCCCGGGTCGTAGAAGGCCTTCTCGATGCCGAGCTGGGGCGCGTAGATCGGGGTGATCTTGCCCTCCACCAGCGCGCCCACCACTTTGCCGAAGCCCCGACCGGTGACGAGGCCACCGGAGTAGGAGAAGTGGATGCGCTGGGCCGCGTCGGTCGACAGCACGGCGATGATCATGTCGGTGAGCTGTTCGGTCTCGTTTGCCATGTCGGCGTCTCCTCCCTACGGCGCATCAAATGCCGTCGATCCCTTCGTTGTTGTCGCCCCGGCCGTGGTAGAGCGCATCGTTGTCGATCGCCTGGTAGAGCGGGGCCAGCTCCTCGTCGGTGAAGCTGTGGGCGCCGCTGCGGGCGACCGCCGACACGCTGTATGCGGTGTTGAGCGGCTCGGACAGGGTGAGGTCATCGGACTCCTCGATGGCCTCGCGGTTGGAGTGGTAGAAGTAGAGCGCCTGGGCGATGTAGGCGAGCGCCTCGGAGACCTTCACCGGCATCGGCTGGTTGATGTAGTCGAAGGCGGCATGGGTGGACTCATGCACGACCAGCGCGGCGCGGAACGGGTCTCCATCCACGGCGGTGAAGCCGAGGTCGTAGCGGTTGGGGCCGAACTGGTAGATGCCGCAGACGCCGGCCGGGCCGGCGCGCTGCGCGGTGATGGTGCCATCGGCGATCTTGTCGCGGACAGGCTGGTAGATCGAGGGGGTGACATTGCGGCCGGCGACCGTGAACTGGAGGTGCTGCATGGCAGCGGTGGAAATCGCGCGGTTGACGTCTTGAATCAAAGACATTGGATCATCTTTCTCAATTGGGTCTCGCCCGGATCGGGGCGACTGCTATGACTTGAAGCGCCGGTGCGGAGAAAAATTCCGCGGCGTGGAGAGTACATGGGGATGATCGGGCGCGATTTGAAGATGCAGGCGGAGGTGGCTGGGCCGGATTTTGCCGATTGGGCCGGGCTGCACCGGCTGCTGGTGACGTGCTTTGCCTACATGGAGGGGCGGATCGACCCGCCATCCTCCCTGCGGGGGCTGACGCCGGAAGGGCTGGCCGGGAAGGCGGAGCGCGAAGTGCTGATGCTGGTGCGCTATGGCTCCCGGATCGTGGCCTGCGGGTTCGCCGCGCCGAAGCGGCCGGTGCTCTACCTCGGCAAGCTTGCCGTGACCGAGCAGCTGCGCGGGCGGGGGCTGATGCGGCAGATGGTGGCGCTGGCGGAGGAGATGGCGCGGGACGGCGGCTTCGAGGCGCTGGAACTGCAGAGTCGGGTGGAGCTGGTGGAGAACCACGCGGCCTTCGCCGCGCTGGGCTTCGAGGAGGTGGGCCGGACGGCGCATGAGGGCTACGACCGGCCGACCTCGATCACCTTTCGCCGCGACGTGGCCCCTTCCGCGACAGGGCCGCGGGCTGTATAGCGCCGCCATGCCCCAGAATCCGCCCAGCCTGCGCCCCGATCTTGCTCCTGCTCCCCGTTTCGGCGAGGCGCCCCGGGAGGGGCAGCCGCGCATCGGCATGGTTTCGCTCGGCTGCCCCAAGGCGCTGGTGGACAGCGAGCGGATTCTCACGCGGCTCAGGGCTGAGGGCTACGGGATTTCACCGGATTACTCGGGGGCGGATGCGGTGATCGTGAACACCTGCGGGTTTCTCGACTCGGCCAAGGCCGAGAGCCTCGAGGCGATCGGGGAGGCGATGGCGGCCAACGGGCGGGTGATCGTGACCGGGTGCCTGGGCGCGGAGCCGGAGTACATCACCGGGGCGCATCCGAAGGTGCTCGCCGTCACCGGGCCGCACCAGTACGAGCAGGTGCTGGATGCGGTTCATGCCGCCGTGCCGCCTGCGCCCGATCCGTTCATCGACCTGCTGCCGGCGAGCGGGGTGAGCCTGACGCCGCGGCATTACAGCTACCTGAAGATCTCGGAGGGCTGCAATCACAAGTGCAAGTTCTGCATCATCCCCGACATGCGCGGGCGGCTGGTGTCGCGCCCGGCCCATGCGGTGGTGCGCGAGGCGGAGCGGCTGGTGGCGGCGGGGGTGAAGGAGCTGCTGGTGATCAGCCAGGACACTTCGGCCTATGGCGTGGATATCAAACATGCCGAGGAACGTGGGCACCGGGCACATTTGACCGATCTGGCGCGCGACCTTGGGAGCCTCGGGGCCTGGGTGCGGTTGCATTACGTCTATCCCTACCCGCATGTGCGCGACGTCATTCCGCTGATGGCCGAGGGGCTGGTGCTGCCCTATCTCGACATCCCGTTCCAGCATTCGCACCCCGACACGCTGAGGCGCATGGCCCGGCCGGCGCATGGGGAGAAGACGCTGGAGCGGATCGCGGAGTGGCGGGGGATCTGCCCGGAGATCACGCTGCGGTCGACGTTCATCGTGGGCTACCCCGGCGAGACCGAGGAAGAGTTTGCCCACCTGCTCGACTGGCTCGACGAGGCGCAGCTCGACCGGGTGGGGTGCTTTCAGTACGAGAACGTGGCGGGGGCGCGCTCGAACGACCTGCCCGACCATGTGCCGGACGAGGTGAAGGCCGAGCGCTGGGCGCGGTTCATGGAGAAGGCGCAGGCGATCAGCGAGGCCAAGCTGGCGGCCAAGGTGGGCCAGCGGATGGACGTGATCGTGGACGAGATCGACGAGGACGGCGTGGCGACCTGCCGGACCAAGGCGGATGCCCCGGAGATCGACGGCAACCTCTTCATCGACGAGGGCACGGAGGGGCTGGCGCCCGGCGATATCGTGACGGTCGAGGTGGACGAGGCCAGCGAATATGACCTCTGGGGGCAGCGGGTGGAGGGCTGAGGCGCGCCTAGCGCGCCGCGGAAATGCGGATGTAGCCCTCGGCGCCCGGCCACTGGTGCAGGTGGAGCCTGTCGCTTCGCCCCTCGTTCTTCAGGGCCTTGACCGAGATGCGGCTGTTGGCGCTGCAACTGTACTCGAGGCCCAGCTTGATCTTTTCGGTCATGTCGTGCTCGGCGGTGGCCTCTATGCCCCGGCTCTTCTCGATGCTGAGCGTCGTGCTGTCGGCACTCGCGCCCCCGAGGAACAGCACCGGCAAGAGAGGCTTGGACCGGGGCAGCACGGTGACGAATGCGCTGCCATCCTCGGGCGTGAGCGGCACGGGCGGCGAGAAATGGGTGACCCTTGCGGTGTGTCGCAGATCGCCGGTGGCCTGATCCTTGTATTCGACCAGCTCCAGCTCGACGGGCACCGCGACCTGGAACCGGGTGTGGCGCGGCGCGACGTGGGTATCGACGATCATGCTGCGACTGGCGCCCGAGGTCAGGCCGACGTTGTGGAGCTTGATGCTCAGCTTGCCGCTCTGGGTTTCGCTGCGGCGGAAATCGACCTCGACCGACAGCGCCTTCTCGACCATGGGGTCGGCCTCGTAATCGACGACGGGCAGATAGACCAGGATATCGCTCACATGGCCTGTCTTCTCGTAGGCGCCGAAGGTGGCGGCCCACCATCCGATCAGGTTGGACACCCGGGGGGACGGCTCGAAGACCGACAGGTCAATCTCGTCGGGGTCGCGCGGGCGGGCGCGGCTTCCGTGGGGCGCCTCGTGGAGCAGGGCGAGGGCATCTGCGGTGTCGGCGCCCTCCGCGGACAGGTGAAAGCGCTCGGGGAGCGGGGCCTGGGCGACGATGCCGCGCATGGCGACGAGTGCATCCTCGCCGTGGCCATCGACAAAGCGTCGGGTGCGATCGCGGTTGCCGGTGAAGGCCGTCTGAACGCTGCGATCTTCCTGGAAGTTCTGCCAAACCTCGTCCATGGCGGCCTCCGTCTGATGGTGGGCTCAGGGTGACAGGCCCCGGCACGCCGGCACAAGCGGAAGTTTCATCCCGTTCCCTGCAGAATAGAAAGGGGCCGGTGGCTCCCCAGTCACCGACCCCTCGCGATGCCGGCGGAACGGGGCCCATACCCGTTCCTCTCTCCCTGCCGGCATGTTCTCATCCAGAGGTCAGCGCCGCCGGGTCAGCGCCTCCGCGCGCCGCATGGCCTTGGCCGCGTCCTCGACCGCGACCGCGGCATTGCGCCGGGCCTGCTCCGATCTCTGGCGCAGATCGAGAAATCGGCGCTGGTTGACGCAGGCGGGCGGGCAGGCGGCGCCCTCCTCGATCGCGGTGTCGAGCCACTCGGCGCAGCCCTCGGACCAGTCGCAGCCGCGGCAGCGGGTGACCATGCGGGACCAGTCCTCGCTGTCGAGCGCGCCGTCTTCCATCGCCCCGGCCAGATCGGTGCGGGTTGCCTTGGCCATGCCCATGGCCAGAAGGTAGTGCCTGCGCTCGTCTCCAAGGGGCTTCATCGGGGTGTCTCCTCTGCCGGTCCGCAGGGAAACTCTGCCCGAGGCTGACGCGAGGTTCCTTGACTCAGGTCAAACCGGGACGGTCAGGGCAGGGGCACCAGCTTTTCGAGCGCGGTGCCGCCGGCCCAGGTGCCGTGAAGCTCGCCCGAGGGCGTGATGACGTAATAGATCGGGTTCGGATTGCCCCATTGCACGGTGATGAGCTTGCCGTCGATGGTGCCGGCGCCGGCGTAGCTGCTGCCTGCGACATCCCAGGTCATGCTCACCGCGCCGCCGTTCTCGGTGAGTTCGACCTGGCCGGTGTAGCGGGAGCCGTCGGGGTTCATCCCCTGTGCCTCGTACCAGCCGGAGAGATCGGCGGCCGTGGCGGGCATGGCGAGGAGGGTGGCGAGGGCGGAGAGGGAAAGGCGGGGATGCATGGGCTTGGTCCTGAATGGCTGGGGCTTCAATGCCCCGAGCTTGGCCCCGGGCCGGTTCAGAAGGCAAGCCCCAGGAGGATCACCAGCCAGGCAAGCCCCACCGCGATGGCGGCCAGGGCGACGGCGGCGGAGGCGGTATCCTTGGCCTGCTTGGCCAGCGGATGGCGCTCCAGCGAGATGTGATCGACGGCGCGCTCGATGGCGGTGTTGAGGCACTCGAAGGCGAAGACGAGGATGCCGCCCATCAGCAGCAAGGCCTTCTCGCCGGTGGTGATGGGCAGGATCAGCGCCATCAGCCCGGAGGCGATGTAGCTGATGATCCACTGCTTCAGCGAGTGCTCGGTGTGCCAGACATGGGTGACCCCTTCCCAGGACCACCGGGTGCGGAGCCAGATCCGCTTCAACTGCTGTTTCAACATCCGCTGCCCTCGCCCCGGCCTCGCCGCCCCTGTCTCCAGTTTACGGCGAAGCCCGAGGTTTTGAACCCTCGCGGGGCCCGTGGCCCGCAAAAGCCGCGCCCGTGGGGCGCGGGCGCTACATGGCGGCGGCGGTGCGGCGGACGGTTTCGATCCGCGAGGCGTTGGGCGGGTGGGAGCCGAGGAAGACATCGCCCGGGTCGGGGATGCGGGTGAAATACTGCGCGCCGCGGACCGGGTCGTAGCCCGCGCGCTTGGAGATGACGGTGCCGAGCGCGTCGGCCTCCAGCTCGAATTCCTTGGAGAAGCGCCGGGCGCCGATGCCGGCGCCCACGCGGGTGGCGGCCTCGACCGCGGCATCGCCGCCGCCGCCCACGCCCACCAGCGTGCCCAGCACCAGCGCGCCGAAGGTGGCGCTCTCGCGGGTGCGGGGGATGTGCTCCTTGATGTGATGCGCGGCCTCGTGGCCGAGGATGAACGCGAGCTCGTCCTGGTTGCGGGCGTCGGCGATGAGCGCCAGCGTGAAGGCGATCACGGGGCGGCCCTGCCTGTCTTCGGTCTGGTAGGCGTTGGGCGGCTGGCCGCGGCGATCATCGACGACGATCAGGAAATCGCAGTTGGCCCGGGGCAGGCGGCTGCGGCACTCGCGCTCGGCCACCGGCTCGACCCGCTGCACCACGCTGACGAAGTTGCGCGCGGCGGTGTCGGGATTGAAGCCGCCGCCGGCGGAGGGCGCGGGCGCGCTGGGCTGCTGAGGGGCGGTGGGCACCTCGGCGCAGGCGGTGAGAAGGGCCAGCGCCGCAAGGGTGAGTGCTTGCTTGATCATGGGGTCTGCCTCGGACGGACTGCTCGGTTTGCGCCGCAGGTTAGCAGGGAGCCGCGCGCCGATGTAGCCCCCTGGCGATGACGCCCGCGTGATGCGCGTTTCGCGGCTGACAGGCCCGGGGCGGCGGGCTAGGCTGGGGGCATGTTTACCATCGAACACGATTTCGACGCCACGGTGATCACCCTCGTCGACGACCCCTCGTCTCACCTCCAGGAGGATGTGACGATCCAGGCCTTCGAGGATTGCGTCACCATAGAGCAGCTCGACCCGCGGGTGGACGAGGTGCAGAAGATCACCCTCTCGATCAGCCAGATCCGCGATCTTGCCGCGGCGCTGGACCTGCCGGAGGGGGTTTACCAGCTGCGGCCGGAGCCGCAGGGCTGAGGGAGGGCCCCGGGATGCGTCTTGGGCTTGTTGCGGGCGTTCTGGCCGTCTGGGCCGGCCTGGCCGGGGCGGCGGCGGCGCAGGAGGTGAAGACCTACGGGGCGTTCCGCTTCGCGCCGGAGCTGCCGAATGTGCTGGTGCTGAACGGCCAGATCGGGCGGAGCGCGACATTCGACCTGCGCAAGGCGCTGCGGGAGCATGGCGAGGTGAACACGCTGTTCCTCGTCTCGCCGGGCGGGGACGTGCACCAGGGGCTGGAGCTTTCGGCGATCGTCTTCGACCGGGGCCTGGCGACGGTGATTCCACCCGAGGCCGATTGCGCCTCGGCCTGCTCGTTCCTCTTTGTCGCGGGGCAGGCGCGGCGTGCCTACGGGCGGCTGGGGGTGCACCAGTTCACCTCGGGCGGCGCGGTGACGGGGCAGGCGGCGGAGGCCGATGCGCAATCGGTGGCGGCGCAGATCTTCGACTACCTGAAGGAATACGACGTGCCGAGCCTCTTCATGGTGCGGATGCTGGAGACGCCGAACGACCGGATCTACTGGTTCACGCCGGAGGAGTTGCGGGACAGCGGGATGGAGACCTTCTCGACCTTCGGGCCGGAGCTGGAGGGCTATGCCGCTCTGCCGGAGCTGGCGGTGCCCCCTGCGCCGGTGGCCGAGCCCGCGCCGCCCGTGGTGCAACCCGCGCCTCCCGCCGTGGCGGCGGAGCCCGTGCCCGCGCCCGCGCCCCCACCGGTGGCTCCGGCGCGGACGCCGGACCCGAGCTTCAACTGCGCCTATGCCGGCACGCCGACGGAGTTCGCGATCTGTGGCAGCGTTGCGCTGGCAGACCTCGACCGCGAGATGGCGGCGCTGTTCCATGCCTATCGGGGGCGGCTGAAGAGCGCCGGGCAGCGGGAGCTGGATGCGGCGCAGAAGGCCTGGCTCGGGCAGCGCGACGGGTGCGGCGCGAGCGAGCCCTGCCTGCGGGCGGCCTATGCACAGCGGATCGCCGCGCTGGGCGGATAGCGCGGCGCGCGTCGGGCCGACGACAGGGCCGGACGGCGCGCGGCGCCTCAGGTGAGCAGGCTGAACAGGTTGTTGCTGCTGACGCCGCTGAGGATTTGCAGCGCCGCGCTGTTGCCCGCGCCGGTGCTGGCCTGGCCCGAGAGCTCGGTGCGCACGAGGTAGGTGCGGATCAGGCTTTCGCGTTTCTCGGGGTCGGTGAACTGCGAGAGCTGGTCTGAGCCGAAGAGCGACTGCGCGCGCTGCTTGTAGACCTCGAGCTGCCTGTCGATGTCGAGCGCCGAGAAGGCCTGCGGCAGGCCGAAGGCGGCATCGAAGACGGCGCGCAGCGGCGGGCTGCCCATGACCTTGAACCACATGGTGTCGTTGGTGTCGTCCGGGTCGGCGGCGAGGGCGGGCAGCTCTCGCTCGAGGTTGAGCGCGATGCGAAGCTCCTCGGCCTGTTCGCCGACCGCCTGCTCGAACTGGCGGATGGTGTAGCCCTGCCTGATCCGGTCGATGAAGCCGGTCATCTGCTCGGCCGGGCGATCCTCGAAGAGGCCGACGACCTTCTGCCGCAGAACCTCGACCTGCGTGGCATGGGGCAGCGCGTCGAACCCCTCGGCCACCTCGAAGGTGGAGAGCATGGCCTCGCGCATCCGGCGGTTGCCCATGACGGCGGGCCAGAGCTCTTCGACCTCGGCGCGGAGGGCGGTTTGCCGGGCTGCCGTGTCGTCCTGACCCGTGAGGTCGGAGAGCTGCTTCAGCCGGTCGACGAGGGTGAGGGCGCGGTCGCCCGCGGCCTCGCGGGCGCGGGGCGGCAGCGTGTCGGCCCCGGCGCGGATCTGGGCCTCGATGGCGCCGAAGCCATTGTTGGGCGTCTCGTATTCGCCGAAGCCGAAGGCCTCCGCGAGGGCCAGGTAGCGCGGGTCGGAGAGGCGGTTGGCCAGCGCCTGCGGATCGGCGGTGCCCTCCTCCAGCACCTTGCGGATGAAGTACTTGTTGCCGATGTCGTCGGCGAGGCCGAAGGCGCCCAGCGCGACGCGCAGGAGGCGGAAATCGCTCACCAGGTCTTCGGCGGTCTTCACCTGAGAGATGCGTTGCTCGAACTCCGCCATGTCGCGCTGGACGGTGACGGAGTTCGCCAGGGCCTGCTGCTGGCTCTCCTGCGTGCGCTGGAGGAACTGCCAGCCGAGCAGCCCGCCGAGGGGGACAATGGGAGTGAACATCAGGAGGGCTTCACATGGGGCGGCAGGGCGGCGGGGCCGTGTGCCTGGGCCGCGATCAGCCTTTCCTCGCGGGGGATGAGCGTGCGCAGGGCCTTCAGCGCCTGGTAGTGCTGGCCTTCGCGCACTGCGATGGTGGCGGCGTCGAGCTGGGTGCGGCTGTCGTGGTCGGTGAAGACCTGGCTGAGCTGCTCGATGCCGCGCATGAGCTGGATGTCGGCATCCTCCGGCAGGGTATCGCCGGAGAGGACGAGCTGGGCGATATAGGCCACGCGCTTCACCGGGGTGCGGGCCTCCTCGGGATGGATGGCATCGCGCAGCCGCAGGATATGGGCGCCGGGGGTGACGATGTTGAGCCGCGAGCGCCGGTCGCCGTTCTCGATCACCGCGCCGTTGATGAGGACACGCTCCTTGGGGCTCAGCTTGAGGACGAGGCCGCTCATCGGGGTGCTCCGGGGGCTGCCGCTGCGGCGGTCGCCCTGGGCGCGGCGGCGGGCGTGGTGCCGAGGCCGCGCATCACCGCCATGTTGATCTCGATCAGCGGCACCACGTTGGCCTTGCGGCGAAGCACCTTGGAGGAATGCTGCGTGGTGAAGCGGGCGAGGTAGAAGATGCGGGCGCGCAGATCGGGGGAGAGCCCGTTGTCGGCATCGGCCACATCGGCGGCGAGCGCTGTCCAGAGCTGGCGGTTCTCGTGTACTGCGGAGACCAGCGCGTTGAAGTTGCGCGGGGCCTTGAGCCGCGCGGTCACCCGGCTGAAAGCTGCGTATTCGGTGCCGCGATGGGTGCGCAGCGGGGCCTGCTGGCCGGAGGAGTAGGCGCTTTGCGCCAGTTGCACGGAGTTCAAGGCTCGGTCCTTCCACACGGGGGGAAATCAGGTGAGGGAAGCGTGGGCGGGGCGCCCCGGGCCGTTTTGGCCCGGTCCATTCGGCACCCCGCCCGTCAGTGCGTTACCGGAACAGCGACAGGATCGACTGCGGCGCCTGGTTGGCGATGGAGAGCGACTGGACACCCAGCTGCTGCTGCACCTGGAGCGCCTGGAGGCGGGCCGAGGCAGCCTCCATGTCGGCGTCCACGAGGCTGCCGATGCCGGCGGTGAGGCTGTCTGTCAGGTTCTGGATGAACTCCGACTGGGTCTCGATCCGGCCTTCGACCGAACCGAAGGCCGCCGCGGCGCCGATCGCCGTGTCGATGTAGGTTTCGATGTTGGCGAGCGCCGCCTCGACGCCGTCGTCGGTGGTGACATCGAGCTTGTCGACGCCCGAGAGGCCGCCGGTTGCCGTGCCGCCCGAGAAGCCGTTGTCGGTCAGGGCGAGATCGGTGGCGCTGTCGTTGTCGAGCTGGAGCACCCAGGCCCCCGTGGTGCTGTTCTGCATCACGTTGGTCGAGATGTTGGCCACGCCGGCGCCGTCGATCACGGTTTTCAGGCCGCGTGCCACGTCTTCCATGTTCTCGCCGGGGCCGGCGATGTAATCATAGTTGACGCCGCCGATCGACACCCGGTAGCCGTCGCCGTCCTGCACCGCCGCGGTGGTCGAGAAGGTGACCGTGGAGGCGCGGGCGTTGATGGACTGGCCCGTGAAGCCGGCACCCGCACCACCTGCACCGCCGCCGTTGACGTTGGCCGTGACCGCCGAGTCGGTGGTGGAGAAGTTCACCTCGACATTGTCGAACTTGACCGTCGACGACAGGGTGATGGTGCCGGTGGCCGCGGTGGCGGTGATGTCTTCGATGCCGGCTGCGTTGAGCGCGGCGACGATGCCATCGGCCACCGAGGTGACGGTGTTGCCCGAGGCGTTGGAGGTGTAGGTCACCGTGGTGCCGTTGACCTGCAGGTTGTAGGTGTTCGACGACCCCGCGGTGGCGGCCGCCAGCGCAATGGTCATGGTGTTGGCGGCATTGGAGAACTGGGTGCCAGCCACGCCGGCCAGCGAGTTCGCGCCGTCGGCGGCGGTGATGTAGGTGGCCAGGTTGTTGGTGGTCCCCATCACGCCCGCGTCGAAGCTGAGATCCTGCCGCGCCACGGTGATGTCGGAGGCCGCCACGGTACCGCCGGCGGACCGATCGAGCGAGGAGAGCACGTTCACCTCGTCGGTGCCCGACAGCAGGTTGAGCCCGTTGAACTGGGCCGCCCCCACGACCGAGGCGATCTGGTCGGAGAGCGCGTCGATGTCGGCCTGGAGCTTGGCACGGTCGACGTTCTCTTCCTGCGCGCCGACGATCTTCTCCTTCATCTGCACGAGCAGATCGGTGACGGTTTCGGCGCCGTTGCGGGCGACCGCGACGGTGCTTTCGCCGAGCGACAGGCTCTCGGAGATGGCCTTGAAGCCGCGCACGTCGGATTCCATCACCTTGGAGATCGCCCAGATGGCGGAGTTGTCGCGGGCGGAACCCACGGACTTGCCGGTGGAGATCTCGGCCTGGGTCTGCTCGAGGTTCATGTTGATGCCGCGCAGGGTTTGCAGGGCCACCATCGAGCTGGTGTTGGTCAGAATACTGGACATGGTTCCTTTGGTCCTTTTCGGATGAAGCGCTTTTGCGCCATTTCGGAAAGTCGCCCGTCGAGGCGACAGGTTTCCGGTTTCACCGTCATGCGGACCGAATGTTGCGGGCCGCGCCACCCACGAAGGTGCGGATGCGAACCTGACCGAGCGAGGTTAAGGGAGCGCTAAGATGCTCCCGCCTCTGAAATATGCATTTTACGAGAGTTTTTCGCGGAAAAATTGCAGACTTGGTGAACGGCACGCCTTGGCCACCGAAGCGCTGTGCGCCCCGGAAGGCCAGGAAATCATGGCGAAATTGCGGCGGCTGCGCTCAGGCCCTGCGCTCGAAGCGCGACCGGACGGGGCCGAGATCCTTGCGCTTGCCCTCGTCGGTGTAGGTATCGAGGTGGTCGGCCGCGCGGCGGGTTTCACTGAGCCGCCGGGCCACCGCGCGAAGCCCGCGCTGGGCGGCATCGAGCAGCCGGTCATTGCCGCGCGAACTGGCCGAGAGCGCCTCGAGCTGGGCGCGGCTCAGCGTGTCGGCCCGGGCCTCGATCTGCTTCAGCAGCTCGTGCTTTTCTTCGTAGAGCGCCTCGAGGCGGGTGAAATCCGCCGCCTTCAGTGCCTCGCGCTCGGCCGCCATGAGGGCCTGCGCATGTTCGTAAAGTTCGATGTTTTCAGCCATGGTTTCGCGCCTTCAGACTTTCAAAGATATGTTCCGCCAGGCCGATGCCGCCGCTCTGCGCCATCGCCCTGGCCTGCTCCTGCCTCAGGAAGGAGGCAAACCCCTCTTCGCCCACGCCGCCACCGAAACTCTCGCGCGTTTCACCGAGACCGCTGTGCGAGAGCATCTCCGCCAGGAAGCTCGCCTCGAGCGCGACAGAGAGCTTGCGCAGGTGCTGCTCACGCGCAGGCGTGAGCGGGCCGGTGACGGGCGGAAGGGCGGCGGGAATCGGCGGCATGGGCGGCCTTTCGAATTGCGGCGATTTTGAGGCATTAGGGCAGAAAGCGGTAAAGGATCGGTAACCACCTGAGGGCATTCTGCATGCAACTTGTCAGAAGGATCAGGTCGAGATGCAGAACGCGATAGTGCCCGAGATGGTCATGTTCGCCGTCAATCCGGCCCCGACTCAGGGGCGTGCCGGGGCTCCGGGCGCGAAGGCGAGCGCCGAGGGCGGACCGGACTGGGCCGCGGTGTTTGCGTCGCTCGATCAGGTGGTAGAGAGCGGGGCGCATGTGCTCGGGGCGGCTACCGGCGCGGCGGAGGCGGAGGTGATCGAGACGGAGGAGACCCCTGATGAAGGGCTTGCGGTGCTGCCGCTCGTCGAGGCTGACGCGGAGGCCGTGGATACTCCCGTGCTGGTGCCGGAGGCGGAGCTCACGGACGGGCCGGCGGAGGACGTCATGACGGCCTCGGAGGAGGCACGGCAGGCGGAGGCCGATGAAACGCCGCTGGTGCCGGGTCTGGCACCGGCTGTGCCGTTGGCGCCGACTGATCGCACGAGGTCGGCGCCCCGGAGCGGGCCCGTGGCCCCGTTGGAGGTTGCCATGCCGCGGCTGGCCACGAGGGTGGAGGCTTCGCCTGCCGAAGCCGCTGCGAGTGACCCGGCGGACCCGGTGAACGCTGAGGACGACACGCCGGAGGTGACGGTGCCGCCGCAATGGGGCGCGAGGCCGATTGTCGAGACGCCCAAGGCGGCGACGGCGCGCGCGGCCCCGTCGGAACAGGACACAGAGCCCACCGCGGTGGGCGGCGCCGATGAGGGGAAGACATTGCGAGAGTTCAGGCCCACCCCGCCCGGCCTGGCGGTGGCCGACACCATGGCGCCCCCGCTTGCCGATCCGGTGCGCCTGTTTCGCGACCGGGAGGTGACGGGGCTCGGGGAGCTGGTGCGATCGGTGTCTGCGGCGCGCAGGCCCGACGCGCCGGCCGAAACACGCGCGCAGCCCTCGCTGGTGGAGCGGATCCATGCCCTGCGGACCGACATGGCGCCCACGGCAGACGCGGCACCGAGGCAGGACGCCGCGGCGGAGCCGATGTTGCCGGAGAGGCCGCTGCGACTGCGCGAGGTGCTGTCTGCCGCGGCCCCTCTCCCGGCGCCGCAGGTCCAGGGGATGGCCGGGGTGCCGCCGTCCGCAGGGGGCGAGAGCTTGCAACCGCTCGTGCCGCTGCCCGCAGGCGAGTTGGCCGGGATCACTGGCGAGCTGCGCGCGCTTCCGGCCGGGGCTCTGGCCGGACATGTCGCGGCACAGGCTCCCGGTGCCCCAGGTATTGCGCAAAATGTCGCACTTCAGATCGCCGAAGTGTCGCGCCCGCTGCCCGACGGCCCGGTGGAACTCAGCCTCCAGCCGGAAGAGCTGGGGCGGCTGAAACTGTCGTTCACCGGCGGGGAGGCGGGGCTGCATGTGCTGATCACGGCCGAACGGCCCGAGACGCTCGACATGATGCGCCGTCACATCGACCTGCTGGCCCAGGAGATGCGCCGGCTCGGCCATGAGGGCGCACAGTTCAGCTTCGCCGGCGGCGAGAGCGCCTTCGGCCGGCAGGCGGGGCACGGCGGCGAGGCCCGGAATGTCGGCTGGATCGGCGAAGGCGATGGCACCAGTGCACCCGTGCCCTCCGGTCCGCCCGCGCCGCGCATCGGCACCGCCGGCCTCGACCTTCGCCTCTGACAGGAGCCCCAGATGGAAACCGGATCCGCATCCGCCCCGACCCCCGCCCAAAGTTCGAGTGCCCGCGCCAGCCAGGGCTACATCAACTCGGATTTCGAGACTTTCCTGAAGATGATGACGACCCAGTTGCAGAACCAGGATCCGCTGAACCCGCTCGACAGCGCCGATTTCGCGGTGCAGCTGGCGACCTTTTCCAACGTCGAGCAGCAGGTGCGCACCAACGTGCTGCTGGAGGAGCTGACGGCGCAGATGGGGCGGACCGGCATGGCGGAGCTGGCGAATTACGTCGGGATGGAGACCCGCGTGACGGCCCCGGCCCGCTTCACCGGCCAGCCGATCGAGATGACGCTGGAGCTGGAGAGCGGCGCCGACAGCGGGGTGCTGGTGGTGCGCGACGCGTTCGGGACCGAGCGGCAGCGGCTGGCGATCGACGACAGCGCGCCCTTTCACCTGTGGCAGGGGATGGATGACGGCGGAATGCTGATGGCGGAGGGCGTCTACAGCTTCAGCGTGGAGAGCTACAGGGGCGACGAGTTGATCGGGACGAGCCCGGCGCAGGTCTATGCCCGGGTCGAGGAGGCCCGGCTGGAGGCGGGCGAGACGGTGCTCCTGCTGGACAGCGGTGTGACGGTGCCGGCCTCCTCGGTCACCGCGCTGCGGTTCCCGGTGGTGTACGAGGAGAGCGCGAATGCCGCCGCCGGACGGTTGCAGCAAGGGAGTTCGACCTTGCCGTGAGGCGGGGGGCGTGCTGCCGGGGCCGGACCGTATGCGCGACCTCAGGGCGTCCGGGTGTGACGGAAGGCCTGTCGGTCAGAGTGTCTCTCCGGTCCGAGCGAAGCGAGGCACCCGGGACCGGCCGAGCGAAGCAAGGCCAGCGACACCCCGCCAGCGAGGCGAGGCAC
>CAYVQK010000049.1:0-20507 GCA_964454145.1 uncultured Oceanicola sp. | reverse complement strand
TCCGCGAGATCGAGTTCTTCACCCAGACCCGGCAGATCATCGCCGGCGGGCGCGACCCGGACCTGCGGGTGCGGGGCACCGTGGAGGGGCTCGCGCGGCTGGCCGAGAAGGGCTGGGTGGGCGCGGAGGAGGCGGCGCAGCTGACCGAGGATTACCGCGCGCACCGGGAGCTGGAGCACCGCATCCAGATGGTGCACGACCAGCAGACCCATGCGCTGCCGAAGGATGCCGCGGGGATCGAGCGGGTGGCGCGGCTGGCGGGCGAGGGCGAAACGGGGGCATTTCGGGCGCAGCTCGAGGCGCGGCTGGAGCGGGTGGCGAAGCTGGCCGAGGGGTTCTTTGCGCCGGGGCGCAAACGGAGCGCGGAGGAGGGGCCGGAGTGGAGCGAGGCGGGGCGGGAGATCATCGCGCGGTGGAAGGGCTACCCGGCCTTCCGCTCGACGCGCGCGGGCGAGCTCTTTGCACGGATCCGGCCCGAGCTCATGGCGCAGCTTGGCGGGGCGGCAAAGCCGGAGGAGGCGCTGGGGGCCTTCGACGGCTTCCTCAAGGGGCTGCCGGCGGGGGTGCAGATCTTCTCGCTCTTCGCCTCGAATCCGCAGCTTCTGGGGCTGATCGTCGACATCTGCGCCACCGCGCCGGAGCTGGCGGAATACCTCAGCCACAACGCGGGCGTGCTCGACGCGGTGATCGGCGGCGATTTCTTTGCCGACTGGCCGGGCGTGCCGGTGCTGGCGGCCTCGCTCGCCGAGGAGATCGCGCGGGTGGAGGATTACGAGGGCAAGCTCGACACCGCGCGGCGCTGGACGAAGGAATGGCACTTCCGGATCGGGGTGCACCTCTTGCGCGGGCATGCCTCGGCGCTGGTGGCGGGGGAGCAATACGCGCTGCTGGCGGAGGCGGTGCTGAAGGCGGTCTACCCGGTGGTGGAGGCCGAGCACGCGCGGCGGCATGGTGCGGCCCCGGGTCGGGGCGCGGTGGTGCTGGGCATGGGGTCACTCGGTGCGGGCTGGCTGAACGCCCGGTCCGACCTCGACCTCATCGTGATCTACGATGCCGACGGGGTGGAGGGCAGCGAGGGCAAGCGGCCGCTGACCTCGGGGGCCTGGTATGCGCGGCTCACCAAGGCGCTGGTGACGGCGCTGACCGCGCTGATGGCGGAGGGGCGGCTCTACGAGGTGGACATGCGGCTCAGGCCCTCTGGCAACGCCGGGCCGGTGGCGACATCGCTCGGCGCCTTCGCCGCCTACCAGCGCGAGGAGGCCTGGACCTGGGAGCACCTGGCGCTGACCCGGGCGCGGGTGATCTGCGGCGCCGAGGCGCTGGCGGGCGAGGTCGAGGCGGTGCGCTGCGAGGTGCTGGCGCGGGCGAGGGACCGTGACAAGGTGCTGGCGGACGTGGCCGAGATGCGGGCGCGGATCTTCGAGGCGAAGCGGCCTGCGGGCGGGCTCGAGGCGAAGATCGGGCCGGGGCGGATGCAGGACATCGAGCTGGCCGCCCAGGCGGCGGCGCTGCTGGCGGGGGCCCCGGTGCGCCGGCTGGATGACCAGCTTGCCGCCGCCGGGCCCTGGCTGGGCGAGGGCGCCGCGGTGCTGGCGCGCAGCTATGCGCTGATGCGCGAGGTGCAGGGCTGCGCGCGGCTCTTGACGGAGGGCGCCCTGGAGGCCGAGGCTCTGGGAGAGGGTGCGCGCGCGCTGCTGGCCCGGGAGACCGGAGTGGAGGGGCTCGAGGCGCTGGCAGATCGGATGGACGAGGCCGCGGAGGCGGCGGCGGAAGTGATCGACAGGGCGCTCGGCAGCGCCGGAAAGGACGCCTGATGGCACAGATCGACGAGACGGCGCGGTTCGACCACAAGGGGCTCATCCGCGAGGCCTACCGGATGGAGGGCGTCGGCCCGGAGGAGGCGCGGAGCATCTTTCTCGACTGGGCACTGAGCCTGCCCGAGGGCACCGAGCAGGCGATGGCGCTGCGTTCGCTCTTCGAGCACTACGGCCGGGGCGCGCCGGAGCACCCGATGACCTCGGTGCTGAAGGAGGCGATGGCGGCCGACATGACCCCGAAGCGCCGCGGCGGCTGGCGCGGGAGGCGGAACTGAGGGCGGGGCAGGTCGCATGTGAGGAGTCGGGACAAGTCCCGACCTACCGGGGTTGGCCCCTGTTCATTTTCTTGCCGGAAATACTCCGGGGGGTGTGGGGGGCTGGCCCCCCACTGGCGCGACGCCTGCAAGGCGGCGCAAGGCTCAGGCCCTGAGCTGCGAGGCCTCGCGGGCCAGCTCGGTGATGCCCGCCCAGTCGCCGGATTTCACCTTGTCGCCGGGTGCGACCCAGCTGCCGCCGACACACATCACGTTGGAGAGGCTGAGGTAATCGAGCGCGTTCTTCAGGCTCACGCCGCCGGTGGGGCAGAAGCTGATCTGCGGGATGGGCGCGCCGATAGCCTTGAGCGCGGGCGCGCCGCCGGAGGCCTCGGCGGGGAAGAACTTCATCGCGGTGTAGCCGCGTTCCAGCAGGACCATGGCCTCGGTGGCGGTGGCGGCGCCGGGCAGGAGCGGCAGGCCCTCGTCCTCGCAGGCCTTCAGCAGCGTGTCGGTGGCGCCGGGGCTGACCCCGAACTTCGCCCCGGCCTTCACGGCGTTCTTGACGTCGCCGGGGGTGAGCAGGGTGCCCGCGCCGACGACGCCGCCTTCGACCTCGGCCATGGCGCGGATCACCTCGAGCGCGGCGGGGGTGCGGAGGGTGACTTCCAGCGCGGGCAGGCCACCGGCAACCAGGGCGGTGGCGAGCGGCGCGGCATGGGCCACGTCATCGACCACCAGCACCGGCACCACCGGGGCGAGGGCGCAGATTTCTTTCGTCTTTGCAGAGGCTTCGGCGGGGGTCATGATGTGATCCTTGAAGTTCAGACGACCACCGCCGCGCCCTCGTCGGAGGCGCCGACCGACTGGCGGAAGGCCTCGAAGAGCTCGCGGCCGATGCCGTGCTTGTTGTGCGAGAGGTCGGGGGTGGCGGGGGTGCGGGCTTCCCAGCCCTCCGCCAGGATGTCGAGGGTGCCGGCCACGGCATCGACGCGGACGAGGTCGCCGTCCTGCACGCGGGCGATCGGGCCGCCCATCGCCGCCTCGGGGGTGACGTGGATGGCGGCGGGCACCTTGCCGGAGGCACCGGACATGCGGCCGTCGGTGACGAGGGCCACCTTGAGGCCCCTGTCCTGCAGCACTGCCAGCGGCGGCGTGAGCGAATGCAGCTCGGGCATGCCGTTGGCCTTGGGGCCCTGGAAGCGGACGATGACCACGGTATCCTCGGTGAACTCCCCGGCCTGGAAGGCCTTCTTCACGTCGTTCTGGTCGTGGAAGACGCGGGCCTTGGCCTCGATCACGTGGCGCTCTGGCGCCACGGCGGAGACCTTCATCACGCCGCGGCCCATCGAGCCTTTCAGCTCCTTCAGGCCGCCGGTCTTCTGGAAGGGGTCGGAGGCGGGGCGGAGGATCTTGTCGTTCTGGCTTTCCTCTGCGGAGGGCTGCCAGGTGAGCTTGCCGTCGATCAGCTTGGGCTCCTCGGTGTAGGAGCCGAGGCCTTCGCCCGCGACCGTCAGCGTGTCGTCGTGCAGGAGGCCCTCGGAGAGGAGTTGGCGGATCAGGTATTGCAGGCCGCCTGCGGCGTGGAAGTGGTTCACGTCGGCCAGGCCGTTGGGGTAGACCTTGGCCATCAGCGGCACGGTCTCGGAGATGTCGGAGAAATCCTGCAGGTCGAGCAGCACGCCCGCGGCGCGGGCCATGGCGGGCAGGTGCAGGATGAGGTTGGTCGAACCGCCCGTGGCCATGAGGCCGACGATGCCATTGACGAAGGCTTTCTCATCAAGGACTTGCCCGGCAGGGCGATAGTCGTTGCCGTTGGCGGTGATCTCGAGCGCGCGCTCGGTGCCTGCCACCGTCAGCGCGTCGCGCAGGGGCGTGTTGGGGTTGACGAAGGAGGCGCCGGGCAGGTGGAGGCCCATGAACTCCATCAGCATCTGGTTGGTGTTCGCGGTGCCGTAGAAGGTGCAGGTGCCGGGGCCGTGGTAGGAGGCCATCTCGGCCTCCATCAGCTTGTCACGGCCGATCTCGCCGGCGGCGAATTGCTGGCGGACCTTGGATTTCTCGTCGTTGGGCAGGCCGGAGGTCATCGGTCCGGCGGGCAGGAAGATGGAGGGGATGTGGCCGAAGGTGGCGGCGGCGATGATGAGGCCGGGCACGATCTTGTCGCAGACGCCGAGGTAGATCGCGGCATCGAAGCAGTTGTGGCTGAGGCTGACGCCGGCCGCCAGGGCGATCACGTCGCGCGAAAAGAGGGACAGCTCCATGCCGGGCTGGCCCTGGGTGACGCCGTCGCACATGGCGGGCACGCCGCCGGCAACCTGCGCGGTGGCGCCCTTGGCGCGGGCGGCATCGCGGATGAGCTGGGGGAAGCGCTCGAACGGCTGGTGGGCCGAGAGCATGTCGTTGTAGGCGGTCACGATGCCGATGTTGGGCGAGGTGCCCTTGGCCAGCGCGTCCTGGTCCTGCCCCATGGCGGCGAAGGCGTGGGCCTGGTTGCCGCAGCTCAGGTGCGCCCGCACCGGGCCCGCCTCGGCCGCCTTGCCGATCCGCTCGAGATAGGCGCCACGGGCCTCGGCGGAACGGGCGATGATACGGTCGGTGACGGCGGCGATGGTGGGATTGAGCGGCAAGGGGCGGCCTTTCGGAGGCTGTGGCGATTCTGGCTGGCCGCAGGATAGCTTGTTAGCGCTAACGGGGCAAACCAAGGATGGGATGACCTGATTTGTCATGCAAATCCCTTTGACCATGGCGCGCGGGGTCGGGATATTTCAAGCCATGATCCGCTTGCTGGCCCTCCTGATGCTCTGTGCCCTTCCCCTGGGCGCCCAGACCTATGAGATGACGCCGGAAGAGGCGGCGATCCATGCCGAGGGGGAGGCCGCCTTCGGGCGGCAGGATCCGGCGGCGGCGGAAGCGGCCTTCCGCGAGGTGATCGCGCGGCTGGCGGAGAAGCTGCCGGCGAACCATCCGTTTCTGCTGAATGTCGAGGGCGACCTGGCGGCCACGCTCTCGCTCCAGGGCGACCGGGCGGGGGCGCTGGCGCTCCGGCGGGATATCCTGGCGCGGTTCCGCGAGACTTCGACGGTCTATCACCCGATGCACGCGATCGCGCAGATGAGCCTTGCCAAGGCGCTGGCGGAGGTCGGCGCGCAGCGCGAGGCGCTGCCGCTCGCGATCGAGGCGGTGACGGTGGCCGAGGGGCTGCACGGCACCGATGGCTACGTGGCCAACGTCTGGCGCGGCGAGCTGGCGGGGATGATGTTCGAACTCGGGTTCTGGGCCGATGCGGAGGCGCTCTATGCCCGCTCCATGGCCGCACTCGACGCCGAGGTGGTGCGGCTGGGCGAGGCGCAGACTGCGGGGCTCAGGCTGTCTCTCGTGGCCTTTGCCGAGCGCTATGCCACCGCGCTGGCCCGGCAGGGGCGCTTTGCCGAGGCGGTGGTGGCACAGGAAGACACCATCGCCCGGCGGCTGGCCTTCTTCGGCGCGGGCGATGTGGCGGCGATGCCGATGAGGCTGGTGCTGGCGGGCTACCGGTTGAACGCGGGCCAGGTGGAGGAGATGCACGGCGGGCTCACCGCCCTGATCCCGCAGATCGAGGCGGCGCAGGGCGACGGGCCGGAGCTGGCCTCGGCGCTCTCGCTCGATGCGTTGTGGTGGCTGGGGCAGGAGTTTCGGTCGGAGCCCTTCATGCAGGGCGTGGAGATGCTGCGCCGGTCGGATGCGATGTTCGCCAAGACGTTCGAGACGCGGGGGCAGGGATTTCAGCATGAGTTCTGGGGTCGGGCGGCGCTGAACCTCGCGGCGGTCCTGCTCGACCTGGAGGATTGGCGCGGGGCGGTCGAGGCGGCCTTGCGGGCCGAGGAGCTCGGGTTGGGCAGCCGCAACGTGCTGATGAAGGCGCTCTACGGCGCGGCGGAGGCCGAGCAGATGAGCTGGGGCGAGGTGATCCCGCAGGCCTTCCGGGTGGCACAGCACGCGGGCGGCGGGGCGGCGAGCCATGCGCTGGAG
Source organism: uncultured Oceanicola sp. (assembly GCA_964454145.1). Taxonomy (GTDB): domain Bacteria; phylum Pseudomonadota; class Alphaproteobacteria; order Rhodobacterales; family Rhodobacteraceae; genus Vannielia. The sequence goes on along the minus strand of CAYVQK010000049.1, from coordinate 14,425 downwards.
CAGATGGCCGCGCGGGTGAGCCTGGGTGACAGCCCGGCCGCGGCGCTGCATCGGCAGATCACCGACGCGGTGGACCGTGAGGCGGCGCTGCAGGCGGAGTATGCCGCGCTGCTGCAGGTGCCGGGCGCGGAGCGGGATGCGGCGCGGGAAATCGCGCTGAAGGCGGAGCTGAGCGAGGTGTCGCGCCGCCAGAAGGCGCTGACCGACGAGCTCTACGAGACGGCGCCGGATTTCACCGCGCTGATCAACGACGGCTGGGTGGAACATTCCGAGGTGAAGGCGCTGCTGGGGCCGGACGAGGCGGTTGTGCTGATGGACATCGGCAGCGAGGACGGGGATTTCGACTTCGTCTTCGTGGTGACCAGCGAATTCACCTATTGGTGGGCCATGCCTGTCTCGCCGAGCCAACTGGCGATGGCGGTGAGCGACATCCGCGCGGCGGTGGACCTGAAGCTGGGGGTGCGGGGTGCGCTGGCGCTGAAGGGTGGCGATGCGGATCGCGAGGCGTTTCCGTATCACGCGGCGAGCTGGCTCTACGAGCAGACCTTCGGGCAGTTCGAGGAGCTGCTGGAGGGCAAGACCCATATCTTCGTGGAGCTGCGCGGGCCGTTGACCGCGGTGCCGCCGCAACTGCTGATCAAGGGCGAGGCGAGTTCTCTGGAGGAGGCGCATTGGCTGATCCGGGATCATGCGGTGACGGTCATTCCGAGCGTCTTTGCGCTGAAGGCGATGGAGATCGCGGCCTCGAAGCCGCGCGCGCCGGAGCCGATCCTGGGGGTGGCGGACCCGATCTTCGACCCCACGGGCGAGGCGCCGGTGCAGGTGTCGTCCAACCGGGGCGGGGCGCTGGCGCCGCTGCCGGAGACCTGGGACGAGGTGAAGGCGGTGGCGGCCTCGATGGGGGCGGATGCGGTGCTACGGCAGGGAGAGGCCAGCGAGGCGGCGGTGAAGGGGGCGGACCTGGAGCGATTCCGGGTGCTCTACTTCGCCACCCATGGGCTGGTTTCTGGCGACGAGGTGAAAGACCTCGTGGTCGAGGAGCCCGCTCTGGCACTGACGCCGGGGGGCGGGGAGGACGGGCTGCTGACCGCCTCGGAGATCGCGCTGTTGCGGATCAACCCTGACTGGGTGGTGCTGAGCGCCTGCAACACGGCGGTGGGCGACACGCCGGATGCCGAGGCGCTGAGCGGGCTTGCGCAGGCCTTCCTCTACGCCGGGGCGCGGGCGCTGCTGGTGAGCCACTGGCCGGTGGAGAGCCAGAGCGCGGTGAGCCTGATGACGGATATATTCGCCCGCCGGGCGGCAGACGAGCAGCTTGGCGCGGCGGAGGCGCAGCGGCAGGCGATCCTGGCGATGATCGACGGGCCGCAGGCGGAGTGGCGGCACCCGGCCTATTGGGCGCCGTTTATCCTGGTCGGAGACCCGGACCGGTGAGGGCGCTGCTGCTCTCCGTCCTTCTGGTTCTGGGCACGCCCGCGCTGGCGCAGGACACGCCCGAGAGCCTGCGGGCGGAGGTGCTGGAGGGCGACCGGCTCTATGGCGCGGGGCGCTACGAGGAGGCGCTGGCCTTTGCGGAGGCGTTGCAGCCTCGGCTCGAGGCGGTTTTCGGCACCTTCAGCGTGGAGGCGTTGCAGAACCGGGCGGCGATCACCGGTGTCCGTGCCGACCTGGGCGAGAGCCCGGTGGAGGCCTATGCCGCCATTCTGGACGACTGGGTGGAGCACCACGGGCGCGACCATCCCGAGGCGCAGCGGGCGCGGATGAACCTGGCGATGGGGCTCTCCAACTCGGGCCAGCCGGGGCAGGCGATGGACTATGCGCTGGAGGCCTATGAGTTCGCCCAGGGCCATTGGGGCCCGGAGGCAGTGACGACGCTCTTCTTCCGCTACAACGTCGCGGGGCTGATGGAACGGACGGGGCAGCGCGAGGCGGCGCTGTCGGAGTTCGTGGCGGTGAAGGATGCGCTGGCCGCGCATGAGACGGATCGGGCGCGGAAGCATCGCGCCGTCGTCACCTACCACGCGGCGCGGATGGCCGAGGCGCTGGGGCGGAACGACGAGGCGGTGATGCTCTACGCCGAGAGCGTGCCTGCGACGCGGGAGGCCTTCGGTGAGCGCCACCCCGACCTCGTGAGCATCAACTACCGCTTGGGGCGGCTCGCCGGGCGGATGGGCTACATCGACGTGGCCGGGCAGGTGCTGCTCGACGGCGCGAAGCTGGCCGAAGAGCTCTATGGTCCGAAGAGCCGCCAGGTGAGCGAGATCAACGCGATGATCGCCCTGGTGCTGACGCGGGAGGGGCCGGGGAGCGAGTTCTACGAGCTGGGTGTGGGGTTTCTCGACACGGTGATCGTGAACATGGAGGAGGTGCTGGGGCGCACCCATCCATCGCTTTCGGAGCCGCTGACCTGGGCCGCGACCTTTGCGGTGGAGCAGGGGAACTGGGAGAGGGCGCTGGAGCTGGCGCATTGGTCTGCCGAGATTGGCACCTCGATGTCGGGGCCGTGGTTCGACGCGCTGGCGGCGGCGGAAGCGGCGGGGGCGATGAGCCCGGTTGAGGCGGCGGAAGAGGCCTTCGAGGCGGCGCAGGCGAGCTACTTCTCAGTGGCCTCAACGAGCACGCGGCTGCTCGGCCAGCGGCTGGAGCTGGCCCGCGAGGGCGTGGGCGATGCGGCGCGGGGCTATACCGATGCGATCCGGCGGCGGAACGAGTTGCAGGGCGCGCTGCTGACGCTCTCCGGCCTGCCGCTGGAAGAGCGGATCCCGGGCGAGATGGAGGCCCTGCAGGCCGAGTTGGATGCGACGCTGGCGCAGATGGAGGCGCTGGATGGCGAGTTGGCGGGGCGCGATCGCTGGCTGAACGGGCTCAAGGAGGGCGAGACGGCGAGCGCGGCGGAGGTGCGCGCGGGGCTGAAGCCGGGCGAGGCGGTGGTGATCGTGGATATCAGCTCGAAGAGCTGGGGGCAGAGCCGCATCGTGGTGGTGACGCCCGACAGCGCGGCCTGGGCGCCGATCCCCGCAGAGCAACCCCAGATCGCGGCGCTGGTGGAGCGGGTGCGGGAAGGCATCGAGCTGAAGATCGGGGTGCGGGCGGCGCTGTCGCTGAAGGCCGAGACGGGCGAGGCGCCGCGGGACTTCGACCTGGAGGCGGCGGCGGAGCTTTATGCGCTGACCTTCGGGCTGGTCGAGGAGGCTCTTGCCGGGGCGGATCATCTCTATGTCGAACTCAGGGGCGCGGCCTCGGCGCTGCCACCGCAGCTCCTGCTGCGCAGGGTGCCCGAGGGCGGGCTGGGGCAGGCGGACTGGCTGGTGCGGCACCATGCGGTGACGGTGATCCCCTCGGTGATGTCACTCAGGATCGCGGCGCTCGGGGAGGAGATCGGGCGGGCGCCGGAGCCCTTCCTCGGGGTGGCCAACCCGGATTACGGGGTGGAGGCGCCGGCGAGCAACGCGCGCGCCGCGGCGCTCCGCTCGGGGCTCGCGCCGCTGCCGGAGACGGCGGGCGAGGTGCGGGCGGTTGCCGGCGCGGTGCAGGCGGGCGCGGGCGCGGTGCTGGAACAGGCGGCGGCGAGCGAGGCGGCGCTGAAGGGCGCGTCGCTCGACCGGTTCCGGGTGCTCTACTTCGCCACCCATGGGTTGGTGGCGGGAGACGCGGTGGGCGGCGCGGTGCTGGACGAACCCGCGCTGGCGCTGACGCCGGGCGCGCCGGAGGACGGATTTCTGACCGCAAGCGAGATCGCCCGGCTGAAGCTGAATGCCGACTGGGTGGTGCTGAGCGCCTGCAACACGGCGGTGGGTGGCGAGCCCGGCGGAGAGGCCTTGAGCGGACTTGCGCAGGCCTTCTTCTACGCCGGCGCGCGGGCGCTGCTGGTGAGCCACTGGCCGGTGGAGAGCCAGAGCGCGGTTGCGCTGATGACCGACATCTTCGCCCGCCGCGCCGCCGACCCCGGGCTGAGCGCGGCGGAGGCGCAGCGGCAGGCGATGCTGGCGCTTATGGAGACCGACAGGTGGAGCCACCCGGCCTATTGGGCGCCCTTCATCCTGGTGGGCGATCCGGGCTGAGGGGCCGTCGCAGAGGCACCGCCGAAAGCGATTGTCTCCGGTTTGAGAACAATTCCCCGAAAATTTTCTCAATCTCGCCCCAATTTCGGCATTGCTTTCTGTCAGGCCAAGATCAGGCGCCGCAGAAGGCCCGGAGGATTGAGACGATGAAGACACTGATGAAGACCGCTGCCCTGAGCGCCACGCTGGTGGCTCTGGCAGGGTGCGCAGTGAACAGCAGCGCACCGATCGCCAGCCGCGATGCCCCGCTCGGGGCCTCGCAACCCGCCGCGCTGCATGGCGAGGTGACGCCCGCCTATACCATCCGCAGGGTCGAGGTGACCGTGCCGAGCACGCTGCGGGTGTCGGAGGCGAACAGCTACTATCCGAACGCCGACATCGTCTGGCGCGGAGACCGTCCGGGCAACCGCTACGAGCAGGTCCAGGCGATCTTCGAGGAGGCGATCGGCCAGAGCAGCAGCCGGCTGAAGCAGGGCCGGCCTGTGGATGTCGAGGTCGAGGTGGTGCGATTCCATTCCCTGACCGAGAAGACCCGCTACACCGTGGGTGGAGTGCATTCGATCAAGTTCAAGCTGGTGTTGCGCGATGCAAATACCGGGGAGATCGTGGATGCGCAGATCAAGACGGCGGATTTGAAGGCCTATGGCGGTGCCAAGGCGATGGCGATGGAAGCACAGGGCTGGGGGCAGAAAGTGCGGATAACGCAACATCTTGCCAATACCTTCGTGCTGGAGCTGTCGGCACACCAGGTGGAAGGCTAGGGCAGAATCCTGCCGGTGTTGCACCAGGGCTACCCTTGCGGAAGCAATTGGTGCGATTGTGTGAGACAAGACCCCGGAAGCAGCGCATGTTGTGTATAAGGGGAACGAGCAGCAAGGGCCCTGCGTTGGGCAGGAAAGGATGAAGACGATGACGACAACAAGGATTTCCCTGATCGCCATGTCGCTGGCTGCTCTTGGCGCCTGCGCCCAGGCTCCCACGGGCACGGCGCCCGTTCAGAAACTCGACGCCAAGGCTGTCTGGTCCACCGGCAGCTTCCGGTGAACGGGGCGGGGATGCCCGCGCAGTTTCTCTTTTCGGCCCGCGCCTGACCGGATAGGTGAGGCGGCATGGACAATGCCGAAGCTCTTCCCACGATACGACTGAAACCCAAGGCCGATGCGCGGATGATCCGCCATGGGCACCCTTGGGTCTATTCCGATGACCTGGTGCTGGACCGCCGGACCAAGGCTCTGCCCGCGGGCAGCCTCGCGGTGCTGGAGGATGCCGAGCGCGCGCCGCTGGCGCTGGTGGCCGTCACGCCCGAGAGCCGGATTGCGGCGCGGGTGGTGGACCGGGACGTTGCCGCCGTGGTGGATGGCGCCTGGTTCGTGGCGCGGCTGCGGGCGGCGCTGGCGCTGCGGGAGAGGCTGTTCGACGCGCCGTTCTACCGGCTTGTCCATGCCGAGGCCGACGGGCTGCCGGGCGTGGTGATCGACCGTTTCGGTGATGCGCTGGTGGTGCAGCCCAACGCGGCCTGGGCCGATCTGCGCTTCGAGCTGCTGGCAGATGCGCTGGAGGAGGTGACGGGCTGCACCACGGTGATCCGGAACGGAATGGGCCGGGCGCGGAAGTTCGAGGGCTTGCCGGAGGTGCTTGAGGTGGCGCGGGGTGTGGCGCCCGAGGGGCCGGTGCCGGTGCCGATGAACGGGGCCACCTACATGGCCGACCTCATGGGCGGACAGAAGACCGGGCTCTTCTACGACCAGCGCGACAACCATGCGTTCACGGCGTCGCTTGCGAAGGGCGCGCGGGTGCTCGACGTGTTCTCCCATGTCGGCGGTTTCGCCCTCGCGGCGCTTGCGGGCGGGGCCGAGAGTGCGCTGGCGGTGGATGGCTCGGAGCCCGCGCTGGCGCTGGCCGAGGCGGGGGCTGCGGCCGGCGGCGTGGCGGAGCGGTTCGAGACCCGGAAGGGCGATGCCTTCGCGGTGCTGGAGGCGCTTGGCGCCGAGGGCGCGCAGTTCGACGTGGTGATCTGCGATCCGCCGGCCTTCGCGCCCTCCAAGAAGGCCCTGACGCCGGGTCTGCGCGCCTACGAGCGAGTCGCGCGACTTGCGGCGCCGCTGGTGGCGGAGGGGGGGTACCTGACGCTCTGTTCCTGCTCGCACGCGGCCGACGTGGCGAAGTTCGGCAATGCCTGCGCCCGGGGGATCGGGCGGGCCGGGCGCAGCGCGCAACTGCTGCGCACGGGCTATGCCGCGGCGGATCATCCGACCCTGCCGCAGCTGGCGGAGAGCGGCTACCTGAAGGCGCTCACCTACCGGCTGGTGCCGTGAGGCTCTGCCCATGAAGCTCTGCCTCGACGCCTGCGTGCTCTACCCGACGGTGATGCGCGAACTGCTGCTGGGCGCGGCGAAGGCGGGGTTCTTCGAGCCGATGTGGTCGGCGCGGATCCTGGAGGAATGGCGGCGGGCGGCGCTGAAGCTGGGGCCGATGGAGGGCGTGCAGGCCGAGGGCGAGATCGCCCTTGTGCGGGCCGCCTGGCCGCGGGCGGAGGTGAAGGTGGCGCCGGGGCTGGAGGCGCGGATGTGGCTGCCCGACCCGGCGGACGTGCATGTGCTGGCCGCCGCCGTGGCGGGCTCTGCCGACGGGATCGTGACGATGAACGCGAAGGATTTTCCGCGCAACGTGCTGGCCGAGGAGGGCTTGATGCGGGCCGATCCGGATGGGCTGCTGCTGGGCTTCGTCGAGGCCGACCGGGCGCGGATGGGCGCGGTGGCCGAAGCGGTGCGGGCGGAGGCTGAACGGCTTTCGGGCGAGGCCTGGGAGATGCGGGCGCTGATGAAGAAGGCGCGGTTGCCGCGGTTCGGGAAGGCGCTGGTGGCTTAGCGGGTGCCGGGCTGAAGCCCGGCCTACGGGGGTTGCGCGGGTCTTGCTCTCTTCACGGTCCGGGGGGGGGCGGGATCGAGTATTTTCGGCAAGAAAATGAACGGGGTGGCGCGCTAGCCGGTGCCCCATTTCTGCTCGTTGGCCTCGATCGCGGCGATCCGCCTGGCGGCGGGCGGGTGGCTCAGGAACCAGGCAGGCATCTTCGCGCCGCCGGCGCCGGTGAGCTTGTCGAGCTTGGCGAAGAGGGATTTCTGCGGCGCGGTGCCGATGCCGGACTTGGTGAGCAGGGCGGAGGCGTAGGCGTCGGCCTCGAACTCGTCGCCGCGGGAGAGGCGGGCCATGAGCAGCGAGGTGAGCCCCGAGGCGATGGCGGCGCCGATGCCGGGCAGGATGCGGTTGAGCACCATGGCGAGGCCCACGCGCAGGGCGTTCTGGCCGGAGAAGTCGATCATCCGGCGGCGGGAGTGGCCGAGGGCGACGTGGCCCAGTTCGTGGGCGATGACCGAGGCCAGCTCCTGCTCGGTGACGGCGCCCTGCTTCAGCGCGGTGTGAAAGCCGCGGGTGATGAAGATCCGCCCGTCGGGCGCGGCGAGGCCGTTGATCGCGGGGGTTTCGAAGATGTGGACGCTGAGGCGCGGCAGGTCGAGCGCGCGGGCCATGCGATCGGTCAGCTTGCGCATGGCGGGGTCGTCGAGCGGCGTGCTCTGGGCGTCGAGCTGGCGGGCGGTGCGCCAGGCCGAGAAGCGCCAGAAAATGAGCCCGTAGGCCAGCGCGAGGAGGATGGGGGTGAGTTTCAGCATTTGAGGGGAATATGGGGGCGCGAAGGGCCGAGGGAAAGGGTGCGGCGGAGCGTGAATCTTGGGCCGCAAAGCGTGAATCCGGGCGGGCACGGCTTGCGAGGCGGCGCCGCTGTGCCCATCTGGGCGCCATTGAACCGACGCAAGACCTTTCAGAGATGATATTCGGAGCTGTCCTGATGCATTCCTATTCCGGCGCGACTGCGCGACTTTCCAACGCCTCTCCCTGGCGCCCGATGGCCGGGCGTGCCTGCCTTGCGCTGGCGGGGGTCATTTTCACATCTGCCGTCATGGCTGCCCTCTCTCGCGTGAGCGAGGGCGGCGGGGTGGAGGCCGCGATGTACGGCCTCGCCTTCGGCTTTTTCTTTGCCGTTCCGATGCTGCTGGCCTTCCAGCAGAGCGTGTTCGCTGCCGGCCAGACCCGGGCCTGCCTCTTTGCGGGGCGGGTGCTGGGCGTCGCCTGGCTGGCAGCGATTGCCTGGCTGGTGGGGCTGTACCTCTAGCCCTCAGCCCTCGAACTCGGCGTCCATGGTGATCTCGGCGCCGCCCTGGAGCAGCTTGGAGATCGGGCAGTTTGCCTTGGCCGCCTCGGCGGCGGTCATGAATGCTGCGGCGTCGATGCCGGGCACGCGGCCCTTGAGCTGGAGGTGGATCTTCTTCACCGCGAAGCCGTCACCCTCCCTGTCCATCGACACGGTGGCGGTGGTGTCGAGCGCCTCGGCTTCCTTGCCGGTCTGGTCCACCAGCACCTTGGAGAGCGCCATGGTGAAGCAGCCTGCGTGGGCCGCGCCGATCAGCTCCTCGGGGTTGGTGCCGGGCGCGTCCTCGAAGCGGGTGTTGAAGCCGTAGGGCTGGGAGGAGAGGGCGCCGGAGGCGGTGGAGATGGTGCCCTTGCCATCCTTGATGTTGCCGCTCCAATGGGCCGATGCCTTGCGATTGATCATGTCTGCCTCCTGTTTGGGTGTCCGTCTCGGTCAACGTTGCCGGGGCGGGGATGTTCCGCGCCGTGCGCGCGCGGGTCATTTCCAGCGGCGGTGGATCCAGAACCACTGGTCGGGGTCGTCCTCGATACGGGCCTCCAGGCTCCGGGTGGCGGCCTCGGTCATGCTTCGGGCGTCGGTGTGGGGGATCGGCTCCTCGACCTCGATGGCATAGTCGAGCCCGCCGTCGATGCGGGTGCCGTAGATCGGAATCATCAGCGCGTCGTAGCGCAGGGCCATGTCGGCGGCGGAGGTGGCGGTGCGGGCGGGGTGGCCCATGAAGTCGATCTTCTCGCCGCGCCATGTGTTCACGTCGTGCAGGATGATGAGCATGCCGCCCGCCTTGAGGTGGCGGATGAAGGCCATGGTGCCCTTGCGGCCCTGCGGGAAGACCGGGCGGCCCACCGCCTCCATCGTCTCGACGTAGTGCTGGTTGAAGAAGGCGTTGGCCATGGGCCTATACAGCCCGCCGAAGTGGTAGCCGCTGGTGTTCAGCTTGGCGCGCGCGGCCTCGTAGTTGCCGAAGTGGCCGGTGACGGCGATCACCGCGCGGCCCTGGGCGCGGGCTTCTTCCAGCGCGGGCAGCCCGGGGCCGGAGAGGGAGAAGCCGGCGGCGCGGGCGAAGAAGGCGGGGTTGGAGTAGTTCTCCATAAGCACCCGGCCGGCGTTCTCGCAGACCCGGGCGGCGAGGGCCGCGCGGGCGGCGGGCTCCATGTCGGGCCAGACAAGGGCGAGGTTGTCGCGGGCGCGCCTGCCGTAGCCCGCGAGGGGGGCGATCAGGTGACGGGTGAGCTTGCCGAAGGCCCTGATCCGGGCGGGGTAGGGCAGCAGGCGGGCCGAGCCGATGAAGCCGCGCAGCAGCTTGTCGGTCAGCCAGTCGGCTGCCGAGCCCTGCGGCGGCGGATCATCGTCGTCAGTGGCAGCCATTCAGCCCTCCCGATGGTGGGACAGGGTTAGCCGGGGGGCGCCGTGAAGGGAAGAGGCGAGGGTCGCATGCGATGGATCGCCGTGATCCGAAGGTCGATCGGCAGCATGCAGCCTTGCAGGTTTTCTTGTTTTGTCACGGTTCCCGTATAAGCTGTTCGAGAGAACAGTTTCAGTCACTGCCCTGGCTTCAAGTCGGGGTGAAAGCGAGGGTACGTTCCAATGTCCATCTGCAAAACGCTTCTGGCCGCTGTCTGGGTTGCAATGGCGCCCCTTGCCTTATCGGCACAGGACCGCACGGTGGCCGTGCAATTCCCGGCCGGTGCCTCCGGTACGACGATCAACGACAGCCTGTCCGGGCGCGATGCGGTGCTCTACAAGCTCGGCGCCTCGGCGGGCCAGGAGATGCATGTCTCCCTGAGTTCCGACAACCTCGCGACCTACTTCAACGTCTATGCGCCCGGAAAAGGCCTGGGCGATGAGGCCCTGGCAGTCGGCGAGATGAGCGACCCGATCAATGATTGGCGTGGCGCACTGCCTGCGTCGGGCGAATACACCGTGGCCGTCTTTCTCCTTCGCAGCGCGGCGCGGCGCGGCGAGCGCACCAACTTCACGCTGACTGTTACGATCGGCGGTGAAAGCTCTGCGGTGGTGCAGGGTGACTATGCCGACGGGCTCGCGGGCGGGCCGGACTTCTTCGAGGTGTCCGTGGGCGGCGGCGACACGCTGAACATGCGAAGCGGGCCTTCGACGGGCGCGGCGATCGTCACCAGGCTCGCCAGCGGGACGCAGGTGCGCAACCTCGGCTGCGAGATGGCGGAGGGCCAGCGCTGGTGCCGTATCGCGACCCTGGCCGATCCGGGCTTCGAGGGTTGGGCCGCCGGGCGCTACCTGATCGAGGGCTCGGGCCAGGCCGCGCAGATGCCGGCGACGCCGCCAGCGGCCACCACTGGCGGGGCACCGACCGCCGCCGAGCAGGCGTGCCTGCGCGACGTGACGGCGGTGACCAACAACCCCGACGTGGTGCTGCTGGGCTCCGAGTTTTCCGAGGCGGGCACCATGGTGCGGGTGGGCGTCGGTCCCGACCAGGCGCCGTGGCAGTGCATCGCCTACCGGGATGGCACGACCGACGGGATCATGTCGCTGACCGACGAAGGCTCGCTCTGAGCGCCGCGAGATGCGAAGGGCTCTGACCCTATTCCTCTGGGTTTTCGTCGTGCTCTATGTGGCGGCGCTCCTGCTGTTCCTGACCGGAACCTTCGGCTGGTTCGGACAGGAGCAGGATCCGCTTGCGGGGGTTTTCCTGCTTCCGCTCGGGCTGCCATGGAACCTTCTGACAGGCGCTCTGCCGGAATGGCCCCGGCTGTTGGCGGCGCTGCTGGCGCCCTGCGTCAACATCCTGGTGATTGCCTGGATCCGCGGGCGGTTTTCGCGCGCGACCTGAGCGGCGGATGGCGTAAGCTTCGACCGTCATGCGGTCGATTTTTGCCAAGTTTCTCCCAATGGGCGAGCTTCTGCCGCATTGTCGACACGACGTAGGGTCATGCTTCGAGGCCATGAACGTGACCCGTGGAGACCTACCCATGAAGCACATTGCGAAGATTGCCGCCCTTGTCGTGGCCTGCCTGTCGTTGCCCCAGGATGCGGCAGCGCAGGTGCGGCTGGAAATGGCCGGGAAGCTGGCGCTGGCCCGAAACGCCGCGCTGCATCCGGCGCAGAAGGCCGAGCTTGCCGCGTTCCGCCGCTCGAAGGATTACTACGGCGCCTTCTATGTCAGCCCGCGGACGGGGGTCTCGCACGGCCATGCCGGCGCGAGTTCGCTGGCGGCGGCGAAGGCCATCGCCCGGATGGGCTGCGAGCGCCAGTCGCGCGGGCCCTGCACGCTGCACGCGGTGATCACGCCGAAGAGCACCAATATCGGGCCCGATGGGCGCATCGACCTCTCGGGCACCGTGGCCAACGTGATGGAGGTGCGCTTCCGGAGCCTGCAACGCGGGCGCTGGAGCGCCTTCGCCATGACGCCGGAAGGCGCCTGGGGCGCGGCGAGCAACGTGGCCCGCGAGCGTCAGGCCGAGGCGCAGGCAATGCGCCAGTGCCGTGCCGCCGCCGCGAAAGCCCGGGGCGATTACCCGGTCGCCATGTCGCGGGTGATGGCGGCGCGGGGCATGTTCGGCTGCAGCCCGGTGCTGACGCTCCAGAAGTGACGGGGAGGGCGGCCTAGCCCTTCTCGCCGCGCGAGAGCGCGACCACGCCGGTGCGCGCCAGCTCGGTCAGGCCGAGGGGGCGCATAAGGTCGGCGAAGGCGTCGATCTTTTCCGACGGGCCGGTCATCTCGAAGATGAAGCTCTTCAGCGTGCTGTCGACCACGTTGGCGCGGAAGATGTCTGCGAGCCGCAGCGCCTCGACGCGCTTCTCGCCTTCACCTGCCACCATGAAGAGGGCCAGTTCGCGCTCGACCGCCGGGCCTTCCACCGTGAGATCGTGGACCTCGTGCACCGGCACGAGACGGCCGAGCTGGGCCTTGATCTGCTCGATGATCGAGGGCGTGCCCGTTGTGACGATGGTGATGCGCGAACGGTGGCCCTGGTGATCGACCTCGGCGACGGTGAGGCTCTCGATGTTGTAGCCGCGGCCCGAGAACAGCCCGATGACGCGGGCCAGCACGCCGGCCTCGTTCTCGACCAGCACCGCGAGGGTGTGGGTTTCGATGACCTCGGCGTTGGGATCCTTCAGGTCGTAGGCCGAGTGCTTCGACAGGCCTTTCTTCAGTTTCAGCGCGGCCATGGATGGCTCCTCCTCGATCTGGGCGTGGTTTTGCGGCTGGGGCGTGGATTGTCAATGCCGGGTGCGGCCCGTAGCCTTTGGGCATTGCGGTTGGAGATGTTTCGATGAGCGGACAGGCCTGCCCCTACTGCGGTGCACGCGCCGAGCGACTGGCGGTGCTGGGCCACTGCGGCGCACCGCTCTGTGCAGGGGCGCGGGGCCGGGACGTGGCGAAGGAGGCGCAGGCGCAGAACCGGGCGCGGGCGGCGGAGGCGCGGGCGCGGGTGGAGAGCGCGGTGGAGCGGGTCGTGCGGCGCGTGGAGGCGGAGACGGGCCAGGTGCCGCTGCTCGGCGCCGTGCCGCACCGGGTTCCGGTGCTGGTGCCGGCGGAGGAGGGGCGGCGCGAGGCGTTTCTCGCCCATGTCGCTCGGCTCTGCGACGAGGCCTTCCGGGTGCAGGAGGAGGACATCAACCCGCTCTTCGACCGCCGGGTGCACGAGCCGGTGGAGCCCGTGGTGGTGGGGGCTGCCTGCGCCTCGTGCCGGGGGAGCTGCTGCATCCGGGGCTACGGGCAGATGGCCTTCGTGAAGGTGGGCACAATCCAGGGCCTTCGCCGGGCCGAGCCGGGGCTGACGCAGGAGGCGATCCTCGCGCGCTACGCGGCGCATTTTCCGGAGGAGAGCAGCGCGGGGGGCTGCATCTTTCAGGGTCCCTTGGGCTGCACCCTGCCGCGCAGCTTCAGGGCCGGTATCTGCAATACCTATCATTGCGAGCTGCTCGATGCGCTGATCGAGGAGGCCGACGGGGCCGAGGGGCCCGTGGTGGTGGCCGCAGCGGACGCGGAGGGCGTGCAGGTGGTGAGCGTCATGGCACCGGACGGGGGCTGGGCGGAGGTGGAGCCGTAACGGCCCCACCTCGCAGGATCACACCAGAACCGCGCCGCCTTCCTTGATGGCGTCGGAGGTCGAGGCACCGGAGAGCAGCATCTTGTTGTGCGGCTCGCCCGAGGGGATCATCGGGAAGCAGTTCTCGTGCTTCTCGACGAGGCAGTCGAAGATCACCGGGCCGTCGTAGTCGAGCATCTCCATGATGGCGTCGTCGAGGTCGGCCGGGTCGGAGATGCAGATGCCCTTGGCGCCGAAGGCCTCGGCGAGCTTCACGAAGTCGGGCAGGGCCTCGGACCACGAATGCGAGTAGCGCTCGCCGTGCAGCAGCTCCTGCCACTGGCGGACCATGCCGAGGCGCTCGTTGTTGAGGATGAACTGCTTGACCGGCAGGCGATACTGCGCCGCCGTGCCCATCTCCTGCATGTTCATCAGCCAGCTCGCCTCGCCGGCCACGTTGATGACCAGCGCGTCGGGATGGGCCATCTGCACGCCGATGGAGGCGGGGAAGCCGTAGCCCATGGTGCCGAGGCCGCCCGACGTCATCCAGCGGTGCGGATCCTCGAAGCCGAGGAACTGCGCGGCCCACATCTGGTGCTGGCCGACCTCGGTGCAGATGTAGCGGTCGCGGTCCTTGGTCAGGGCCTCGAGCCGCTCCAGCGCGTGCTGCGGCTTGATGCTCTTCTTCGAGGGCTCGTAGGTGAGGCAGCGCACGGCCTTCCAGTCGGCGATCTGCTTCCACCACTTCTCGAGGCCGGCCTTGTTGGTCTTGCGGCCGCGGCTCTTCCAGATCCGCAGGGCGTCTTCCAGCACGTGGGCCACGTCGCCCACGATGGGCATGTCGACGTGGATGACCTTGTTGATCGAGGAGGGGTCGATGTCGATATGGGCCTTGCGGCTGTTGGGCGAGAAGTCCGACACGCGGCCGGTGATCCGGTCGTCGAAGCGGGCGCCGACGTTGATCATCAGGTCGCAGCCGTGCATCGCCAGGTTGGCCTCGTAGAGCCCGTGCATGCCGAGCATTCCCAGCCAGCCCTTCCCGGAGGCCGGGTAGGCACCCAGCCCCATCAGTGTGGAGGTGATGGGAAAGCCGGTTTCTTCGACGAACTCGCGCAGCAGCTGGCTCGCCGCGGTGCCGGAGTTGATGA
>CAYVQK010000048.1:12280-20854 GCA_964454145.1 uncultured Oceanicola sp. | reverse complement strand
GCATGGTGTGGCCATAGGGCTTGCCGCAGTGGGTGCCCCACTGGTTCGCGCCGATCTGGTAACCGTCGCCGGTCTCGCCGCCGCGGGCCATCTGCGCCATGGTGAAGGCGGCGTAGATCTCGTAGTCGGTCACCCCCGGACGCGCGACGTGATAGGCCGCCTGCGTCGCGATGCTGATGAGCTGGGCCGCGGTGCGGAACTGGGCGATCTCGCTGACGGTGCGGTTGCGCTGCATGCGGTCGAGGATGCCGTGCTGGTCCGAGATCTTCGCCTTCGGCATCTCGGCCACCAGCCCGGCGCGGAAGGCGCTCGAGCGCTTGTCGCCGATGAAGCCGATGTTGTCCGCCTTCAGATCCTTCAGGATCTTTACCAGCGCGTTCATCGTCAGCGCATTGCTGTCGCCGGGGATGTCGGCGTATTCGCGCCCAACGGCGCCGATCTGAAGGATGCGATCCACGCCGACCGGCTCGCCGCCCGGCGGCAGGATTACCGACTGGGTGAAGAAGGACAGAAGCACCGGCTCCTTGTCCTCGTCCACGGGCACGATCAGCACGCCTTCGCGCATCCAGTCGCAGAGGTAGCGCAGGTAGGCGTGGGCCGCGTGGAACCACCCGACGCTGTCGCAATGCACCACCACCGCGTCGAGCCCGGCAGAAACCGCCTCGCGCTTCAGCTTGCGCATCCGTTCGGCATATTCCGCGGGCGGGATCGGCATGGCCGGGGCAAAGTCGAAGTCCGGGGCGAAATCGCCAAGGAGGCTCTCGATGGTGGGGCGCTTGCCCGAGGTGAAGGCGTTCATGTCATGGGTCCTTTCGGGGGTCGTCAGTGCGTGTCCCGCGCGCCGAAACGCTGGAGGGTCACGAGCAGGAGGGCAGCGGCAAGGATCAGCACGCCGGAGACGGCGGCCACCCG
Source organism: uncultured Oceanicola sp. (assembly GCA_964454145.1). GTDB lineage: Bacteria > Pseudomonadota > Alphaproteobacteria > Rhodobacterales > Rhodobacteraceae > Vannielia. Next base: position 19,942 of record CAYVQK010000048.1, on the reverse strand, counting down.
GCCATCGAGGCTTTCCTCGAGCATGGCAAAGAGGCGGAGCGGCAGCATGGTTCGGCCCGGATCGCCAAGGAAGAGCGTGACCGAGACGTTGTCGAGCGACTGCATGAACACAAGGAAGCCGCCCGCGAGAATGCCGGGAAGGATGCCCGGCAGGGAGATCTTCAGGAAGGTCCGGGCACGGCTGGCACCCAGGGTTTCGGAGGCTTCTTCCAGCGCGGGGTTCATCCGCTGCGCCAGCCCCAGCACGGTCCGGAACATCAAGGGCGCAAACACCGCCGCGTGACCGATGAGCACCGCGATGAAGGACGGGCCAAGGCCCAGCATGCTGAGCGCAACCAGCGCGGCCAGCGCGTAGACGAGGCTCGGCAGCACGAGCGGGGCAAGCAGGATCGGCTCCACCGTGCCCGAGAAGCGCTTCGGCGCGCGGGCCAGGGCGTAGGCGGCGGGGGCGGTGATCAGCGTGACCAGCGCCACGGTGGACAGTGCCACCTCGATCGAGTTCTTCGCCGCCGTGTGGATCGGCTCGGAGGCGACGGGGTCGAAGAGCCGCTCGTACCACTGGAAGGAAAAGCCCTTGGGCGGGAAGGACAGGGTCGAGCCTGCGTTGAACGACATGACCAGCGCGAGGATGATCGGTCCGATCATGAAGGCCAGCACGGCGAGGCCGCAGCCCCAGGTGAAGGCCCAGTAGAGGCCGGTGGAGAGCTTCGAACGCATATCAAGCATGACCTTGGAGCCTTTCGTGACGGGCGAGCATGGTGAGGCCCAGCATGATGACGCCGGTGGACGCCAGGAGAAGGATCGAGATGGCGGCGGCCATCGGCCATTGGAACAGCACCCCGACCTCGCGGTAGACGAATTGCGGCAGGTAGATGAGACGCGCACCGCCGATGACGCTCTGCGTCACGTAGGAGGTGGTGGCGGAGGCGAAGACCAGCACCCAGCCGGCAAGGACCGCGGGGATGATCTGCGGGAAGATCGCCGAGAACCATGCCCGCCAGCGCCCTGCCCCGAGCACCTCGGCGGCCTCCAGCGTCTTGCGGTCGGCCCGGTTCAGCACCGCGAAGACCGGCAGCAGCAGGAGCGGCAGCTCGATCTGTGTCAGTGCGATGATCAGCCCGGTCTCGGTGAACAGGAGCGACATCGGCCGCTCCCAGATGCCGAGCCCAAACAGCGTCTCGCTGATCGGCCCGCGCTTGCCCAGCAGCACGACCCAGGCAAAGGTCCGCACCACGTTGGCGGTCAGCATCGGCAGCAGCGTGCAGATCAGGATCACCGACCGCATCCGCTTGCCCGCGTGCCAGTAGAGCATCACCAGCGGCAGCGCCGCCAGCGACACGCAGGCCGTCACCTTGGCCCCCAGCATCAGGGTGCCGGTCAGCACGTTTCGCGCGAAGGGATCGGAGAGGAAGGCCGCGAAATTCCCGAGGCCCCAGCTTCCATCCTCTCCCTTGAGGCTGATGCCGAGCAACAGCACCAGCGGAGAGATGAAGAACAGCACCATGAAGGCGATCATGGGCCAGGAAAGAAGCGTGTCTTTGCGGATCATCACGGCCTCCCTCGGCTCAGCTTACAACCAGACGGTCGAAGGTGTCCGTCCATTCTGCGCGGTGCTTGTTGATCGCCTGCCAGTCCGGGTAGACGGCGTTGGCGACCTGCTCGGGCGTGACGAACTGCGAGACGACCTCGGAGTACGGCACCTCGGTGTTGGTCGGGATCATCGCGGTCGGCGGCTCGGCCAGCTGGACCTGCGCCGCCGCATCGATGGCCGCATCCATGTAGGCATAGACCGCATCGGGGTTCGACGCGCCCTTCACCAGGTGGATCGCCACGGGGACCGAGGGAGAGCCGGTCTCGGGGTGGGCGAACTCGCAGGGCATGCCCAGCTCGCGCAGCTTGGCGACGTTGCCGGTCGAGGCCATGAACACGGCGATCTCGCCCTGCTGGTACATGGTCATCTGGTTGGAGCCCGAGGTCGCGATGGCGCCGATCTTGGGCAGGTAGGATTTCAGCAGGTCGAACACCGGCTGCATGTTGTCGTAGGTGCCGCCGTAGGCCTTGTTGATCTCGGTGTAGGCCATCGTCGCGGTGTTCGAGCCGAAGCCGATGAGCGCGAGGTTGTAGTCGTACTGCTCGTCCTCGAAGAGCGCCTTGTAGCCCGACGGCTTCTCGACGACCTCGGGGTTGTAGGCGATGCCGTTGACCTCGATGGTGACGTAGGGGCCCCATTCGTTCTGCGCAGCGGGCGACAGTTTCGACCAGTTCTTGAGGCGGGTCGGGTCGATCTTCTCGATCAGCCCCTGCTCGATGAGGATGTCGGTCTGGCCCGGGGAGACCAGCAGCGCGTCATAGGGCGGCTGGCCGGGGCTGGCCATCAGGCGGGCGATCTGGTCCTGCGCCATCGACGGCGCGATGGTCAGGTCGAAGCCAGCGTCCTTCACCATCGGGGTCAGGACGGTGCGATAGGCGTCTTCCCAGCTGCCGGGGAAGGTCGCGGCGACGACCTGGCCGCCTGCGGCCCGCGCAGGACGGATCAGGGCCGGGGTGGCGAGAGCGGCGACACCAGCCATGGTGAAGGCGCGGCGGGACATTTTGATGGTCATGGCTTCATACTCCTCAGGAAGCTTTCGGGAAAACGTGCAGTTTGTTGGTCTCGGGGCTGAGCCAGATGTCGTCGCCCTTGCTCGGGCGCGGGCCACCATCGCGCAGGACCTGCGCCTTGACGGCGGTGCCGTCCATCAGGGTCGCGTCGATGGTCAGGAACTGGCCCATCACCACGGCGCGGTCGAAACGGGCGGCCATCGCGTTGGGCTGGTGGCTGAGCGAGAGGTTCAGGGTTTCCGGCCGCGAGGTGACGGTCACCTCGGAGCCCGGCAAGTAGTTCAGCTTGCGGTTCAAGCCAATCTCGGCACCGCAGGACATGGTCAGGCTGGCCGGTCCGGTGACCCGCGCCACCATCTGGTTCGCGTGACCGATGAAGCCGTTGACGAAGAGCGAGGCCGGCCGGTCGTAGATCTCCTCGGGAGACCCGACCTGCTCGACGCGGCCCTCGTTCATCACGACGAGCTGCTCGGCAACCGCCTGCGCCTCTTCCTGATCGTGGGTGACCATCACGGTAGTGATGCCCACGTCGTTCTGCATCCGCACCAGCTCGGCCTGGAGTTCCGAGCGCAGCGCCCGGTCGAGGGCGCCGAAGGGCTCATCCATGAGCAGCGCCGCCGGATCCGTGGCAAGCGCCCGGGCCACGGCGACCCGTTGCTGCTGACCGCCCGACAGGCTCGGCGGGAAGCGGTTCGCGAAGGGCAGCAGCCGCACCAGCTCAAGCAGGCGGTCGACGCGGGCCTTGCGCTCGGCGCGGGGCAGATGTGCGAGGCCATAGGCGATGTTCTCGGCCACGGTCATGTGGGAGAAGAGCGCGAAGTTCTGGAAGACCATTCCCAGCCCCCGCTTGCGCACCGGAACCCGGGTCAGGTCACGCCCCTGCAGCAGGATGCGTCCGCTGTCCGGCGTGATGAGGCCTGCGATGGCGCGCAGGATGGTCGACTTGCCGCAACCCGAAGGCCCCAGCAGCGCCACGACCTTGCCGTCCGGCACGTCGAAGCTGACATTGTGAAGGACCTGCTTGTCGTCGTAGCTGTGATCCACGTCTATGATCTGTAATCCGGTACTGGACATCTTCGTGGTGCTCCGCTTTCTGCGTATCGGGACGACTCAACTGTTGCGGCCACATCTTTCGCAATTCAATGCGAAAGTTTGTGCGAAAATTCTAACGCAAGTATTGCGTAGAATTATTGTGCGCCTACACTGGGACTGCGGCCAATTCAGGCGCCGTGCGAACGGATTCCCTGTAACTCCGCCTCTCGGAGCGCTAGATCTCATCCCGCCAGAGCGTCGAACCGAGGAGCGTTTGCGATGAAAGACACCATGATTCTATCTGACGACATCTCCGAAGTGATTTGCGCAACTCTGCGCGCGGCGATCTTCGAAGGATCGCTGAAACCGGGTGACAAGCTGAAGGAGGACGTGCTGGCCAGCCACTTCAAGACGTCCCGCACCGTTGTCCGCGGCGCCCTCACCATGCTGGCGCACCAGAAACTTGCGGAACGGCGGCGCAATCACGGCTCTTTCGTCGCGACCCCGACGCCGGAGGAGGCGCAGAACCTGCTCGCCACGCGTCGCGTGCTTGAGATGGCGGTGATGGAGAGCATCCCCGGGCGGCTCAAGAAGAAGGACTTCGAGATCCTCGCACGCCACGTCGAGAACGAGACCAAGGTGCATTCCGGTCATGATGCGACGGAAAAGCGGCGCATTGCAGGGGATTTCCACCATATGCTGGCGGAATATGCGGGCAACGACGTGCTGCTGACGATGCTCGAGAACGTGCTGACGCGGCTCTCCCTGGTGCAGGCGCTCTATGAACGCGCTCCGGAATGCACCTGCGGCACGTCGCATCACGCCATCATCCTCGACCACCTCAAGGCCGAAGACTACGACGCCGCGCGCACGGCCATGGCCGTGCACCTCGAAGATATGGAGGGCAACATCGTCTATGACGGCGTCGATGGCGAAAAGGACGAGTTCCTCGCGATCCTCGAGCGGATGACCGGCAAGACCTGACCCTTCGAAGCGGTGCCGAAACGCCGGCACCGTTCGCACTCCGCCCATTTATCCGACAAGATGACTAGAAGAGTCGCATTTGAGACGCTGCGCATGACGCTCGGGGCAGATTCACCAAACTCAATGCGACAAAACTTTCGAAAAAAGTTGCGAAAGTTTTGTCGCGATCCGATCCTGCCCCTGTAGCGTCGATTCCGGCGCATCCGGCAACAGGGAGCCCCCCTCATGCACTTCCTCCTCAAGAAGACCCTCGGCCCGGCCTTCGCCGCCGCAATCGCCACCTCTCCCGCCGCGCTTCTCGCGCAGGGCATGACCGAGGTCATGCAGCCCACCGACGAGATCACCGCCCTGCCCGGCGTGACCGCCAACCCCGAGCTCTCCGCCGCCCTCCCCGCGGCGATCCGGGAAACCGGCGTGCTGCGGGTCGCCACTGACCTGACCCCGCCGATCAGCTTCTACGACGATGCGGGCAAGCTCATCGGCATCGACGCCGACATCGCCCGCGCGCTTGGCGTGATCCTCGGGCTCGAGGTTCAGATGACCGACCTCGGTGCAGGCGCCGGCATCGTCCCCGCCATCCTGTCGAACCGTTTCGACATGACCATCTCGGGCATCAACGACGACGTGGAGCTCGAAAAGCAGGTCGACGTCATCGACTACATGTTCGACGCGACCACGATCATGGTGGCGCAGGGCAACCCGCAGGGCGTTGCCTCGATGGCGGACCTCTGCGGCAAGCGCGTCGCCGTCCCCGTCGGCACCTTCCAGAACCGGCTGGTGACGAAATTCGCCGAAAGCTGCGACGAGCCGATGAACATCATGTCGCTGCCCAAGATGCCCGACGTGCTGCAATCGGTCCGCACCGGCCGCGCCGATGCCACCGTCAACGGCTACGCCACCAGCGTCTACACCACCGAGAACCAGGTGGGCAAAGGCGTCGGCCTGCAGGCGCTCCCCGAGATCCGGCTTGCCGTCGGCTACCTCGGGATGCTGGTCCACAAGGACAACCCCGAACTGCGCGACACCGTGGTCGCCGCGCTTCAGCAGATGGTCGACGAGGGCGGCTATGCCCAGATCATGGAGAAGTGGGGCCTCGGGCCGCTCGCCGTCGAGACCGTCAAGGTCAACGACGCCGCTTCCATGCCTCTGGAGTAAGACATCGTGGCCTCCATCGACACCAGCTCAAGCGCCCCGCCCGCACGACTGAAGATCCGGTGGGGGCAAGTTGCAACGGGCGGCACCGCGCTCCTGATCCTGGCCGCCATCGCCTGGGTCGTGGCGCAGAGCCAGAGCATCCAGTGGGGTGAAATCCCCGCCTACCTCGTCGATCCGCGCATCCTGAACGGCGTGGTGCTGACCCTTCAACTCACCGTCGGCGCGATGGTCTTCGGCATCGTCGTGGGCTGCGTGATGGCGGCGATGGCGATCTCCGAGAACCTCGTGCTGCGGGCCATTGCGGCGGGCTTCGTCTGGTGGTTCCGCGGCGTGCCGCTGATCGTGCAGATCTTCCTGTGGTTCAACATCGCGCTCTTCGTGCCGCGCATCGGCCCCTGGGACATCAACATGCTGGTGACCCCGGCGGTTGCGGGCTTCCTCGCCCTCGGGCTGCACGAGGCGGCCAACATGTCCGAGATCATCCGCGCCGGGCTCAACGCCGTCGGCAAGGGCCAGCGCGAGGCGGCGCAGGCGCTCGGACTGAAGCCGATGATGATCATGCGCACCATCATCCTGCCGCAGGCGGTGCGGCTCGTGATCCCGCCCACCGGCAATCAGGCGATCGGCATGCTGAAGGCCAGCGCCATCGTCTCGGTCATCGGCATGCGCGATTTGCTGACCATGGCGCAGCAGATCTACGCCGCCAACTTCCTGGTCATCGAACTGCTGTTCGTGGCCTCCATCTGGTACCTCGGCATCACCACGGTGGCGCAGATCGGCCAGCATTACCTCGAGAAACGCTTCGCGCCCAAGGGCCGCGGAAACTGATCCCACCGGAAAGGAACCTCTCATGAAACTCGGCATCGACTGGCAGAAGCTGCCCGAAGCCCTCAAGCGCGGCCCGATGGCAAGCCTCGACCACGTGCAGGAGATGGGGCTGGACGGGATCTTCTTCCCCACCGTACTCGACATGTCGCCGACGCTGGACGCGGGGTTCCTGAGGGACCTGAAGGCCAAGGCCGACGCGATGGGGCTCTACCTCGAGGCGGGTCTCGGCAAGATCAACCCCTACTGCAGCGCCGAGGCCCCCGAGCTGCGCGCCGCCGGGAACGGAGACATTCTTGCCGGGCTGACGCGCATGGTGGAACTGGCGGCGGACATCGGCCTGCACGAGCTCTGGATCTCGCCGGGCAATTTCAAGGGCCAGTATCCGGGGCGCCTCGCCAACGACCGTTTCCGCACCGACATCGACTGGGCCGACCAGCTGGCGGCGATGGAGAAGATCATGCACCGGCTCGCCCCGGTGCTGCGCGCCCATGGCTCTCACATGAACATGGAGACCCATGACGAGATCACCTCCTTCGAGATCCTGCGCCTGATCGAGGCGGTGGGCGAAGACGTGACCGGCGCGGTCTTCGACACGGCGAACGGGCTGCAACGCGGCGAGCACCCGGTTTGGGCGGCGAAGCGGCTCGCGCCCCACGTCCGGCAGACGCACATCAAGGACGCCTACGTTGCCCGCGCCCCCGGTGGACTGGATTTCCAGGGCCGTGCCTGCGGTGAGGGCATCGTGGACCTCAAGGCGATCCTGCCGATCCTCCACCGCGCCAACCCCGGGCTGAACCTGTCGCTCGAGATGGCGGCCTCGTGCGAGGACAAGCCCCGCGCCGCCAACCCCCGCCAGTGCATCGAGATCGACGACCCGATCTGGCGCGCCGCGCACCCGGATCTGACGCCCGAGGAATATGACGCCTACATGGCTTTGGTCGATGCCTACGAGGACCGCATCACCGCAGGCGAGATCGAGGATTGGCCGAGCTATGAGGTCAGAAACTACGGCTATCCCAGCTACGAGGTGCAGCCCTACGGCTACGCCGCTGCGCGCGACTA